>CAZTMA010000187.1:0-8757 GCA_964614645.1 uncultured Anaerolineales bacterium
ACCTGATCCATGTCGGGTCTGCCGCCGAATACGGCGCGGCGGCCGGCGACCTGCGGGAGGACACGCCGACCCGCCCCACGGCGCTCTACGGTCGCACGAAGCTGGCGGGAACCCAGCAGGTACTTGAGGGCTGCGCCGCCCGCCAATTGCGCGGATTGACCGCGCGGCTGTTCACGGTGTACGGGCCGGGCGAACACGCAGGGCGGCTGCTGCCGTCCTTGCTCGCCTGCGCCAGGACGGGTGAGTCGCTCCCGCTGACAGCGGGGCTCCAGCAGCGCGATTTCACCTACGTCGAGAATGTGGCTGAAGGCTTGCTGCGGCTGGGCCTATCGCGCGGCGAGCCAGGCGCGATCGTCAATCTGGCGACGGGCCGGCTCACGGCCGTGCGCGAGTTCGTCGAGACCGCCGCCGAAATTCTAAGTTTGCCGGCAGGCCGGCTCCAGTTCGATGCGCTGCCGGCGCGGCCCGACGAGATGCAGCACGATCCGGTGAATGTGAACCGCCTGCACCAACGCACCGGCTGGCGGCCGGAGACAACTATCAAAGCTGGCGTGCGGGCAACCCTCGCATTCAACAACGAGATGATGATATATGACCGATATCTGTACGATGTGCGAATCCGGATTAATGAGGCGAAAAATGCAACAAGGCAATAAGTATGAGCAAAGGCAGGCAGGACAGACAGGCCTGTCCCTGGTGATGCCGTGTTACAACGAAGAAGAGTCTGTCGAGTACACGCTCAAGCGACTATCCAGTGCTTTTCGGCGGTCAGGTCACACGCTCCAGGTGGTGGCGGTCGATAACGGTTCAACCGACCGAACCGCAGAAGTGCTTTTTCGGGTCGCTGCAGAGGAGCCCGCCATTACTGTGCATCAGGTATCGCCCAATCAGGGTTACGGCGGCGGAGTATTGAGTGGCGTGCCCCTCTGCACGACTCCCTGGTTTGGCATTATCGGAGCCGACGGCCAGGTTGATGCGGAGGATGTCGTGCGGCTCTACGAAGCCGTCATCGCAACCAACGGCAGAGTGCTCGGCAAGGTGCGACGCCGTTTCCGCATGGACGGATTGGCGCGCAAAGTCATCTCAGTGAGCTACAACCTTTTCGTGTTGTTGCTGTGGCCGCGATTGGGGTCGCTGGATGTCAACGGCACGCCGAAAATCCTGCCGCGAGATGTTGTTGAAGCCATGGAGCTCCAGTCACGCAATTGGTTTCTCGACCCCGAAATCATGATCAAGGCGCATTACATGGGGATACGCGTGCTGGAGTTCAATGCTTTCGCTCGCATGCGCGGCAACGGCATCTCGCATGTCCGGGCTACAACCTGCTGGGAGTTCTTCCGCCATCTCCTGGAGTTCAGATTCTCGGGTGAATTGAACCGCTGGGCTAAAGGACACGGTAAGTACGGGGGTCCAAATGGACCCGGAAATATGGTCTACGGCGCCCGTGAGTTGGGTCCTCAAGAGATAACGCAATGAGCGATATTTCCGTCTCCAATGTGACGCGTACTCAGCAGCGGCCAGATATGGGGCTGGCCCATCACCTGCGAGACACCTGCCGGGGCTGTGGCAGCCGTGACTTCTCGCTGTTCCTGCCGCTCGGCACGGTGCCGCTCGCAAACGCCTTCCTGCGCGACGCCACAGAGTTCGCACATGAGGTGGCCTATCCGCTGGATGTCTACTTCTGCCACAACTGTTCACTCGTGCAACTGTTGGACGTCATCGACCCCGAAGTGCTGTTCAAAGATTATGTCTATGTAACGGGCACTTCTGATACCATGGCCGCGCACAACCAGAGGTATGCCGAAGCAGTAGTCAGGTTGCTCGAACTCGGCCCGTCAGACCTCGTGGTAGAAGCAGGCAGCAACGATGGCAGCCTGCTCAAGTGCTTCCAGCGTAAGGACGTGCGGACGCTCGGCATTGAGCCGGCCGGCAACATTGCCCGCCTGGCGCGCGATGCCGGGATCGAGACGGTGAATCGGTTCTTCGACCTGGCCTGCGCCCGCGAGATGCGTAGTGCCTACGGTTCGGCTCGCGCGGTCATCGCCAACAACGTCCTTGCGCACGTGGACGATACGCTGGGCTTCCTGCAGGGCTGCCGCGAGCTGGTGGCGGATGACGGGCTGGTCATCGTCGAAGTGCCTTACCTGCGCGAGCTGGTGAACCGCCTGGAATATGACACCATCTATCACGAGCATCTGTGCTACTTCTCCGTTACTGCACTGGCGAGCCTGTACCGGCGAGCCGGGTTGCGCATCGTGCGGGTGGACGAGGTGGCTGTGCACGGGGGGTCGCTGCGCGTCTACGCCGCGCCGGAAGCACAGGCAGAGCGTTATGACGCGGGTGAGGTGACGGCCTATCTGGAACATGAGGCGCGCGCCGGCCTGAATGAATTCGCCACCTTCGCCCGCTTCGCTCGTGACGTCGATCAGCACCGCCGCGCGCTGCGCGAGCTGCTATCTGAACTCGTGGCCGCGGGTCATGCGCTGGCCGGCTATGGCGCGCCGGCGAAGGGCAACACCCTGCTCAACTACTGCGGCATCGGACCTGACCTGCTCCCCTACACGGTCGACAAGAACCCGCTCAAGATCGGCCTGTTGACACCGGGCACGCATATCCCGGTGTTGGCTGTCGCCGCGCTGGACAAGCGACAGCCAGACGACGTACTGATCCTGGCCTGGAACTTCGCAGAGGAAATCATGCGCCAGCAGGCGGCGCACCGCGGGCGGAGTGGCCGTTTCATCATCCCGCTGCCCAAACCGGAGGTTGTGTGAGATGCGCACCGTGATTCTGGCCGGGGGGCGCGGCACGCGGCTGGCCGAGGAGACCACCGCACGGCCCAAGCCCATGGTGGAGATCGGCGGCAAGCCCATGCTATGGCACATCATGAACATTTATGCCGCCTGCGGACACAAGGATTTCGTGATCGCCTGCGGCTATAAGGGCGAGATGATCAAAGAATACTTCCATGATTACCATATGCGCCACAGTGACTATTTCGTGAATCTGCACGATGGCTCGAGGCGGATGATCCAGACCGATGGGACAGACTGGCAGGTCGGCGTCATCGACACGGGCTATGCAACCATGACCGGCGGGCGCATCCTGCGCCTGCGCCCCTGGCTGACGGACACCTTCATGCTGACTTATGGCGACGGAGTGGGCGATATCGACCTGGCCGCGCTGCTGGCATTTCACCGGTCGCACGGCAAGCTCGCGACCATCACGGCAGTACGGCCGCCTGCGCGCTTCGGCGCGCTCGAACTGGACGGCAACTGTGTGCAGCGCTTCTCCGAGAAGCCGCAGACCGGCGAAGGCTGGATCAACGGCGGCTTCTTCGTGTTCGAGCCAGCCATCTTCGATTATCTCGACGACGACGAAACCATCCTGGAACGCGACACGCTGGAACGGCTCTCGGTCGGCTGCCAGCTCATGGCCTTCCGGCATGAGGGCTTCTGGCAGCCGATGGACACGCTGCGCGATAAAGAATACCTGGAATCGCTGTGGAGCAGCGGCCAGGCTCCGTGGAGGCGGTGGTGAGCGGCTGGCGTCAACGCAACGTCTTTGTCACCGGCGCGACGGGTCTGCTCGGCTCCTGGCTGGTCGAGCGCTTGTTGACCGAGGGTGCCAACGTCACCTGCCTGGTGCGCGACTGGGTGCCTCGCAGTCGCCTGGTGAGCGAGAGATTGCTCGATCGCACGAACGTCGTGCGCGGTGAGCTGGAGGATTACGCACTCCTCGTGCGCGCGCTGAACGAGTACGAGATCGACTCGGTGTTCCACCTGGGCGCGCAGACCATCGTCGGCACCTCAGCCCGCTCACCCTTATCCACCTTCGAAGCCAACATCCGGGGCACGTGGAACCTGCTGGAGGCCTGCCGGACGAACGCCCGGCTCATCCGGCGGATTGTGGTCGCATCGAGCGACAAGGCCTACGGCGCACATGACCACCTGCCCTACACCGAGGACATGCCGTTGCAGGGCCGCTTCCCGTACGATGTGTCGAAGTCGTGCTCCGATCTTATTGCCCTGTCGTACTATCACACTTATGCGCTGCCCGTTGCCATCACGCGCTGCGGCAACCTGTTCGGCGGCGGCGACCTGAATTTCAATCGCCTGATTCCCGGCACGATTCGCTCCGCGCTGAACGGCGAGCCGCCGGTCATCCGCAGCGACGGGCAGTTCGTGCGCGACTACTTCTACGTGCGGGATGCGGTTGATGCGTACCTCTGCCTGGCGGAACGGCTGCCAGATGGCGACTGTGCGGGCCAGGCGTTCAACTTCGCCACCGAGAGGCCGCTGTCCGTCCTGGAAGTGGTCCAGCATATCCTGCAGTTGCTCAGCCGCGAGGACTTGCAGCCGCGCATCCTGAATGAGGCCAGTCATGAGATTCGCGCGCAGTATCTCGACTGCTCGAAGGCCCGGCGCGTGTTGGGCTGGCGGGCCCGATATGGGGTCGAAGATGCGCTGCACGAGACGATCGAGTGGTATCGAAGGACGCTAGCGCAACCGTGAAGAGAAATCAGTCTCCGCAAGAGCGCGCCGCGCTACTGTCCGTGGTCATCGTGCCTGTCGGCGGACCGGAATTCGTCCGCCGCTGCCTGAATTATCTTCTGCCGCAGATGCCTGACTCCATTGGGGAAATCGTGGTCCCACATTTTGCTCAGAGCCCAGACTACGACCTGTTGGCGGCAAGCTTTCCCAGGATCCGCTTCCTGCCGGTCAAGTACACTTCTGCCATGCAGCATAGCTGGCAATACGCCGCTCAGCACGGGGTTTACGACGCGCTCAAGACGCATGGACTCAGCTCCAGCCAAGGATCGGTCATTGCACTGCTCGAAGACACGGTGATTCCGGCACGCGATTGGGGTGCGCAGGTCTGTGCTGCACATCAGTTACCCCATGCGGCAATCGGCGGTGCCGTCGAATATGTGGGTCGCGGGCTTCTGGGATGGGCCGTCTACTTCATGGATTTCGGGCGCTACGGCCTGCCGCTGACTGAAGGGCCACAGCCGTATCTGACGGACGTAAATGTCGCGTACAAGGTGGCCGCACTTGACGCCAACCGCGATTTGTGGGGCCAGCGTTACCACGAAGTCGAGCTTCACGCCGGTCTGATGCAGCGCGGAGCGACCTTGTGGCTAAGGCCGCAGATTGTTGTTCATCAGGACCGTGGGCCGCTCAGGTTCGATGCCATGCTGCGCGAGCGTTTCGAATGGGGATGGGTGTACGGCGCGAAACGTGCCACGCTGGTCAAGCCGGCCAGTCGTGCCGCACTCATCCTCCTGAGCCCGGCCATTCCGCTGGTCAGGCTGGCACGGCTGGCCCAAAAGGCCCTGCCGAGCAAACGCGATCGCCTTCGCTTTATCGCAGCACTACCCTACCTGTTAGCACTGACCCTGGCCTGGTCCCGCGGAGAGCTGTACGGCTATCTCAAACCCGCAAAGGACAGATCCATGGCCCAGAAGCCTTCACCCATTCCGCCGCCTCATCGCGCAGCAGAACAGGGTGAAGACCACACACCACATGACGCTCGCTGAACGGTCGTGTAGAGGAACATGGACAGCAACAGACCCCTGCGTTTCCTGCACCTGACCACCTTCTACCCGCCCTACAGCTTCGGCGGGGACGCGATGTACATCTACCGGCTGGCGCATGCGTTGGGCGACCGGGGGCATCGCGTCGATGTGGTGCATTGCATCGATGCCTATCACCTGCTGCACCCGGCCGAGCCGGAGATAGCCTTCCGGGAGCACCCGAACGTCCACGTCCACGGCCTGCGCAGCCGTCTTGGTGCGCTGTCACCGTTCCTGACGCAGCAGACGGGCCGCACGTATCTGAAACGCCACACCATCGACGCGCTGCTCGACGCCGCACCCTACGACGTGATCCATTATCACAACATCTCGCTCCTCGGTCCCGAAGTGCTCACGCTCGGCCAGGCCGGCCACCGTCCGGTAAAACTGTACACCACGCACGAACACTGGCTGGTCTGCCCGACACACGTGCTCTGGAAGTTCAACAGCCGGGCCTGCGAGAAACCGGAATGCCTGCGCTGCACGCTGCTGGCGAAACGCCCGCCCCAGGTCTGGCGCTACACGGGGATGCTGGCACGGGCCAGCCGGCACGTCGACCGCTTCCTGTCGCCCAGCCGCTTCACCGCACAGATGCACGCAGCGCGCGGCTTCCCTCAGCCGGTGGGCCACCTGCCGTACTTCATCGAGCGCGCCGACGCCGACTGGCAGACGCCGGGGCCGCGTCCGCAGGAGGCTCCCTACTTCCTCTTCGTGGGCCGGCTGGAAGCCATCAAGGGCGTGCAGACCCTCATCGACCTGTGGCAGCGGTGCGGTGTGCCCTATGACCTGCTCATCGCCGGGACCGGCACCCACGAACAAACGCTGCGCGAGTCAGCGGCAAATAACCCGCAAATCAAGTTTTTGGGTGCTCTGTCACAACGCCAACTAGGCAACTTGTATTACCATGCGCTCTCCTGTGTGGTGCCTTCGATCACCTATGAAACGTTCGGCGTCATCATCGTGGAAGCGTTCGCCCGCAAGACCCCGGCGATCGTCCGGGACCTGGGCGCCCTGCCCGAGGTAGTCCAGGACAGCGGTGGCGGCTTCGTCTATCGCACGGACGACGAGCTGCTGGCGGCACTGCACCGCCTGGCGAATTCGCCGGAGACGCGCACGGTGCTCGGCGAGCAGGGCTACCGGGCGTTCCTGAAATGGTGGACCCCGGAGGCCCACCTGACGCAGTACTTTGACATCGTGGCTGCTGAACAGCGGCTGGATTGATCGGTTTGAGATTGGAAGTGGTGAAATGACTATGCGATTCCCCGAGAGAGTAAAACGTCACGCGCGGCTGACACTGACGAACTACCAGCGTTTGCCCAGCCCCCCGTTTCTGGTGCTCTTCATCAACTCCATCTGTAACATGAAGTGCGACCACTGCTTTTACTGGCGCAACCTGAACAGCAGGTCGGACCTGACCCGGGAAGAAATCTTCGCGCTATCGCGCTCCCTGGGGCGCATCGAGAACCTGAATCTGTCCGGTGGCGAGCCCTTCCTGCGCAAGGAGTTCAGCGACATCTGCCGCCAGTTCATCACCCACAATCAAGCGCGCCAGATTTACGTGCCGACCAACGGATACTATACCGACCGGATCGTCAAACAAGTCACGGAGACCCTGGAAGAGCCGGAGTTGGAGCTGTTTGCTGTGGAGCTGTCGCTCGACGGGATGCCGGAATATCACGACGAGTTCCGCGGCGCGCCGGGCAGCTTCGGGCGGTCGATGCAGACCTACGATGCGCTGGCTGAGATTCAGCGCCGCGACCCGCGGCTGCGCATTCATTCCGTCGCGACCGCGACCAACCAGAACATCCAGCAGATTCGCAAGCTGACGACCTATCTGTTCGAACGCTGTCCGCAGATGGATCATCACAACCTGGCCGTGATCCGTGGAGACCGGAAGAACCCGTCCCTGCTGGCGCCCTCGGTGGCCGAGTACGGTGAGCTCTACGAGTACATCCGCCGGCTGTGGAGCACGCGCGAGACGGGCCGCTACGGCGGCAGCGTCGAGCCGATGCTGCAGTGGGCCAAGATGCAGACGATGGCCCAGGATAAGCAGGTCATCCCCTGCCGCGCGGGTCGCATCAGCGCAGTCGTCTACGCGAACGGCGACGTGGGCGTGTGCGAGCTGCACAAGCCGCTGGGCAACCTGCGCGAGAAGTCCTTCTGGGAGATCTGGGACTCCCCGGAGGCCCACGCGCTGCGCGCCTCGATCGCGGCAAAGGAATGCCACTGCACGACAGAAGTCTTCCTCTGGCCCAGCATCGTGTTCCAGCCGCAGCATCTCGCCCGGACGATGGTCGCGGCCCGCGCCTGGCAGCAGCCCGCGGAGCTGCCGCACACCGAGCGCGAGCCCATCACGTTGTTTGACGGCCCGCTGGACGGCCCGATGGTGCAATCGCAGTGAGACTGGGCCGGAACTTTGCGTGGCTGGCAGTCGCAGAGGCGGGGAGCAAGGTCCTCACCTTCGCTGCCATTGCGTACCTGGCCCGCGTGGTGGGGCCGGACCGCTTCGGCTACGTCGAGTTCGCCATCTCCGTGCTGCTCATCGCCGGGCTGGTGGTGGACCAGGGCTTCGGGCCTTATGGCGCACGCGAGATTGCCCGCACGCCCGCCCGCACGGGGCCGCTCGTCACGGAGATCGTGGCCGCGCGCATCCTGCTGGCGGGGCTGGCCTACCTCGCAGTGACCACGCTGGCGCTGCTCCTCGGCCGGTCATCGCCCGCGGGGTCGCTGTTGCTGCTCTACGGGCTGGGGCTGTTTGCACTGCCTTTCCTGCTCCAGTGGGTATTTCAGGGCCATGAGTTGATGTGGCCGGTGGCGCTGATGCAGGTCATCCGTCAGGCCGTCTACGCGGCGGTCATCATCGGGTTCGTGCGCACGCCGCAGCAGTTCTGGCTGGCCGCAGTCGCGGAGACGCTGGCCGCGTGGGCCGCGGCCATCCTCGGCCTCATCCTGTACCGCCGCGCGCTGGGCGGCAAGCTGCAGATCCGGTTCCACTTCTCGCGGCAGTTGTTGACCGAGGGCGTACCCATCGGGTTGAGCCAGATGTTCTGGACCGCGCGCATGTTCGGCGCGACGGCCATCCTGGGCATCGTTGCCACCCCCGCGGACCTGGGCTACTTCGGCGCAGCCATGCGCATCCTGCTGGCCGCCCACACCTTCGTCTGGCTCTACTTCTTCAACCTGCT
>CAZTMA010000188.1:0-8742 GCA_964614645.1 uncultured Anaerolineales bacterium
TGGGGATGGCCAGCAGGCCCGCTCCAGCCAGGATGCCCGCCAGCCCTGTTGCCGTTATGGCCGGCAGCGCGCGCCGCGCCTTGTCCTCCAGCCCAGAACGGGTGAGCGCCAGTCGGGGCGAGACGGTGGCCGCCTCCCACGCCGGTAGGGCAGTCGATGCGACCGTCGCGGTCACGCCGAGCAGAAACCCCTTGAGCAAACTGCCCGCGTCGATCGCCAGGCCGCGCACGGTGACGACGAAATAGAGGTCGTTGATGGTCTGTGTGACCAACCGCACGGCCCCCTGGCCGAGGAGGACGCCCAGCCCCAACCCCAACAGCGACCCCAATGCGCCAATGACCAGTGCCTCGCTGAGCACAAGCCGGCCCACTTCGCCCTGCGTGACGCCGAGACAGCGCAACGTGCCGAACAGCGGACGGCGCTGCACGACCGAAAAGGTCATGCTGTTGTAGATCAGGAACATGCCGACGACGAGCGCGAGCAGGCTCAGCGCGGTCAGGTTCGTCCGGAACGCGGCGGTCATCTGCTCGACCGCGCCGGAGCGCGCGCTCACACGCACCAGTTGGACACCCTGGGGCAGTCGGTCCGCCAGCGCAGCGACCGCCGCATCGTCCGGCAGGATTGCATCGACGTGGCTGAGCCAGCCCGTGCGGCCCAGCACTTCCTGTACGGTCGCCACATCGGCCAGCACTGTGCCGTCCAGCGCGCGCCGCGCCAGCCCGTCGTCAGGCCGCAGCAGCCCGGCGATGAAGCCGGTAGACTCCCGCCCGGATGCGTTGAGCCGCACCGCGTCGCCCAGCGCCAGCCCGTAGTCGCCCGCCAGGTCCTCCGAGATGAGCAGCGCGCCGGGCTGCGTCAGGAACGCGACGAGCTGCCCGACATCCGCCGGGTCGCCCACGGAGGCCGCCTGTGACGGGGAGGTGACGAGGTACGAACGGAACGGCGCTTCAGCGAACGGGTCCACGCCCAGCAGTTGCAGCGGGCGGTCGCCCAGATCCGGCGAGGCAATGTAATCGGTCACGACCGGCGCAATCGGCACGCGCGTCCCGGCCTTGAGCTGCGCATAGATGGCCTCGTCCACACCCTCCGGCCCGCCGATAACCTGGTGCGTGGCACGGCCCGCGATGGTGTCGGTGCTCAGGTCGAAGGCGCGGGCTGCCGCAGCATTGGCGAGGTCAATCGCGACCATGACTGAGACGCCGAGCGCGATGCCGATGATCATCAGGACGGACTGCCACGGGTGGCGCACCAGGTAGCGCCAGCCGACATTGTAGAGCGTGCGGTTCATCGTGGGAGCACACTGTGTGGGATAGACTCGCGCCCGTTGCCGCCGACCGCCTCCGGCACGGCCGCGACAGGCTCCAGTTTACCGTGGTGTAGCTGCAGCACGCGGTCGGCCCAGCTCGCAGATTCCGGGCTGTGCGTTACCATGAGCAGGTTCTTGCCCGCCTGCCGCGTCAGCCGGTCCAGCAACGCCAGCACCGCCTGGCCGGTCGTCTCATCCAGGTTGCCGGTCGGCTCGTCGGCCAGCACGAGAAGCGGGTCGTGCACGAGGGCACGGGCAATGGCGACGCGCTGCTGCTCGCCACCGGAGAGCTTGTCCGGGTAGGTGTCGGCTCGGTCGAGCAGCCCGACCGCGTCGAGCAGCGGCTCCGCAGCCTTGCGCGCCTGCCGCGGCGACGCGCCGCCCAGCTCCTCGGGCAGAGTGACGTTCTCCATGACCGTGAGCGTCGGGATCAGGTTGAAGAACTGGAAGATGAAGCCGATGTGGCGGCGGCGAAAGAGGGTCCACTCACGCTCGCTCAGCGCGGTCAACTCGCGCCCGTCAACCCAGATCTCGCCCGCATCTGCCCGGTCGATGCCGCTGACGAGGTTGAGCAGGGTGCTCTTGCCGCTGCCGCTGCGGCCCAGCAGCGCGACGAACTGGCCGCGCTCGAACTTGGCTGAGGCATTCTCCAGGACGACGCGGCGGCGGTCGCCTTCCTGGTACGCCTTCGAAAGATTGACCAGGCGGATGAACGCCCCGGCGGTTGCATCTGGCAGTGGCATCACGTGGGTCCCCTTGTGAAAGTAAGTAAGTTGGAGTCTACCACGAGGAGGTAAGCGAGGCAGTAAGCCAGGCCACAGGATTAGACAAAGGTTGGACAGCATCAGAACGCGAAAGGAGTCGAGGCTTTAGCCGGTTATCAGGTGCTTGATCACACACACCAAAACCGGCTAAAGCCTCGACTCCAGGCTCGTCTGAAAAATCGCTCTTCGCTCTGAGGAGCGGAACTAGCCAACTGCCCGGCCGGCCATGAATGCCGCACGGTTGATCTCGGCATAGCGCGCCGGCACGCGGCCCGTAATGACCTCCAGCCACACCTCCGCAGTGAGTGCGGGGGTGGCCAACCCCTGCCTCTCGATCAGCGCGGAGAGCGCGCCGAGCAGCACCACGTTCGCCGCGCGCACGTTGCCGAGTTGCTCTGCAATGGCCGCACCGTCTACGTAGATGGCCTGGCCCGTCACCTGTGCAACGCCGGCGCGCAGCCGGTCATCGTCCGGGTACGGCTGCCCGCCCGAGGTCACGGTAATAGGCTCGATGGCCTGCAGGTTGACGACCACCAGCGCGTCGCGGCGCAGCTGGTTCAGGTTGCGCAGCGCCTCTGCCTTCTCGAATGCGAGATAGACATCGACCTCGCCCGCACCGACGAGGGGCGAGTAGATCACCCGGCCCCAGCGCACATGGCTCGTCACGCTGCCGCCGCGCTGCGACATGCCGTGGACCTCGGCCTGCTTGGCCTGGTAGCCTGCGACCAGCCCCACATTGACCAGGACATCGCTCGCCAGGATGGTGCCCTGGCCGCCAACGCCCGCCAGCAGGAAGTTGATGGTGTCCTTCATGCGACTGCCTCCCGGAAGGAAATGGCCTCGCGCGGGCACAACTGTGCGCAGACCTCACAACCGGTGCAGAGCGCTGCGTCGATGAGGGCCTTCGGGCGGCTGGTGCGCTCGTCCAGCTCGTCGCTCTTCGTAAGTGCGGGACAGCCGATGCGGAAGCAGAGGGTGCAGCCGTTGCACTTGTCTGCGTCCACGACAAGCGGCTGCCAGCGCTTGCGCGCCGACGGCAGCAGCGCACATTCCTCCCGCGTGATGAGCACGCACGGCTCATCCAGCTTGACATACCGCTTCAGCGCGGCCTCGATGGCGTCGACATCGTAGGCGGGGATCGTAATCACCTGCTGCACGCCCAGCGCGCGCACGACGGTCTCGATATCGACGACCGGGGCCTCCTGCCCCTGGAGCGTACGACCCGTGCCCGGGTTCTCCTGGTGCCCGGTCATGCCGGTCACTCGGTTGTCCATGATGATGGTGATGATGGGCGCCCGGTTATACACTGCATTGACCAGGGCAGGGATGCCCGTGTGAAAGAATGTGGAGTCGCCCAGCACGGCGACCATGCGCTCGGGGCTGCCGGCCTTCGCCGCGCCGTGCGCGACGCCGATGCTGGCACCCATGCAGCCGCACGAGTGCAGCGCGCTGAGGGGCGGCGTCAAGCCCAAGGTATAGCAGCCGATATCGCCCGCCACGGGCAACTTGAGCTTGTTCAGCTCGTAAAATGCGCCGCGGTGCGGACAGCCCGGGCAGAGCACCGGCGGCCGCGCTGGCAGCGGGCCGGTCTCGACATCGAGCAGCGGCACATGGCTGGACGCGGGCAGCAGGCCCGCGGTGATGGCGCACTCGCGGACGGTGCGCGGATCCAGCTCGCCCATCAGGGGGAAGATACTCTTGCCCTCGCAGGGGATGCCCAGCAGGCGCACCGCTTCCTCGATGAAGGGGTCCAGTTCCTCGATGATGATCAGCCGGTCCACGCCTGCGGCGAAGTCGCGGAGCATCCGTTCAGGCAACGGCCAAGTCATGCCCAGCTTGAGCACGGACGCCGCGGGGAAGACCTCTTTGGCATACTGGTAGGCGACCCCCGCGGTGATGATACCAAGGCTACGGTCGCCGAGCTCGACGCGGTTGCCGGGCCAGTCCTCTGCCGCCGCGGCCACATCCCGGATGCGCTGCTCGATGACAGGGTGGCGTCGCCGCGCGTTGGCGGGGACCATGATGTATTTAGTTGGGTTGCGCGGGAACCTGGCATCGGATTGAGGATTGAAGATTGAAGACTGAAGATTATTGTAATCCTCTTCTTCTATCTTGAATCGTTCATCTTCGGTGAATTCGACGGCAGAGGTGGAGTGGCAGACGCGCGTGGTCAGGCGCAGGAGTACCGGCGTGTCGAAGCGCTCGCTCAGCTCGAACGCGGCGACGGTGAAGTCTTTCGCTTCCTGGCTGTCGCTCGGCTCAAGACAGGGGATGCGCGCGAACTTGGCAAAGGTGCGGTTGTCCTGCTCGTTCTGGCTGGAGTGCATACCGGGGTCATCCGCGGAAATGATGACCAGCCCGGCCTCCGCACCGGTCATGGACGCGTACATGAACGCGTCCGCAGCTACGTTCAGACCGACATGTTTCATGGCTGCGAACGCTCGGCGGCCCATGTAGGCCGCGCCGACGGCCACATCCACGGCAACTTTCTCGTTGGTGGCCCACTCCGCATAGACGTTCGGGAAGCGGGCAAATTCCTCGAGGATTTCGGTGCTGGGGGTTCCCGGATAGGCGGAGGCGACGGCTGCGCCGGCCTCCCATGCGCCGCGCGCCACGGCTTCATTGCCGGAGAGCAGTCGGATCAACTTTGACCTCCATGCTGAGATTCTGGTAGCAGATGACCCTCAGGATAGCACGCGCGGTGCAACGCCGCCATGACGCAGGTCATCCGCCCGAGGGGTTCAAGGTGTAGCGTTAGGCGCAAGATTGGAGTCGAGGCTTTAGCCGGTGGGCTATGGCCCGCTGGCTGCGTGCGTACACGCCCTAACCGGCTAAAGCCTCGACTCCAGTTATGCCTGGGATCCCTCGCTACAACTCGAGCGCGCGCAGTTCTGCGAACGCGCCGCGCGATCGTTCGGCCAGGTCCTGCCAGAGGCGGCGCTGTTCGGCATCCTCCGCAGCCCCGATATTCTTCTCGAAGTGCTGCAAGGACTGCTCCATGTAGAAGCGCAGGAAACGCAGTTGCTCTTCGGCCCGATGCTGGCGCGCCCCCGCTCGCCGGATACGCTCGTTCGGCGTGACTGAACCGGGCACGTCACCGGCCACGCGCAAGGCGCGCGCCAGCCAGTAGGTAATCTCCTGGCAATCATCGGCCACGCGGCGCAGCAGCGTGGCATACTTCTGCTCCGGCAATTCGGCGACGTAGCGCCGGGCCGTCTCGGTGAGCGCAAGGTGCGCAGAGAGTTCATCGCGCAGCGCGGCCAGATAGCCTCGCGTCGGCTCCGCCCGCACTTCGGTGACCGCAGCCTCGCCCTCGACTGTACTGACTTCAGCTTCCGGCGTTGATCCTTCGTCGTCCATCAACACCAATCCCGCGAGCAGGTCATCGTGCACGTCCTCGGGCAGCGGCACATGCGCAGCCGCCAGCAGGAACTGCTCGTTCGCTGCCATATCCTCGCGCACGCCATCCGGCATGGTCTGGGAGAACCCGTTCGGGTTATGCTGAGAGCGGTGGCAATCCCACGCAGCCATGCGCCGGGGCACCCAATCCCCCACGCGCATCGTCACGGCGATGTCTTCGTCCGGCGTGCCGTAGAAGGGCAGCAGCTCGCCATTCAGCTCTACGCGAAAATCGGCCAGGCCGGGGGCGCGCTCGAAGATGCTCTGCGGGATGGCGCGCGTATAGAGCCGGGCGACCTCCCACGGTGCGCCCGCCTCAGGGTGGCGCGTCGCGTCAGCGCTGGCATCGAACGCCTCGCGCACGATCTCCCACAGGGCCAGATGGTCGGGATGCGGATACAGGCCGTGCTCAGGATGCGTTATGACAACTTGCGGACGCAGCTCACGGATAATCTCCACGATCCGGTCGACGGCCTCCTCGCGCGGCAGGTTCTTGATGCCCCCGTCCGGCCAGTCGAGCCAGCGCAGCTCACGGATGCCGATGTGCTGGCATGCACACTCCAGCTCGTGCGTCCGCACTTCGGCCAGGTTCTCGCGGGTCGCGCAATCGTCGCAGAAGATGGTGGCGACCTCCCCGCGCGACGCACACACCAGGACCGTGTGCACCCCGGCATCACTGTAATAACCGAGCGTCGAGCCGACACCGATTTCGTCATCGGGATGGGCGAAAATGGTCAGGATCGTGAACGATGGCTGAGACATAGATGATTCTTCTCCACGCAAAACAAGGGGGCCAGACACATGGCAACCCCTTCCGTGCATCATAGCCGGAAGGGGTTGTGAGGGATGTGATTCGTGTTACAGGTAACGGATGCTAACCGGTCGCAAATTCGTCCTTGGTTTCCTCTCTGAGCAGGTGCCAGATAATCAGCCCGCCGATGAGCGTGCCCAGCGGGATGTTAATCAGCCGCAGGAACGCCAGTGCGATGGCGCTGAGCCGGGCCCACTCGCGCAGGTTCCACAGGCCCCAGCCGATGACAAAGTTGGCGATGGTAATCAACAGGAAGAGGCCGCCGCCGATGAGGCCCACGACCGCCATCGTGACGACCGCGATCCAGGCGCCTTCGTCCCCCGTGACGGGCACGAACAGCCCCATCGCCAGGGGAATCGTCACGATCAGGCACAGGCCGAGCAGGCTGAAGATGCCGCTGATGAAATGGTAGATTGCGATAAGATTCGTGCCATCCGAGCGCCGGGTCATAAGCCGTCCTCCTCCTTCAGGTTTGTAGTGGGCGCTTCAGCGCCAGTGGTGTCAAGTCTACGGTGCGACCTGCACGAACTGCCCGTCCGTGACCTGGAAGATGTAAATCTGTGCGGCGCGCAGGTCGCCGTTCTCCTGGAACTGCACCTCGCCCAGCGGGGTCGTGACATCGAGCCCGCGAATCGCGCTGTTCACCTGGTCGCCGGTCAGCGTGTTGGCCTGCTTGACGCCCTCCGCCAGCACCTGCATCGCGCTGTACCCATTGACCGAGTAGGTGTCGGGGTTGCGATACTCGACGGCCTGGTACGCCTGCACCCACGCGTCGTCGACCGCGGTCTTCGGGGAAGGCGCGAAGCCGGAGACGTACATGCCCTCCGCCGCGCCGTCCGCATTGTCGATTGTCGCAGCCAGGAAGCAGCCGTCCGACGCCATGAAGGTCAGCCCGTCCAACCCCGCGTCGCGCAGGTCCGCACGCAGATAGGGGCACTCGACCTCGTAGCCGGCGTAGTAGATAGCATCCACCCCCGCGCTCTTGATGCGGGCAACCTCGTCGGTGAAGCGATTCTGCTCGACCCCGACCTGCACCGACAGCGGCACTGCGCCGCCCAGCCGGGCAATCTCGTCGGCCACGCGACGGCCCAGATCGATGCCGTAGGCGTCGTCGTTATAGAGCACCGCGACCTGCTGCGCGCCAAGCGTCTTGACCAGGTACTCCGCGCCCGCGGTCGCCTGCAGGTCATTGGCCGCATTGACTCGGAAGAAATTCGTATATCCCCGCTGGGTCAGCGCGACTTCCGATGCGGTCGGTGTGATGACCGTCAAGTCAAGGTCCTTGTAGACCTCCATTGCGGCGGCCGTCTGGCCCGAGTTCGGATGCCCGATGACGCCGATGACACGCTCCCCGCGCGCCACCGCATCCCTGATCTCCTGGGCCACTGCGACCGCCACTTCGGAATCGGCCTCGTCGTCCAGCGCCACCACATTAACCTTATACCCCAGCAGCCCGCCAGAGCGGTTGAGCTGTTCGGCCATCAGGCGGACGCCGCCCGCGACCGTCTGGCCGGTGTTGGCCTGAAAGCCCGACAGCGGGCCGGCGACGTAGACAGTCACCTCGCCCTTCGTGGGCGCTGCGGCTCCGCCGCCGGTGCAGCCGGCTGCTACCACAGCGGTGATGAGCAACAGCACGATAAAAACAGGAACCTGCTTCATAGAGTCTCCAGTTGTGACGGCGCATCGGATTGGCACGAACGGATGGGGACTCCCCATCCACAATCGGATATCCGTTTATCCGTTTCTATCAGTTGCACCGAGGTCTTCCTATCTTCGCGCCGATTGCTCGCGCCGCGTCCGTCGGGCCTCAGCAGTCGCGTCTTCTTCAGCCGCGGCGGTGGATGCGATGCTCTCAAGAGGCGGCAGGCCACCGTTATAGACCTCGTTCAGTGAATCGACCAGGTCCTGCAGGGCCATGACCTCCCCACGGATGTCGTCGCCCAGCCGTTCAGCCCGATCCGAATCGACGTCCTTGCTGCCGATCAGCAACATCTGCGAATAGACCGTACCCAGTGCCGCCAGCGAGTGGTCAAGCTGGAGGTCGGCGCGTTCCATGCGGCCGTGCAGCTCACGCAGCGCGGCAAGCTGCTGCTGGTTCGAGGCCAACGTGGTCGTCATCTGCTCGCGCACGCGGGAGTCGGTCTCCCGATCGAGCCGCCACTTTAGCCGTTCGATGTCCTTCGGCACGTTGGACAGGTCACGCCGGATAATCTGATCGCCACGATATTCATCGATCCGCCGGGCCAGCGCCACCATGTTTGCGATCCAATCATACACCTGGCCGGTCGTGGTCTTCAGCCGGTCACGCAGCACGCCGCTGCGCTGTTGCTCCACGACGCTCTGGATGCGCTGGCGGTATTCGTCCGCCTCCTTCAGCTTCTCGCGCAGCTTGCGGTCGCGGATACCCTCCAGGCTGTACTTCTCACGGAAAAGCGACTCTACCAGCTTCTCCTGCCCGGCCT
>CAZTMA010000189.1:0-8739 GCA_964614645.1 uncultured Anaerolineales bacterium
AGGTGGATTACGACGCGCTGCTGGACGAATACGTTCATGGGGTGCTCGGTATCCATGAATACAGCATCATCAGCGACGAGACTGGCACGACCCCGCTGACCGACTACCCGTTCTCGCGGCGTACCGGCAAGCACGTTATGACAACCGGCACCCAGGGCGGGCTGGTCAAGCCGACATCGGGCTACGCCTACACGCGCATCCTCGACGACTCCGCGGCCATTGTGCGCTCGCTGCTGCTGCACGGCCACCCGTTCGACGTGCCTGAGACGAAACCACTGTACCGCTGGCTGGACAGCGTCATGCTGGAGGTCATGCGCGTGGAGCCGGAACGGCTTGCGGACGCGTTCACCGCGATGTTCGCCCGCAACCCTGCCCCGCGCATCTTCCGCTTCCTGGACGAGTGCGCGTCGGTGGCCGATGTCGTCGGGTTGGTGCTCACGCTGCCCAAGCTGCCGTTGCTGCGCGGCGCGGGCCGGCTGGCGTGGCAGGCGCTTGTGCCACAGAGGACACAGAGGCCGCAAAGCCTGTTTGAATAGGGGAATTCGCACGCTTTTCCGTTGCGCTGTACTTGCCCCCAGGCGGCGGGATGCTATAATCCCTACCCACATGGTTACATCGTCCCATCTCTCACGATTGTTGCGCCTGGCGAGCCTCCTGGCTGCCGCGGCTCTGAGCCTCGTGCTGACCGCGTGTGACGGCCGGCCGGTCGGGCAGGTCATCACGCGACGGACGGCCACGCCTTCACCGACCGCGACGGTCGGGCTGGCGACACCGCTGCCGACCGCACGGCCGACGGCCACGCCCGCGCCGTATACGCCCGCGCCGACCTTCACGCCCACCATCACGCCGACGCCCGTCATCTATGCGATCCGGAGCGGCGACAGCCTCGCGCGCGTCGCGCAGCAGTTCGGCGTATCCATTGCGGAACTGCAGGATGCGAACGGCATCACCGACCCGCGCAGCCTGCGCATCGGCCAGCAGCTCGTCATCCCCCAGCCTGCACCTGCAGACGTCGCGGCCACACCCTCTGCCGTGCCGACACCCGTCCCGTTCTCCGTCGAAAACGTGACCTTCAACAACACGCCGCTGGGCGGCTTCTGGTGCCTGGGCGAAATCCACAACACGACCGGCCTCGACCTGGAGCAGGCTGGGGTGAAGATCGTGCTGCTCGATGAGCAGGGGGAGACGGTGGCCGAGGCGCAGGAATACGTGCAGATCGAGCTCCTGCGCCCAGGCGGCCGCGCACCGTTCGCCGTGCGCTTCACCAACCCACCCCAGTCGTTCGCCAGCTATCTGGCGATCCCCTGGCAGGGCGTCCAGGGCTACATCGGCAACTACTACCTCGACCTGATCGCAAGCGACCTGCAGGGCGAGGGCGAGCGCTATGCCGTCTACACCGTCAGCGGGTCGGTCAGCAACACCGGGCCGGAGGACACCGTAGACGTGCTGGTCACGGTGACGCTGTACGACGCGCTGGGCCGCGTGATCGGGCTGCGCCGCGAGGCGCCGGAGCACAACGTCATCCCCCGCGGGGGCCGCACCACGTTCACGATGGACCTGACGCCGGCGGGCGGGCCAGTGGCCGACTTCCGCGTGGATGCCTTGGGCCGCCGCTTGCCCACGCCCGTACCGTAGTACATCAGAACCGCGGAATACGCGGAGTACACGGAAGCATAGGCGGGAGTTTTCCGCGTGCTCCGCGTACTCCGTGGTTACACTTCACAGGATGGGAGCCATGCCGTTCGCCAAAGATGCCAGAGACGCCTCCCGGTTCTACCGCCTGTTCATGGGCGGGGTCTGGCTCCTGTTCCGCCTGCTGACGCGCCTGCGTGTGACGGGTGTCGAGCACATCCCGTTGACCGGCCCGGTCATCGTCGCGCCCAACCATCTGCACAGCCTCGATATCCCGCTGGTCGGCATGGTCATTCCCCGGCACACGGCCATCTTCGCTGCCGAGAAGTACCGCGGGCGCTGGGGCGGGCGCATCATGGATCGTGTAACGCGGGTCATCTACGTCGAGCGGGGTGAAGCCGACCGTGCGGCGCTGAACCAGGCGCTCGCGGTGTTGAAGGCGGGCGGCGCGATGGCCGTCGCGCCGGAGGGCACCCGCAGCCGGACGGGCGGCCTGCAGCAGGGCAAGCACGGTGCGGTCTACCTCGCCAGCCGGGCGGACGCGACCATCATTCCCGTGGCCGCGTGGGGGCATGAACGCGCGCTCAGCGAACTGCGTCACTTCCGCCGCGCGGAGGTACACGTGGTGATCGGCCCGCCGTGGCCGCTGCCCGCGGGCGCAGAGCGGGCGCGCACGTCCGAGTTGCACGCGTACACGGATGACCTGATGGTGACTATTGCCCGGATGCTGCCCGAGCAGTATCGCGGGATGTATGCCGACCGCGCGGCGGGGGGCTGAATGCCGCTGCAGTTTGTCCTAAAGGGGGCGCTGCTGGGCCTCGCCATCGCCGCGCCGGTGGGACCGATCGGCGTGTTGTGCATCCGGCGCACCCTGGCGCAGGGGCGGGTCGCGGGCTTCGTCTCAGGCCTGGGCGCGGCCAGCGCAGACATGGTCTATGGGGCCATCGCGGCGTTCGGGCTGACGGCGGTCACGGGGCTGCTCGTGCGCCAGCAGGGATGGCTGCGGCTGTTGGGCGGGCTGTTCCTCTGCTACCTGGGGCTCCGGACCTTTCTTTCGCGGCCGGGTGACCCGGCCGCCAGTGTTGAAGGCCGCAGTCGCGCCGGTGCGTACTTCTCCACCTTCGCCCTGACCCTCACCAACCCGATGACGATTCTCTCCTTCGCGGCCATCTTCGCCGGGGCCGGCGTGGCACAGGCCGGCGGCAGCTATGGGGCAGCCGCCGCGATGGTGCTCGGGGTGTTCCTGGGTTCAGCCGCCTGGTGGCTGCTGTTGAGCACCGGCGTCAGCCTGCTGCGCAGCCGCTTCGACGCGCGCGCGGCGCTCTGGGTCAACCGGCTCTCGGGGCTGATTATCCTGGGGTTCGGGCTGGCCGCACTCATTAGCCTGGCAGGGTGACGCAACACGAGGGGATCGGGCCATATCTCTTGGCGACCTTTGCGCCTTTGCGTGAGCCTTGTTCCGTCCAGCAAGGGCGAGGTGACCTCGCCCCTACAAGTAGGGATTCGTCTGCGCCAGCGCGCCCCACTCCTCGATGGTCAGCGTCTCCGCGCGGCGCCGGGGATCAATGCCGACGGATGATAGCCACGCCTCGACCTCAACAGGGGACCGTGATAGGCCTGCGGCCAGCGAGTTGCGCAACTGCTTGCGCGGCTGGCTGAACCCCGCCCGTGCCACCCGGAAGAACTGCTCCGCCGCTACGCCGGGCACGGCCGGCTCAGGCCGCCGGTCCAGCCGCACGACCGCGCTCTCCACCTTCGGCACCGGGTAGAACGCGCCCGCGGGGATGCGCCCGGCGATGCGCCCCGTGCAGTAGAACTGCACGCCGAGCGCCAGCAGGCTCATCTCCGGCGGCCGCGCGACCATGCGCTCCGCGACCTCCCGCTGGACGGTCAGCACGAGCACATCAGGCGGCGGCTGCGCCTCCAGCAGATGCCGGATGGCCGCCGCGGTGATGTAGTAGGGCAGGTTGGCGATCACCTTGTAGCCGGAAGCCGGGCCGCTGTCGGAACCCCGCATCAACTCGCCAACATCTACGGCCAGGATGTCAGCGTGGACGATGGTCACGTGCGGTTGCGCTGCAAAGCGGTCGCGCAGAAAGGGGATGAGCCGGTCGTCCAGCTCGACGGCCACGACGCGGCCGGCCTGCTCCGCAATCAGCTCGGTGAGTACGCCGGGGCCGGGGCCGACCTCCAGGACGGTGTCCCGCGGGGTGAGATCGGCCGCGGCCACGATATGCGCGCGGTGCGCCGGGTCAACGAGGAAGTTCTGGCCCAGCCCCTTCTTGGGGTGAATGCCGAGTGCGGATAGTTGAGAAAGCAGCTGACTACTCCTCGTCCAGCTTCAGGATGGTCATGAAGGCTTCCTGCGGAATCTCCACGTTGCCGATCATCTTCATCCGCTTCTTGCCTTCCTTCTGCTTTTCCAGCAGCTTGCGCTTGCGGGTGATGTCGCCGCCGTAGCACTTAGCGAGCACATCCTTGCGCATGGCCTTCACGTTGGCGCGGCTGACGATGTGCGTCCCGACCGCAGCCTGGATGGGCACGTCGAACTGCTGGCGCGGGATAACGTCCTTGAGCTTGCTCACGAGCTTCTGGCCCTTGGTATGAATCTGTTCGCGATGCACGATCATGCTCAGCGCATCCACCGGGTCCTTGTTGACCAGGACATCGAGCCGCACCATGTCCGCCGGGCGATAGCCTTCCATGTGATAATCCAGGCTGGCATAGCCCCGGCTGCGCGCCTTCAGCTCGTTGTAGAAGTCGGTCAGAATCTCGATGAGTGGGATGTGATAGCTCAACAGCACGCGGCGCTGGTCGAGATACTCCTGCGCCTTGAACTCACCGCGCCGGCTCGTCACCAGGTCCATCACGACGCCGATGTAATCCGTCGGCGTAAACACATCGATCTGTACCCACGGCTCGCGGATTTCAGCGGTCACGGTCGGGTCAGGCAGCTCGACGGGGCTGTCGATCACGACCTCGCGGCCGTCGGTCAGCGTCACCTCGTACTCGACGCTCGGCGCGGTGAACACCAGGTCCAGGTCGTATTCGCGTTCCAGCCGCTCCTGGATGATCTCCATGTGGAACAGGCCCAGGAAGCCGCAGCGGAACCCATACCCGAGCGCCTGGCTCGTCTCCGGCTGGAACGTCAGGGACGCGTCGTTGAGCTGGAGCTTCGACAGCGCGTCGCGCAGCGCCAGGTATTCCGCGGCATCGCTCGGATAGACGCTGGCAAACACCATCGGCTTCATCGGCTTATAGCCCGGCAGCGGGTGTTCCGCGGGGTTGACCTTCGTCGTCAGGGTGTCGCCCACGCGGCAGTCGCTCACCACCTTGAGGCCGGTCGCAATATAGCCGACCTCACCGGCCTCCAGCTTACCCGTGGATCGCATGACAGGCCCGAACACGCCGACTTCCAGCGGCTCGAGGTTCTGGCCGGTGGACATGAGCTGCACGGTCTGGCTCGTTTGGATGCTGCCATCCACCACGCGCACATACGCCACGACGCCCTTGTACGCGTCGTAGTGGCTGTCGAAGATGAGCGCACGCAGGGGTTGCTCGCGCTGGCCGCGCGGGGGCGGCACCTGGTGCACGATGGACTCGAGCAGCGCGTCGACATTGGTGCCATCCTTGGCAGAGATGCGCAGCACCTGGTTGACGGGCGTGCCGACGATGTCCTCGATCTCCTGCGCCACCGCATCCGGGGACGCAGAGACCAGGTCAATCTTGTTGACGACCGGGATAATCTCAAGGTCGTGCTCCATCGCCAGGTACAGGTTGGCCAGGGTCTGCGCTTCGACGCCTTGCGTGGCATCCACCACCAGCACGGCGCCCTCGCACGCGTTCAAGGCCCGGCTGACCTCATAGGCAAAGTCCACGTGGCCGGGCGTATCAATCAGGTTGAACTCGTAGGTCTGGCCGTCGCGCGCGGTGTAGTTCATCCGCACGGCGGATGCCTTGATCGTCACACCCTTCTCGCGCTCCAGGTCCATGCTGTCCAGCACCTGGCTGACCATATCGCGGTCGGCAATAGTGCCGGTAATCTGCAGCAGGCGGTCGGCCAGGGTGGATTTCCCGTGGTCAATATGGGCGATAATACAGAAATTGCGGATATATTGCTGATCCATTGTCCTCTACTCTCGGAAGAACCGTTCCTCGCCTGATTATACCCGATGCATGTCGATTCCGTAAACAAAAGAGACGTCCCGCTGGGACGTCTCTACGATGTGGGGGATGAGGAAAAGCAGCGTTAGAACGCCTGGGCTATGCGCTCGCGGTCCAGGACGACAATCCGGGCGCGGCCGAGACGCACCAAACCTTCCTCCTGGTATCCCGCCAGGCAGCGCGCCACGACTTCGCGCGTGGTGCCGACTTCCGCGGCCAGGTCGGTCTGCGTCATCCGCACCATATCGCCGTTCTTCTCGGTTCCGTTGTACAGCGCCTTCAGCACCCGCTCGCCCACCTTGTCGAAGGAGAGCTGCGCGACGAGGTCGCTGAGATGGGCCATGCAGCTCGAGGCGCTTTCCCAGGCCGCGCGGCACAACAGCGGGTCGGTATGAATCAGGGTCTCGAACTGCTCGCGCGGGACGATGAGGGCCTGGCCCGCTTGCAGGCCGCGCGTGTCAGCGAGCGCGTTGCCGCCGAACATCAGCATGCACAGCCCGCCGCAGGAATGCGCGGTAGGATTGCAGATGATCTGCCGGCGGCCGCGGACCGTGGCCTTGCCCATCTGCAGTTGGCCCTGCAGCGGGAAGATGACGGCGCCGGAGGGCTCGCCATCCGCAAACAGTGCCGAGCCGGCATCGAACGTGACAACCTGGCCGATTTCGAACAGGGCAATGCGAGTCGTGTCTGCAACGTGACTGAGGACCGGGTTCTGATGGTTGGGAACTGGCAGGGTGGGGAGAGCTTCCATAAAACCTCCAAGCGCGGCCGACTTCGGCCAGCTTGTAACATCTCTGCTTCGATTTGCGAATGATATCACATAACGGGCGGCGTGTCAAAGCCACAAACTGCGTGCTTGCAAAAAAACTGTTGACAGCAGGCCCATATCCGGCTATAATCGCATCAGCGTCCTGACGGCATAGGACCGTCAAGGTGCCGCGTGTCTGAGCACAGCCTCACGGCTGAGCAAAGTTTACTTTGCAGTGCCCCCCTCGTTCGTCGGGTTGGGGGCCTTCTCTTTTGTGGGGGTGTCTATGCTGCTTGCCCTCCAGTTTCCCCTGGCAGACTCACGCCCGTTCGTGAAGGACAGCGGCCTGCGCCGCATCCCCCGCTGGCTGGAGCCGCGGCCCGACGAGGAATTCCTCCGCTATTTTGGCATGATCCGCCTGCGTAAGAGCGGCGGCCTGCCGGGCTGGGTGGGCGAGAACGAGGTCTGTGAGGCGAATCAGGCATTGCGCTTCCCGCGCGGCCTCGGCTCGGTCCCTGCGGACCAGGATTGGCTCATTCGGCTCCATTGCCTCTATCGACGCTTCTACTCCGACGGTTACGCAATCGGCAAGTACGAGGTGGGCGTCGGTCCGTTGACAGTCAGACGAAATTCCGCGGCCGAGGATGCGGGGCAGGCCTCCTCGCCCGCCCTGGCCGGCGAGCACATCTCAGCCCTCATCAATCTCTTGCTTCATACGCCCGTGGCCATTCGTAACACCGAGACCGGCCGGCCAGCCGAGGTCGAGCTGGGCCGCGCGGGCAAGGCCCTGGCCGCACTCTACCTTGCCGCGAGCAGCGACCTTCCGGTTGCAGCGGCGCCGGATTGGTGGGTGGTCAACGGCGCACCGCTCCTGTTCCTGGAACACAGGGACCGGCAGCCTCTCAAGCTGGCGCACCCGCGCCGCACTGTAGAACTCGACGAGCGATACGAATTGACCCTGTCTTATGGCCTCTGGCCTTATGCCGGGGGCCGCATCCGCATGTGGGTGTTGCAGCGCCAGCGCCGCGCACCTTACAGCGACGAGTATCGAGTCGCGCGCACGCTGCGCCTATACTTGATGCGGCTGCACGCCGAGCACGAATGCCTGCAGACTCTTCTGCGCAACATCCGCGACGGCCACCTGACCGTCACGCGCGGTGACCCTGAGGCGCAGGCTTTGCAGGACCAGCTCCATAGGTCGATGGAGCGCATCGGCAACTATGAAAAGAGCGCGGCGCGCGAATTCAACCCCGAAATCGCCGCGATTGCGCGAGAGTCCGTCGACGCCATGTCGCCCGGCCAGCGCGACCGCCTCGTCGAGCGGCTCAAGGAGCTGGACTTGCGGGGCAACCTGGTGCGCGGGGTGACACAGTATGCCGACAGCGTGATTGCCGGTGCGGAAGGCCAAGGCCCGGCCCAGATGCAGGCGGAGACGAAGCTTAACCTGGCGAAAGCGCTGCTCGCCTGCCCCAGCATCGAGAATGCGGGCGCGCGCGATGCCGTCATCCGGTCGCTGCCCGCGGACATCAAGAGCCATGCGGCGCGCAGCCCCATTCCGATTGTGGACGTCATGAACCTGGTGGGGGCAGCGCTGAACTACACCGATGGCCTGGTCACGCTGGTGGAGGTGGTGCGCAGCCTGGAAGGCGATTCGCTCCCCCTGCGCGAGGTCGACCGCCTGATGGCGGAGTGGCACGGCCAGCAGGTCCCATAGTGCCGGCCCGCAGACATGGTGAGCGGGAATTAATGTGATACAATGCGCCGGCTTTCATCGCAGAAGCGTTGCATCACCGAGGAGGCATGATGAGTTCTGACCCTGCACATATTACCCTGGCGCAAATGGAGGCCATGCGGGCCGGCGCGCGCGTCGCCGTCCGCACCTGCATGGGCATCCAGCCGGGTGATCGCGTTTTCGTACTGACCGATCGGGCGACCATTGGCATCGGGCGGCTCCTGGCCGAGGAAGCCGCGGAGGTGCGCAGCGAGGTGCTGCTACGCGAGCTTGAGCAGTATGTGACGCGGCCGGTCCTGGCTTTCCCGGATGATCTGCGCGCGGAGTTGCGCAGATTCCGCCCCACCGTGACTTTCTATGCCGCCTCCAGCCAGCCAGGTGAGGTGACCTTCCGCACTGCGCTGCGCACACACCTGCTCAGCGAGCACAAGGTGCGCCATGCACACATGCCCGGCGTCACCAA
>CAZTMA010000190.1:0-8727 GCA_964614645.1 uncultured Anaerolineales bacterium
ACGTCGAGACGGGCCGGCGTGACGGCTTTCTCGTCCGCCCGTTCAGCTACTATCGAGCCATCTGGGAACGCTTCATGGCTGCGGGCCTCGCGCATTTCCTGCTGGCGGAGGTGGAGGGCCAACCCGTTGCCGGCGAACCTGCGACCGGCGCACCGGTCGCAGGCCTGATCCTCTTCCGCTACGGCCCCACCGCATGGTATTTCTACGGCGCATCCACCGCGCGGGGCCGCGACCTGATGCCCAACCACGCGCTGCAGTGGGCCGCGCTCAAATGGGCGAAGGCCGCGGGCTGCACGCGCTACGACTGGTGGGGTGCGCCGGACGTGCTGGACGAGAGCGATCCCATGTGGGGCGTGTACCGGTTCAAGCAGGGGTTCGGCGGCGAGTTCGTGCCGCACATCGGCGCGTGGGACTACGTGGCGAACCGCCCGCTCTACTGGCTCTACACCCGCGCGATGCCGAAGTTGCTCGACGCGATGCGCCGGCGACACCGCACGACACAGGCTGACCCTGGACAGGATTAGCCTGGCTTCATCCTGTCAATCCTGTGAATCCTGTCCAGAAGTACCTCTCACCTACCAGCAGGCATAGCCCCCGTCGATCACCATGTCTGCGCCGGTCATGAAATCGGAGACCTCCGCGGCCAGGTACACGACTGCGCCCTGCAGGTCTGTCACCTCGGCCATGCGGCCCATCGGCGTCATGGACATCCAGCGCGGCATGACGGCCTGCCCTTCCGGGGTCGCCAGCAAGTCCTCCACCAGCAGTGTACGCGTATAACCCGGGCTGATGCAGTTGACCCGGACCCCGCGCGGCGCCCATTCGGCGGCCAGGCTGCGGGTCAGGTGGATGACGCCCGCTTTGGACGTATTGTACGCGGCCTGGGCCTGCGGCGTGTTGACGATGCTGCCGGACATGGACGCCGTGTTGATGATCTTGCCGTATCCCGCGGCCAGCATAAACTCGGCCTCGGCCTGCGCGCACAGGTACACGCCGGTCAGATTGACCGCCAGCATGTTGTCCCACTGGTCGCGCGTCATTGTCTCCGCCGGCTGCCACATGCCGATGCCCGCATTGTTCACCGCGATGGTCAGCCGGTCCCAGTGGTTCACGACCGTCTTCACTGCCGCGCGCACCTCGGCTTCCTCCCGAACGTCGGCGTAGACGGGCAACGCGTCGATGCCCTTGCGCGCCAGCTCCTCCGCCACTGTGCAGGCCGAGTCATAGTTGATGTCCAGCAGCGCGACCGCCGCGCCGGCCTCACCGAGCGCGTGGGCATACGCGCGGCCGATGCCCCGGCCACCGCCTGTCACCAGCGCAACGCGGCCATTGAGCCGGAACCGCTCCAGGATGGGCTTGACCTCTTGTAACATATCAGGCATGAAAGCATCTCCTCTCGCCTAAGTCCGCTTCACGGTTCCAGCGTGACCTTGATCGACTGATCCCCGCTGGCGACCAGGTCGATGCCGGCCTGGTAGGATGACAGGGGCAGCCGGTGGGTGATGATCTGGTCCATCGGCAGCAGCCCCTTCGCCAGCATGTCCATCGCAATCGGATAGCAGTACGGGCCGAGGTGAGAGCCGCGGATATCCAGCTCCTTCGTGTCACCGATGATAGTCCAGTCGACTGTGACCGGCTCGCGCAGCACGCTGAACTCGACAAAGGTACCGAGCCGCCGGATCATCTGCAAGCCCTGCTGCACGCCCGAGGGCTGGCCCGTGGCCTCGATATAGATGTCGCAGCCGTCGCCGCCGGTGAGCTTGCGCACTTCGGCCACCACGTCCACCTTATTCGGGTTCAGCACCAGGTCAGCGCCGCACGCCTGCGCGACCGCCAGCCGGTGATCCTTGAGGTCGAGGCTGATGAGGAGGCCGGGATGCTTGAGCCGGGCGGCCGCCACCATGCCCAGCCCGAGCGGGCCTGCGCCCGCCACAACCACGACATCCCCGAAACGGATATCCGCGCGCTCGACCGCGTGGATGGCGCAGGCCAGCGGTTCGATGTATGCGGCATGGGCGAGCGGCACTGCATCCGGCACGCGGTAGTTGAGCGCGTTGGCCGGGAAGCGCATGTACTCTGCCAGCGCGCCGAATGCGTTCTGCCGGAAACCGTAAACTGAGCCATTGGGACACATCCAGTACTGCCCGCGGCGGCAGAAGCGGCACTCCCAGCAGGGCACGATCTGCTCGGAGATGGCGATGTCGCCCAGTTGCAGGCCGTATTTCTGGCCGGCTCCCTCGCCCAGCGCGACGACCTGGCCCACGAACTCGTGGCCGGGGATGACCGGCGGCTGGCAATAGCCCTCCCGGTCCGCATCACCCCAGAAGAGGGCTGCGCCCAGGTAGCACTTCAGGTCGCTGGCACAGATGGCCGCGGACTTGACCCGCACCACCACTTCGCCGGGGCCTGGCTCAGGCACGGGCCGTTCCTCCAGCCGGTAATCCTCCGGCCCGTGGCAGACTACCGCCTGCATGGTATTCGGGAGCGGCTCAGACATCTGATAGTTCACCGTGACCTCCTGTATTGAACCGCCAAGGCGCGAAGGACGTGAAGGAGTTTGTCATTATATGGCTTCGCGCTCTTTGCGTCTTCGCGGTTCACCCGTCAAGACCCGCGGTGCAGGTCGAGGATTTGCCGCCGCGACGCGGTGCCCGTCGTCCCGATCTGCTGGACGGTGACGCCCGCGGCGAGACAGGCAATTTCGGCTGCCTCGGGCACGGTCGCGCCCGCGCACAGCGCGGAGGTGAGGCCCGCGAGCGCCGCGTCGCCCGCGCCCACAATGTCGATCGGGCCGCGCACCTTGACCGCGGGGACAAGTGTCGGCCCGTCCTGATGAAAGGTCAGGATACCTTCGCCGCCCAGCGTCAGGAACACCGGCTGGCCGCTGCGCCGGTAGAGCTGGGTGCCTGCAGCTTCGATGCGCGCTCGGTCTGCCACTGGGTCGGGGTCTGCGGTGACAGGCTGGTCAATGGCGGTCATGCCGCCGGTGGCGGCCAGAGCCTCCCGCGCGTTCGGCTTGAGAATGACGTCGTGATACAACCCGATGCGCGCCCGTGAGTCCGCGGTGAACGCCACCATCGGGTAGGTCTGTGCCAGCGCCATCAGCTCCTCACGGACGTTCTCGGTGATGACGCCGCAGTCCTCCTCGGTCACCTGGTCCGCGATGATGACGCCGTGCACCTGCGGCATGAGCCCGCGCAGCCGGCGGATGACCTCGTCCTCCGCGTCCTCGGGCAGCGGCGTCCGGTTCTTGATGTCGAGCCGGTTGAACTCGTGCTCGCTGCCGTCCGCCTCGCGCAGCATCGGCTTTGTGTAGGTGGGCGTGAAGCGGTCGGGCCGGATGACCAGCCCCTCGACATCCACGCCGCGGCCGTCCAGCCCGCGCAACAGGTCGAACCCCTCGCCGTCGTCGCCCACCACGCTGACTGCAACGACGTGAACCCCCATCGCGCGCAGGTTAGAGGTGACCGTGCCGGCTGCGCCCGGGCTGCTGCGCACCTCGACGACCTGGTGCGCCTCCAACCCGGTCTCCAGCGAGACCTCGGCGCGGCTCCGGTCGATGAGCAGGTACTTGTCGAGAAAGAAGTCCCCGATGACCAGGATGGTCAGGTCAGGGAAGCGGGCGAGTAGCTGGTCGAGCCGGTCGATGTTCATGGGGCTGTCACCATCCTGTACAGCGCGGGCAGCGTCCCGCGATGCGGGCCGCGAATGTAGAAGCTCTCGCCGCCGTCGTGGACCGTGCGCACGAGGATGGTCTTATAGGGCCGGTAGTAGTAGCGCGCATCGGTCTTGGGCGCTTCGTGCGCCAGGTCCTGGCCCAGATCGAGCAGGTCGAACACTGCGGTCGTGAAGTGGGCGATGCGCCGGCCCTCCTGGTGCGCGACGTTGCGGGCCATCGCCAGCGCCTTGAGATACACCTCCGGCCCCATCACCGCGGTCCCGTAATTCAGCATGACGCCGCCCTCCAATCCGGTCACGGCCTCTGTGAAGATGAGGAAGTCGCGATAGGATGCTTCACCGAGCGCCGCACCGTCGCAGTTGGGGTGTTCGTGGATGATGTCCTGGCCGATGCCGATGTGGACGGTCACGGGCACACGCAGCCGGTAGCCTGCAGCCAGCACGCTGATGTCCCGGTGCGGATAATCCCCCTCCGCGATGGCCCGGCCCAGCGCCTCGCCGTAGCCCAGCCCATCAGCCACACCCGCGGCCACGACATCGTTGATGCGTCCGGTCTCATGCCAGAGGCCGAACTGCCCCTCGCTGATGTAGCGGGCCACGCTCTCGGTGGAGCCGCCGGCCAGTGCCAGCTCGAAGTCGTGGATCGGCCCCGCGCCGTTCATCCCGACATGCGTGATGAGGCCGCGCGCCATCAGGTCGATGACGAAGCGCGAGAGCCCCGCCTTGATGACGTGCGCGCCCATCAGCACGATGACCGGTTTGCCTTCGCTGCGCGCGCGGCGGATGCGCTCGGCCACCTGGGACAGATCGGGGTTGTCATACGGCTCCCCCGGATGGTCAAGCGGCAGCACGTCGGCCAGCTTCATATCGTGGACCCGCTCGGTCAGCGGCCGGATGTGCAGGCGGGAACGGTCGAACATCGGATAGGCCATGACTCACTCCTTGAACAGGTAGGCGACCAGCGCGGCGGACTCGCGGAAGTCTGGCACGATGAGGTCGGCGCCCGCTTCGATCAGGCGGGTGCGCTTCCATGCGTCGAGGCCCGTCCGGCTGGCCTCGTCCGATGCGACGCCCACTGCAATGCCGCCGACGCGCTTGGTGTCCTCAATTTCGACGAAGCCATCGCCGAACGCGACGAACTCCGGCCCATGCAGCTCGTGTTCGTGGATGATGCGCTCGATCAGCAGCTTCTTTGAGAAGCGGAGGTAGTCGTCCTGCGCGCCGTAAATTCCCGCGAAGTAGTCCATCAGACTCAAGGCCGCAGCCTCATCGCGCACATACGGTTCGTCCGTGCCGGAGGCCAGGTAGCAGGTCACACCCCGCGCCTTCAGCGCGTCCAGCATGGCGCGCGCGCCGGGCACCATCAGCTCGTCGGGGTCGAGCCGCCCTGCCTTCAACCCGGCGACGCGGTGCGCGATGCGCTCCCACAGCCGGTCGAGGTACTGCCGCTTGTAGATGAGGGGGTCCTCGGCGGTACCCCCGCGCCTGGTGATCTCGTCGGCAAGCTGCATCATCTGGTAGATGGTCTGCTTGCCGGTCAGCCGCGTCACGAAGTCGTTGACGACCGCAGTCAGCGCCGCGTTGCTCTCGTCTGTCGGCGTCTGCCGGAGCAACTCGACCATCATGGGGATCATGACGCCCTGCCAGCCTTCGCGGATGAGTGACAGGGTCCCGTCGAAGTCGAACAGCGCGTGGCGAATGTGCCCGCGCTCGATGTGGGGATGGATAATCTCGAGCATATCTCTCTCAAAAAGCTCTATGGGTCGTACCAGCCGAAGGTTGGCACGACCCAGAAGGCATGTCTACTGGTTCAACAGCTTTTCCGCCAGCGCGGCCGCGCCCCAGAGCGGTGCATCGTCGCTCATGGCCGCGGGCACGATCTCGACGCGTGTCTGCGGGAGGACGTGGTAGCGGGCCGTCTCGCGCACGATGCGCCACCAGCGGTCGCCCGACTTGGTGACACCGCCGCCGAGCACGATACGCTGAGGATTGACGAGGTTGATGGCGCCGGCCAGCCCTGTGCCGAGCATGGCCGCGCCCTCATCCAGGACGGCCAGCGCCAGCGGGTCGCCCGCCGCGGCCGCCCGCGCCACCATCTCGCCGGTCACCGCGTCAGGGTTACCGCCGGCAAGTCCGGCCAGGACAGGCCCGGCGGCGGGGTCGGCGGCCAGCCGGCCGCGCGCCTTCTCGGCCAGCGCGGGGCCGCACGCTTCAGCTTCGAGGCAGCCCTGCTTGCCGCAGACGCAAGGCATTCCGCCGGGATTGACCACGACGTGCCCGATCTCGCCGGCCATGCCGTCCGCGCCGCTCCAGACGCGGCCGTCCAGCACCCAGCCGCCGCCGATGCCCGTGCTAACGGTGACGTAGAGCAGGCTCGTGGCGCCCTGGCCCGCGCCGAAGCGCCACTCCCCGAATGCAGCCACGTTCGCGTCGTTGTCCACCGCGACCGGCACGCCGAACTCGCTTTCGAGCATCTGCCGGAGGGGGGTCTCTTCCCAGCCGGGCACGTGATGCGACAGCCGTACCAGCCCGCGCTGCGCGTCCACTGGCCCACCGAAGCTCACGCCGATGGCCGCGAGCCGGCCGGGGATCTGGGTCAGCAGCCCGTGGGCCATGCTGCGCATCGTCGCCTTGTCATATGCCCCGTCTGCGCCGTGCGGCGAGTATACGCGGCTGTGTGCAGCCCACGCCTGTTCACCGGCGCGCAGGATGGCCGCGGTGTGCTTCGTGCCGCCGTAATCGAGTGCCAGCAGTAGTCTGTCCATAGGTTCATGCATTGTAACGCCCCCCATGTGTAATGCCAAGGTCGATTCGCACAGAGTAACGGCTCACGGCCACAAACCCGGTTTCTGTGCGAAGCGCCGCTTCGCCGAGAAACCGGGTTTGTGGCCACTTACAAGGTAGCGCTGAACCTTTACCCCGCCAGATAGTTTGTGTTCTGCCGGACAAGTTGGGGTATAATCAGGCTCCGCAGGACGAACTGAACCCCCATTTCCGAACGATACGGAGGACCACCCATGGCAGCGTCAATCGAACGCCCCCGACAACTCAGCGATTACAACCTGACCGGCGAATATGGCGCGCTGGCAGTTCAGCGCGGGCTGGCCGATGCGAAATGGTATGCTTCGCCGATTCCGAAAGACAAGATGCGCGCGCTGCTCGAACGCCGCGACGGGCCGGCCGTCCGCGACACGATTATCTGGTTCGGGCTCTTCATCGCGTTCGGTGCAGCCGGCGCAGCACTCTGGGGTACCTGGTGGGCTGTCATTCCCTTCGCGCTCTACGGCATCATGTACGGTACGTCGTCCGACTCCCGCTGGCACGAGTGCGGCCACGGCACCGCGTTCAAGACCGACTGGCTGAACAACGTGATGTACGAGATCGGCTCGTTCATGGACACGCGCGAGTCCGTGCCCTGGCGCTGGAGCCATGCCCGCCATCACAGCGATACGATCATCATCGGCCGCGATCCCGAGAGCGGCATGCGCGGCCTCCCGTTGAGCAGGATTGCCCTGGGCTTCTTCAACATCCCTCTGATTTTCAACTACTTCAAGAGCATCATCCGGCATGCAGCCGGTCGCATGACGCCCGCCGAGCGCACGTACGTGCCCGAATCTGCTTTCAATTCGACGTACCGGCACGCGCGCGTCTACCTGCTCATCTACGGCGGGACGATCGCTGCGGCAGTCGCAATGGGCAGCTTCCTGCCCTTGATGTACGTGGGCCTGCCCAGCATCTGGGGGCGCTGGCTGCTGATGATCTATGCGATGCCGCAGCACGCCGGGCTGGCCGACGATGTGCTCGACCACCGGCTGAACACGCGCACGGTCTACATGGACCCGATCAGCAACTTCCTCTACTGGAACATGGGCTACCACATCGAGCACCACATGTTTCCGATGGTGCCGTATCATAACCTGCCAAAGCTGCACGCGCTGATGAAGGCTGACTGTCCGCCGCCGTATCGCAGCCTGCTGGAGGCGCACCGCGAGATCTGGCCCGCGCTGATTCGCCAGTCGAAGGACATGGATTACTACGTGCAGCGGCCGCTGCCCCCGCCGTCGTCCGTGGCCGAGGCCATGGTGACCAACGAGGCGATCACGTCCGATGCACAGCCGGACACGGAGGGCTGGGTGGATGTGTGCGAGCTGGACCGGCTGCTGCCGGGCGATGTCGTGCGTTTCGACCACGCGGACCAGTCATTTGCCGTGTACCGCACGCACATCGGCCAGCTCTTCGCCTCCGACAACCAGTGTCCCCACGGCCGCGGAGAACTCGGCAGCGGATTCCTGCAGGGCACAGTCATCGAGTGTCCCAAGCACAATGGTCGCTTCGACATCCGTGATGGCTCGGTGCGCCGGCCGCCTCCGCGTACCCATCTGTGCATGTATGCCGCGCGCGAGCGGGACGGCAAGGTGCAGGTCAACGTGAACTCGGGCTGCGGTGGAGAGTTGGCGAAATAGAACGCTGATGAACGCTGATTGAACTGATTTTGCTGATTCTATCTTTTTGAACAGATCAGCGTAGATCAGTTTCATCAGCGTCATCAGCGTTCTATTCTTCCTCTAATAACCCCAGAAACATCGCGTGCAGGATGACGAGGTGCGCGTCTTCGATGATCTGCATCGAGTCGGTCGGCACGATGACCGCGATGTCGCAGAGCGGCGCCAGCTTGCCCCCGTCGCGGCCGGTCAATCCGATGCGCGTCAGCCCCATGTCCCGCGCGGTCTCCATCGCGCGCAGTACGTTGGGCGAGTTGCCGCTGCCCGAGAGCGCGAACGCGATGTCGCCCCGCTCGGCCAGCGCGGCCAGCGGCGCGGCAAACACCTCATCGTAGCTCACGTCGTTGGCGTAGGCCGTCAGCAGCGCAGTGTTGTCGGCCAGGCAGAAGACCCGGAACCGGGGCCGGTCGGGGTGAACGATGCTCTTGACGAGGTCGTTGACGATGTGCGATGCGTTGGCCGCGCTGCCGCCGTTGCCGAACATGAAGATGCGCCGGCCATGCGCCTGCGCATCCTGCATCACACGGATGATGTCCTGGACCGGCTC
>CAZTMA010000191.1:0-8720 GCA_964614645.1 uncultured Anaerolineales bacterium
GCCGGCCATGCGCCTGCGCATCCTGCATCACACGGATGATGTCCTGGACCGGCTCTATGGGGATGTTCGGCAGCACATCCGCCACGCGCCGGAAATATGGAAGAGTCATATGTTTGTTTGCCTCCTGAGTTGCGGGGGCATGTTACCACAGCGGGTAGGTTTGCTCAAAGCCTACCCCTTCAACGATCCCGCCAGCAGCCCGCGCATGAAGTAGCGTCCCAGGAGGATGTAGACCAGCAGCGTGGGTAGCGCGGCCAGCAGTGACCCCGCCATCTGCACGTTCCACTCGACGATGTACGACCCGGCCATGTTGTTCAGCGCCACCGTAATCGGCTGCACGTTCGGGCGGCTGGTGACGATGACGCCGAACAGGAAGTCGTTCCAGACTGACGTAAACTGCCAGATGATAACGACGACGAAGCCTGGCATCGAGATGGGCAGCAGGATGTGGCGGTAGATGCCGAACAGGCTCGCGCCGTCAATCTTGGACGCCTCGAGCAGCTCTGTTGGGATGGCCGCGTAGTAGTTGCGGAAGATCAGCGTCGTGATTGGGATGCCGTAGACGATGTGGACGAAAATCAGCCCGGGGATCGAGCCGTACAGCCCGATGCGTTGGAGCGTCTGCACCAGGGGGATGAGGATGCTCTGGTAGGGGATGAACATCCCGAACAGCATCAATGGGAACAAAATCTCGGACCCGGGGAACTTCCACTTTGCCAGCACGTAGCCGTTCATCGACCCGAGGATGGCCGAGCCGATTGTCGCGGGAATCGCAAGGTAGATCGAGTTCATGAAGTTGGCATTCAGCCCGCGGATGCCTTCGGACGGGCTTCCAAACCAGGCCTTGGCGAAGCTGTCGAAGTGGATGCCGGACGGCCATTCCCACATGGTCGCGAGGCTGACCTCTGCGAAGCTTTTCATCCCGGTGATGATGAGCAGGTAGACGGGAAGCAGATAGAAAGCTGCCGCCAGGATCAGCGCGAGGTAGATGATTGCACGGCTCCAGCGGAAAGGTTTGCGTGCAGGCGGTGCAATCCGCGGCCGGGCACGCAGGCGGCGCGTGGTGGTGCTCATACCTCGGCCTCCGTGCGCGTGCTGTAGCGCAGATAGGGTACGACGAGAACCGCCACGACGAGCAGCAGCAGAATAGCAATGGCTGCGCCCTGCGCGAAGTTGTTGCCGCGGAAGGTCGTGTCCCACATGAAGAACGCCGGGACATCGGTCGCAAAGGCCGGGCCGGGGCCGGTCATGGAGACGACGAGGTCGAAGATTTTCAGCGAAATGTGGCCTAGTACAATGACCGCACTGAGCGTGATGGGCTGGAGCATGGGCAACAGGATGCGGCGCAGAATCTGGAACTCGCTCGCGCCGTCCACGCGTGCGGCCTCGCGCAGCTCGTCAGGGATTGCACGCAGACCCGCCAGGTACATGGCCATGGTGTAGCCGGACATCTGCCACGTCGCCGCAAGCACGACCGAGAGCATGGCGTACGAGATGCCGACATAGCGACTGGCCAGCCCTCCCAGTCCGATGCTGGCGAGGAACTGGCCAAGGCCCGACGCAGGTGGAATGTGCCAGATGGTCGGGTCGGTGAACCAGCCGGCGCGCAGGAAGTCCAGCCCCACCTTCTCAAACAGGAGATTGATACCGGAGCTGCCCGTCTGGAGGGTGCCCGGATTAAGCAGCCAGCGCCAGGCCACGCCGGTCACGATGAACGAAATCGCCATCGGGAAAAGGAAGATGCTGCGGAAAATGGCTTCGCCCTTGACTCGCTGGTCCAGCAGTAGCGCCAGCACCAGCCCGATCACGAGACACGCAAGCAGGAAAAAAAGTGTGAAGGTGACGGTGTTGCGCAGGTCGCTGAGGAAGCGGTCGATGGTGAACAGGCGGGTATAGTTGCGCAGGCCCACGAAGGTGTAATCGGGGGTCAGCGAATCCCATTTGGACACTGACGCCAGCCCGGTGTAGCCGATGAAGCCGTAGACGAAGACGGCAATGGCAAGCACCGAGGGCGCAATCAGGAGGATGGAGAGAAGCCGGTCGCGGCTGAGTCTGCGCACGGTGGACTCCTGTCCGAGACGACAGCGGAGTCCGCATCCTCAGATGCGGACGGCACTTCTGTAATAAGGCCGTTCCGCATCTGAGGATGCTTCACTCCGCGCTACGAGTTGACGGTTTACTGGCAGATGCCGTTGTCAACACAGGCCTGCTGGAAGTCGGCCTGCGCTTTGGCGACGTCACCCTGAGTGATGAACGTGGTCAGGATGTCCTTGTAGACCGTCGCCCACTTCTCGTAGGCGGCCGCGCCATGCGCGACGCTCGGCACGATGGCATCCTGCGACCAGTCGGTCATGGCCGATTGCAAGTACGCGTTGAACAGCGCGGGGTCGCAGTCGGTGCGGGCGCAGATGGAGCCCTTCTTCGGGTTGAAGGCTTCCTGCCCTTCCTTCGAGCCGGCCACCTTCAACCAGTTCATCAGGTTATCCTGGTTCGGTGCACCCTTGGCGGCCGCGAAGCTGTCCGAGAGGGCTACGAAGATGCCCTGAGTGCCGGGGACCGGCGCCCAGCCGTATTCGGTGTAGCCCTTGGACGTGAACCAGCCGTCGGTCCAGTCGCCCATGATGTGGAAGGCGCCCTTGCCGTCGATAAGGTACTGTGCCGCGCCATCCCACGTCAACGCCGAGTAGTCAGTGTTGGCGTAGGTCATGGCCTGCTTGAAGATTTCGAGCGCCTCGGTCACCTTCGCATCGGTCCACGGCGTCGCACCCGTCCACAGGCCGTTGTAGCCCTCAGTGCCCAGCACGCCCGCCAGGATCGTCTCGAAGGTATGGCCGGCCTCCCAACCTTCCTTCGTGCCGATGACCAGCGGCACGATGCCGGCGGCCTTCAGCGTTTCCGCCGCGGCAAACCAGTCGTCCCAGGTCGCCGGCGGTTCGATGCCATTGTCCGCCAGAATCTGCTTGTTGTACCACATCACGTTCGAGCGGTGGATGTTGACCGGCACGCCCCAGAAGTGCTCCTGGTATTGGAGCAGCGTGATGAGGTCAGGCGGGAAGGCCTTGTCCCAGCCTTCGCTGGCATACAGGTCATCCAGCGGCTGGAGGTACTTGTCGGGTTCATATTTTTCGACTTCGAGGCCAGCATGGAGCTGGAAGGAGTCCGGCGGATCGCCGCCCGTCAGTCGGGTGGAGAGGACGGCCTTGGCGTTGGTCCCTGCGCCGCCGGCGACCGTCGCGTTGACGATTTCGACGTCGGGATACTTCGCCTTGTAGATTTCGTACATGGCGTTCAGGCCATCGGCCTCGCCGCCTGCCGTCCACCAGGAGAACATCTCCAGCTTGGCTGAGCCGGCTGCAGGCGCTGCTTCTTCGGCTGCAGGTGCGGTGGGTTCTGCGCCCGTGGGCGCGGCTGCCGGGGGAACACATGCCGTCAGCAGCATCGCGACCACCGCGAGCAGACTGACGGCCAGAACGAAGGTGCGGTTTTTGTGAGCCATAGAATCTCCTCCCTGAGAAACCAGACTTACGTGAATTGAGGCATACAACATAACGAGGGTCGTGTGTGGATGCTGACTCACCTCCTAATCCCTGATGTGCAGGCGGACAAAAGGCGTTAGCGCGGCAGCTGCCGCGCCTGTTACCAGCATGTACCATTTTAGCACGTCAAGTTGTTAACAGTCAAGCGTATAAGAAGCCTCACCCCCGACCTCCTCTCCTGGCGAGATACTAATCCGCCAGGAGAGGAGGTCGGGGGGTGAAGCCCTACCACACCTCTTCGAGCCGCGCCAGCATGGCGCCTCTCGATATCTGTCCCTGCCACATATCGCGCACGAAGCCGTCGCGGTCGATGATGTATGTGACCGGCAGCCCGCGCACTGCAAACAGGCCGCTTGATATCTGGCCGGAAGTGTCCAGGGCCAGCGGGAAGGTGAGCTGCCTGGGCTGTGCGAACGCGTTGACCTGCTCCGCCGTCTCCTGCATGTTCACCCCGATGACCGTGAAGTTATGTGCGTCCTGATGCTCAACGTGGAGCGCGTTCAGGTCGGGCATCTCGGCCTTGCACGGGGGGCACCATGTCGCCCAGAAATTGAGCAGGACGACCTGCCCGCGCAGATCGTTCAGCTGCACGGTCCCGCCATCCGCGGTCGGCAGCGTAAAGTCCGGCGCGAGCCAGCCGGTGAGTCCCTTGTCCGCCGGCCGCGCCTGGATTGTCAGTTCTTCCTGCTGCTGGACAAGCAGCGTCACTCCGGCCCAGATGCCCACCAGGGCGGCGATCACGGTCAGCCCCAGAAGGATGCGGAAGGCCGGTGAGCGCGTGGCCGAGCGCGTTTGCGCAGGGGCAGCGGCTCCTGTTTTGTGCGGAGGTGCGGCGGATGGCATGATGGCCCTCTTATGCAGCAGCTACAGTCTTCTCCACAGCCGCAGTGACGATTCCCGGCTCAACGCGGACGCTGGTGGTAATCTTCGCCACGCCCTTTAGGCTGGCCGATGCACCGCAGTATTTCGTCTCTGAGAGCTCCACTGCGCGCGCGAGCGCCTGCTCGTCTACCTTGCCATACGCGACGTACTCGAGGTGGATGTGCGTGAAGTACATCGGGTTTTCGGCGTTGCGGTCGCCAGTTGCGAAGACTTTCAGTCCTTCGACCGGCTGGCGCTTTTTTTTCAAGATGCTGATGACGTCCATCGAAGTGCAGCCGAGCAGGCCCATCAGGAGGACCTCCATCGGCCGGGAGCCGAGGTCGTGCCCGCCCGCGGATTCCCCCGCGTCCATCACAACCGCATGGCCCGAATCGCCCTGCGCCACAAACATCATGTCCTCTACCCAGGTTACACTTGCGTTAGTCATTGGTGGTCTCCCTCCGTCCTATCGTCTGTTTCTTCATAGATGCCCGGAGCACTGGTGCGGTTACACCTGCAGCAAGGCCAACGCCGCATCAGCAATTTCTCGCGCCGCATCCGGCCGCGCGGTCGCCAGCGCGCGCTCGGCCATGCGCGCCAGTTCGGGGTTGCCGGGCTGCAGCAGGTCTGTGACCACGCGCGCGATGCCCTGCGTGCTGGGCTCGTACAGGCCGACGTTGTGGCGCTGGACCCACTCGACATTGCCGATCTCCTGGCCCGGCACGTAATCGGTGATGATGAGGGGCACGCCCATGCATGCGGCCTCTGCAATGGTGGCGGGCCCGGCCTTCGAAATGAGCAGGTCCGTTGCGGCCAGCCATTCCGGCATATTATTGACAAACCCCAACACCTGCACCGGGATCGGCCAGCGTTCGGCGCGCAGCAGGAGCTGCAGCTCCCGGTTCCGACCCGCGATGATTGCCAGTTGCGGGTTCGCCGGATGGTCCGCCAGCCGCCGCGTGATGGCCAGCGCCAGTGGGCGCAGCCGGCCGATACCCGCGCCCCCGCCCGTCAGCAGCACCAGCGGGCGTTCCGGCGCGAGGCCCAACCGCCGCCGCATCTCGTCTTTAGCCTGGCCGCGCGCCAGGTGGAACGCGGGACGGATGGGCAGGCCGATCACCGAGACCTTGTGCGGGTCCAGGCCGCAGCCCAGCGCCACGCTGCGAGCCTCTTCCGTTGCGACGATGCATAGATCTACTTCCGGGCAGAACCAAGCCACCGGCGGTGTGACCGGGTCGGTGACCACGGTCACGAACGGGATGCGACGGCTGGCCTCCTGTAGAATCCAGATCGGGACATCCGTGTGCAGTGGATGCACGCTGATGAACAGGTCCGGGTTGACGCTGAGCATACCTTTTTCCACCCACGGGCGGATGAGCGGGTAGACGGCCCGCTCGGTCATCAGGACGCGGTCGCGCGACGAGCCGTAGCGATAGACCAGGCGGTAGAGCCAGGGAGTGTAGTTGACCCACGGGCCGTAGGTGGCCGACCAGGTGTTGATGGGGAAGGGAGCATAATCATCCATCAGGCTCAGGTAAGTCACATACGCCCGACCCTCCAGGGCTTCGGCCAGGCTATGGGCGGCAGCGCGATGTCCGCCGCCCGCGTTGGCGGTCAGGATCGTGACATGGGGCAAGTGGTTCGCCTGAGTCACGGCCGCACTCGGGGCGCCTTGATTCATCGGTCAGTAAGCTCCATCGCCGAAGAGGATTTGGGGCACTGTCCGCAGCATGATGCGCAGGTCCAGGCTGAGGGACCAGTTTTCGGCGTAGTAGATGTCCAGCATGACCATCTCATCGAACGTCAGGTTGCTGCGCCCGCTCACCTGCCACATGCCGGTGATGCCCGGGAGCACCTGCAGGCGCTTGTGATGCCAATCCTGATACTGAGCGACTTCGGCGGGCAGCCCGGGCCGCGGGCCGACGATGCTCATCTCCCCACGCAGCACGTTGAGGAACTGAGGGATCTCGTCGATGCTGGTCGTGCGGATGAGACGGCCCACGCGCGTGCGCCGCGGGTCATCGCGCACCTTGAACAGTGGGCCGCTGGCTTCGTTTTGAGTGCGTAGCTCTTCGAGCCGCTGCTCCGCGTCCACATACATCGAGCGGAACTTGTACACGGTGAACGGATGGCCGTGGCGTCCGATGCGTTCCTGCTTGAACAGGACCGGCCCGCGCGAATCCAGCTTGATCGACAGCGCGATGAGCAGCCAGACGGGCGAGCCAATCAGGAGCACCGCGCCCGCGATGAGCACGTCAACGATGCGCTTGAGGGTGAGGTTCAGGCCGGTCAGCGTGGTCTGTTTGATGCTGATGAGGGGAATCCCGTTGATGGCCTCCACGTCCACCCCGCCGAGGCTCAACTGGAACAGGTCAGGCACGACGCGGGCGCGCACTCCCGCGTGCTCCGAATCGGTGACGAGACGAACAGTCTTGCGGTGATACTGCCACGGCAACGTGATAATCACCTGGTCGATGGCATGCTCGCGGATGACCTCGGGCAGGTTGTCCAGGGGGCCGAGCGCGCGGATCGGGCCGATATCGGTGGTGCTTTTGACCGGATTATCGTCGAGGAAGCCGATGACGCGATAGCCCAGTTCCGGCTGGGCAATCAGGTTGCGGATGACCGTGCGGCCGACCTCGCCTGCGCCGATAATCACCACGCGGTCCACACCCTGCCCCGCCTGGCGCAGACGGGTGAGCACGACCTGGCGAATGACGCGCGCCAGGCCGACGAGTACTACGATTGCGACGCCCGCGTAGACAAAGATGATGCGTGAGTAGAAGAGCCGGCGATAGAAAAAGACCAGCACGACCATCAACATGATGGCGAGCGTCGTCGCACTGACGACCGAATACAGCTCATCCAGCAGGGGCCGGCCGCGGCGCACGTCATAGGCGCCTTCGCGGCGACTGGCCGCCAGCCAGATGAGCGTGAGCACACTGACCAGCGGCAGATAGACGGAGAAGGGCACGTTGTTGGCCGGGTCTACCACGCGAAAGAGCTGGCGGTCATAGCGCAGCCAGTAGGCGATACCGAGGGCCGCAACGATGAGGATCACATCCGTGACCACGGTCACCCAGGGCATCCACTTGCGGACATCCCGGCTCATGCCGCGCCTCCCGCATTCGACAGGCCAAGCGCGGCCCGGTAGACATCTGTGGTGGCGCGCGCGGTAGTGGCCCAGGAGAAATGCGCGGCCTGGCGCAGCCCCGCGTCGTGCATTTGCGCCCGCAGCGCGGGCGCAGACAGCACGCGGTGCATGGCATCAGCCAGCGCGGCCACGTCATCAGGCGGCACGAGCAGCGCTGCGTCGCCCGCGACTTCAGGCAGCGAGGAGGCAGTCGAGGTGACCACCGGCGTGCCGCACGCCATGGCCTCAAGCACCGGCAGGCCAAACCCTTCGTAGATGGACGGGTAGACGAACAACTGCGCTGCGCGATACCACCAGGGGAGGTCCTCGGCGGGGATGTAGCCGGGGAAGATTACGGCGTCGAGCAGGGCCAGTTCGGCCGCGGCCGCGTAGATTTCCTCGTAGAACCAGCCCTTGCCGCCCGCAATGACCAGCGGCGGGAGGGCTGCATCGTGGCGCGTGCGCAGCTTGGCATAAGCTTCGAGCAGCCGCCGCAGGTTCTTGCGGGGCTCCAGCGTGCCCAGGAAGAGGATGAAGCGGTCGGGCAGGCCCCTGGCCGTGCGGAAGGCGGCCACCTCAGCGGCTGGAGCCGGGTGAAACTCGGCGCCGACGCCGTTGGGGACGGTGACGACACGCTCGGCGGGGACGCCGCAGAGGGCGATGACATCCTGCCGCGTGCTCTCGGAGACGGCAATCACGCGCGTCGCCCGCCGGGTCGAGAGCCGGGTGAACAGGCTCAGGTAGCGCCGGTTGAACGTGCGAAAGGCGTGCGGGTAGCGCAGGAAACTCAGGTCGTGCACGGTAATCACCGTCGGGCAAGCGGCAGCCAGCGGTGCCGCAAAGGCCAGTCCATGCAACAGGTCTGTGTCGTGCGTATAACGCGCCAACTGCGTTTGCTCCCAGGCAATGCGCCGCCAGGGGCTACGCGTATCCCAACTTGAGCGTACCACGCTCAATCCGGCTGGTGCGACGAAGGCCGGCTCGTGCAGGTAAGCGGTGTAGCGAAAAGGATGGCCTTTGCCCGCTATCTCCGGCAGATGACGCAAGAGCTGATAGATATAACCGTTGATTCCGGCCCCCCGATACGACTGGGTCAGCGACAGCAGGTGTGCGTTGAGACCGACGCGGCGAAGGGGCTCGGGGTTGCTGGATGCGCGGCCGGATGACATGCGCGCATTATAGCACAGGCC
>CAZTMA010000192.1:0-8490 GCA_964614645.1 uncultured Anaerolineales bacterium
TCACTGATTGCACTTTGGCACAGCCAGATGCTGGCAAATTAGCAATCACGGTAATACATAGACTCTTCCCATCAAACACCTCACCAAGGAGACGCTTTCAATGACTGAAGCCACAGCTCCCTACCTGAACCCTGACCTGCCCATCGAGCAGCGCGTGGATGACCTGATCGGCCGCATGACGTTAAGAGAGAAGCTCAGCCAGATGTGTAATGCCTGCCCGCCGATCCCCCGGCTGGGCATCCCGGCCTATGACTACTGGAGCGAGGCCCTGCACGGCGTGGCCCGCAACGGCCGCGCCACCGTCTTCCCACAGGCCATCGGCATGGCTGCGACGTGGAACCCTGAGCTGGTGCGGCGGGTCGCGTCGGCCATCGGCGACGAGGCGCGCGCCAAGCACCACGAGGCCATGCGGCGGCACGGCGGGACGATGATCTACCAGGGGTTGACGTTCTGGTCGCCCAACATCAACATCTTCCGCGACCCGCGCTGGGGCCGCGGGCAGGAGACGTGGGGCGAAGACCCCGTGCTGACCGGCGAGATGGGCTCGGCATTCGTGCAGGGGCTGCAGGGCGATGACCCGCACTACATGAAGGCAGCCGCGTGCGCCAAGCACTACGCGGTCCACAGTGGGCCGGAGAAGCTGCGGCACACCTTCGACGCGGTGGTCTCTCAGCGGGACCTGTACGGGACCTACCTGCCCGCGTTCCGCAAGCTCGTGGTCGACGCGCAGGTCGAGGCGGTCATGGGCGCGTACAACCGCACCAACGGCGAGGCCTGCTGCGCGAGCCAGACGTTACTCGTGGACATCCTGCGCGGCAAATGGGACTTCCAGGGGCATGTCGTGTCCGACTGCGGCGCGATCAACGACATCCACCAGGGGCACAAGCTCACGGCGGACGCGGCGGAAAGCTCTGCGCTGGCCGTCAAGGCCGGCTGCGACAATGCCTGCATCTGCACCTACGAGCACCTGGGCGAGGCGCTGGAGCGCGGGCTGCTGACCGAGGCGGACGTCGACCGCTCTCTGGCCCGCATGTACCGGACGCGCTTCAAGCTCGGCATGTTCGATCCGGCGGAGCGCGTGCCGTATGCGAACATACCCATGAGCGTTGTGGGGTGCGAAGAACACCTCAAGCTGGCGCAGGAGGCTGCGGTCCAGTCGGTCGTGCTGCTCAAGAACCGGAACAACATCCTGCCTATCAAGCCGGATGCCAAGGTCATCACCGTCATGGGCCCGGCGGCCGCGAACCTGGATGTGCTGCTGGGCAACTACCACGGCATGAACACCGGCATGGTGACGCTGGTGGAGGGCATCGTCGCGCGGGCGCCCGAGGGCGTCAAGGTCGAGTACCGGCCCGGCTGCCAGTTCACGCAGCCCAACGCGACCGCGCACGACTGGTCGACGTACATGGCCGCGGGCAGCGATGTGACGATTGCCTGCGTGGGCCTGTCGCCGCTCATGGAAGGCGAAGAGGGCGACGCGATCATGACCCCGGAGAACGGCGACCGGACCGAGATCGAGCTGCCCGAGTCGCAGGCCGCGTACGTCAAGAAGCTGTGCCTGGCCGGCGCAAAGGTCGTCCTGGTCATCACCGGCGGCGCGCCGGTTGCGCTGGGCGAGCTGGCGGACATGGTGGAAGGCGTCGTGTATGTCTGGTATCCGGGCCAGCTCGGCGGCGCGGCGGTGGCGAGCGTGCTGTTCGGTGACGTGGCGCCGTCGGGCAAGCTGCCGCTGACCTTCCCCAGGGCGACCGCGGACCTGCCGCCCTTCGACGATTACAACATGGCCGGGCGGACGTATCGCTTTGCGACGGTCGAGCCGCTGTACCCGTTCGGCTTCGGCCTCAGCTACACGACGTTCGCGTACGAGGGCCTGGCGCTGGACCGCGACACAATCCACAGCGGTGAGAGCGTTGCCGCGACGGTCACGGTGAGGAACACGGGCGACCGGGCTGCGGATGAGGTCGTGCAGCTCTACGTCACCGACGTGGAGTCATCGGCGCCGGTCCCGCAGCAGAGCCTGGCCGCATTCCGCCGCATCCACCTGGCGCCGGGCGAGAGCCGGCAGGTCACGTTCACAGTGACGCCGGATATGCTGGAACTGGTGAACGACGCAGGCGAGCGCGTGCTGGAGCCGGGTCGATTCCGGCTGACCGCAGGCGGCGGCTCCCCGAGCGCGCGGGCGACCGCGCTGGGTGCGGCAGCGCCCGCCGTTGCCGAACTGATCGTCACGGCATAACTGCAACTACGGCCTGCCTGGGGTGCGCAGCACCCGTGCATCCCAGACAGGCCATCTGACCCCCGGGTCCATCCCGGCATCCATCGGAGACGCGGCCGCATGACGTTATCAACCGACCTGGAACTCAGGCTGAAATCGATCGAGTACCGGCAGACCATTCTGCGCATCGTCAAGCAGGCGCGCGCCGGTCACACGGGCGGCGACCTGTCCGCCGTCGATATCCTCAACGTCCTGTATAACGATATCCTCAACGTCAGCCCGGCCACGATGGCACATCCCGACCGCGACCGTTTTGTGCAGAGCAAGGGGCACTGTGTCGAAGCGCTCTACACCGTGCTGGCCGACCGCGGGTTCTTCCCGGCGGCGCAACTCGATACGCTCTGCCGCTGCGGCTCACCGTTCATCGGCCACCCGACCCGCAGCGTGCCCGGCATCGAGCAGAACACCGGCGCGCTGGGCCACGGGCTGGCGGTGGCGACGGGGATGGCACTGGCCGGGCGGCTGGACGGTCGCGCGTATCGTGTCTTCGTGCTCATGGGCGATGGCGAACTCGACGAAGGTTCGATCTGGGAGGCCTCGCTGGCGGCCGTGCGTTACGGCCTTGACAACCTGACGGCCATCGTCGACCGGAACGGGCTGCAAATTACGGGGCCGACGGAGAAGGTCCTGCCGCTGGAGCCGCTGGCCGACAAGTTCCGTGCGTTCGGCTACGCCGTGGCCGAGGTGGACGGCCACGATGTGCGCGGCCTGCGCGAGGTGCTCGGCCGCGTGCCGCTCCAGCCGGGCCGGCCGAGCCTGGTGCTGGCGCACACGGTCAAGGGGAAGGGCGTCAGCTTTATCGAGAATGCCGCGCACTGGCATCACCGGGTGCCGACCGATGCGGAGTACGCCACGGCGCTGGCGGAGCTGGACCGGGCGCGCGCTGAGCTGCAGGGGGGCTGACATGGAACCGGGTCGACCGAATCTGGAAGTCTTTGCGGAGACGCTCCTGGAACTCGCGCGGGAGGACCGCGATGTGGTGGTCGTCACCAGCGACTCGCGCGGCTCGGGCAAGCTGGCTCCCTTCGCGGAGGCGCTGCCGGGACAGCTCATCGAGCTGGGCATCGCAGAGCAGAATGTGGTCGGCATCGCCGCGGGCCTGGCCTCTGCCGGCAAGCGTGTGTTTGCGGTGTCGCCGGCCTGTTTCCTGACCGCGCGCGCCTTCGAGCAGATCAAGGTGGACGTCGCTTACTCCGACCAGCCGGTGCGCGTCATCGGCATCAGCGCGGGCGTCAGCTATGGCGCGCTGGGCGCCACCCATCACTCGCTGCACGACTATGCTGCGCTGCGCGCGGTCCACAACATCACGGTCGTCGCGCCTGCAGATAACTTCGAGACCCGCGAGACCATCCGGGCCATCCACCGGGCGGACCATCCGGTGTATGTGCGCCTTGGCAAGGCGTCCCAGCCGCACGTCCACCCGGCGGACAGCCCATTCATCCTCGGACAGGCGGCCCGCCTGCGAGAGGGGCGCGACCTTACCTTCATCGCGTGCGGCGAGACGGTCGCGCCCGCGGTCGCCGCGGCCGGTCGCCTCGCCGCGGAGGGCATCGCCTGTCGCGTGTTGAGCATGCACACGCTCAAGCCGCTCGATACTGCCGCTGTGCTGGCGGCAGCGGCAGAGACGCGTGCGATCATCACCGTCGAGGAACACAGCGTCCATGGCGGGCTGGGCGAGGCGTGCGCGGCGGTGTTGATGCAGGCCGGCGCGTACGTGCCCTTCAGGATCGTGGGCTTCCCGGATGAGTACATGGTCACCGGGTCGCAGGCCGACATCTTCTCGCACTACGGCATCTCGCCCGACGGGCTGGCGGCAACGGCCCGCGCGCTGCTGTCCCGCTGAGGGCAATCTTTGGAGGCATCATGGCACAGAACAAGGCCGTCCTGGGCGTCATCATCGGCAACCGGGACTTCTTCCCCGACCGGCTCATCACGACTGCACGGCAGACGCTGCTGGACGTCTTTGCCGCCCTCGATATCGAGCCGGTCATCCTGGATGAGAGCACGACCAAGCTCGGTGCGGTCGAGACGTGGAGCGACGCGCGGAAGTGTGCGGCGCTGTTCGACGAGAACCGCCATCGCATCGACGGCATCCTCATCAGCCTGCCCAACTTCGGCGATGAGAAGGCCGCAGTGGACGCCATTAAGCTCTCTGGGCTGCAGGTCCCCGTCCTGGTGCAGGCGTTTCCGGATGACCTCGATGCCCTGACGCCCGAGTTCCGACGCGACGCGTTCTGCGGCAAAATCTCCGTCTGCAACAACCTGTACCAGTATGGCTATCCTTACTCCGTGACGGAGCAGCATACACTGCGGCCCGATACGGAGGAATTCCGCGATGAGTTGCGCAAGTTCACCGGCGTCTGTCGCGTGGTCAAGGGCCTGAAGCACGCGCGCCTGGGTGCGGTCGGCGCGCGGCCCAACGCCTTCAACACGACGCGCTACAGCGAGAAGCTGCTGCAGGCGCACGGCATCAGCGTCCAGACGGTCGACCTGTCCGAGATCCTGGGCACGGTGGGCAAGCTGGCCGACGACGATGCCCGGGTGATCGACCGGCTGGGGCGTCTGCGCGGGTACGTCAACACTGCAGGCGTGCCCTCGCCCTCGCTGGTGCGCATGGCCAAGTTCGCCATCGTGCTGGAAGACTGGATGCAGTCGCTGGACATCCAGGCAACCGCCCTGCAATGCTGGAACTCGCTGCAGCAGAACCTCGGCGCCAACGTCTGCACGGTCATGAGCATGATGAGCGAGCAGCTGATGCCGAGCGCGTGCGAGGTGGATGTCACCGGCGTCGTCTCCATGTATGCGCTGCAATTGGCCTCGGGCACGCCCAGCGCGCTCGTCGACTGGAACAACAACTATGCTGACGATCGGGACAAGTGCGTGCTGTTCCACTGCGGCAACTGGGCCCGCAGCTTCTACGGCGATGAGTTCAACATGGAGTATGCCCCGATCCTCGGCTCGACCCTGGGGGTCGAGAACACCTACGGCGTCGTCGCCGGCCGAGTGCCGGCCGGGCCGTTCAGCTTTGCGCGCGTCAGCAGCGACGACCGGCACGGGCGCATGCAGGCCTACGTGGGCGACGGGGAGTTCGTCGACGACCCGCTGGAGACCTTCGGCAGCCGCGCGGTGGTGCGCGTGCCGCGGCTGCAGTCGCTGATGCGGCACATCTGCAAGCACGGCTTCGAGCACCACGCCGCGATGAACCGCTCGCACGCAGCTGCGGTGCTGCACGAGGCGTTCACGACCTACTTCGGGTGGGAGGTGTACTACCACGGCGGACCCGATGGCGACTGCTAGGCACGGCGGGGCGGCCTACATCCTCGCCATCGATGAGGGCACCACGAATGTGAAGGCCGTGCTGGTGGACCGCGGCGGTCGCGTCGTGGCGGAGGCTGCCCGGCCCCTGTCCATCGCGTATCCGCTGCCTGCGTGGGTCGAACAGGACGCACTCGAAATCTGGCGCACGTCGCACGCGGCTGTCGCGGAGGTGCTCGCCGCCGCGCCGGAGGGGCAGGTGGCCGCGCTGGCGATCACGAACCAGCGAGAGTCGGTGCTGGCCTGGGACCGGCGTAGCGGCGAGCCGCTCGGCCCCTGCATCTCTTGGCAGTGTCATCGCAGCGCGGCCTTCTGTGCACAGCTCACCGAGCAGGGCCTGGCCGGCACCATTTACGAGCGGACCGGGCTTGCCGTGGCCCCCATGTTCTCCGGCAGCAAGGCGCGCTGGCTCCTGGAGCATATTCCCGATGGCGCGGCGCGGGCAGCAAATGGTGAGATCTGCCTGGGGACCGTGGACGCGTGGCTGCTTTGGAACTTCACCGGCCGCGCGATGTTTGCCTGCGATGTCACCAACGCCTCGCGGACGCAGCTCTTCAACCTCGACACCCTGGATTGGGACGACGACCTGCTACGCATCTTCGGTATCCCGCGCGCCGCGCTGCCTGAGGTGCGCCTGTCGAGCGCGTACTACGGGGAAACGCGGGCGCTGCCCGGGATCCCGGCAGGGCTGCCCATTGCCGCGCTGATCGGCGACTCCCACGCGGCGCTCTTCGGGCATGCCGGGTTCCGGCCCGGCTCGGTCAAGGCGACTTACGGGACCGGCTCATCGCTGATGACGCCCACGACGGAGCGGGTGTTCTCCCGCAACGGGCTGTCGTCGAGCATCGCGTGGGGCCATCTGCAGGTGAGATACGCGCTGGAGGGCAATATCTACGTGACGGGCTCAGCGGTGCAGTGGGTCTCGGACTTGCTGGGGGTGGACGGCCCGGTGGCCGTGGAGGCGCTCGCGGCGCAGGTCGACGACAACGGCGGCGCGTACTTCGTGCCGGCCCTGGCCGGTCTCGGCGCACCCCACTGGCATGAGGGGGCGCGCGGGTTGATTACCGGATTGACGCGCGGCACGAGCCGCGGCCACCTGGCCCGCGCGACCGTAGAGTCGATCGCATACCAGGTCCGGGATGTGTTCGACGTGATGCAGGCCGAGGCGGGCGTGCCGCTGCAGGTGCTGCTGGCCGATGGCGGCGCGACTCGCAACCGGGGGCTGATGCAGTTCCAGGCTGATATCCTCGGCATCCCGCTCTTGTGCAGCACCGCGGGCGATGTATCGGCGCTGGGCGCGGCGTACCTGGCCGGGCTGACTGTAGGGTTTTGGGATTCGGAAGAGGCAATCGCTGCGCTGGAACGGCCCCAGGTGCGCTATGAGCCGGCCATGTCACAGGATCGTCGCGATTTGCTATACGCCGGGTGGCAGGCAGCTGTCCGGCGCGCGCTGTAAAGGTTCCGGGCGGTTGAAACCGCTGCCACCATTACAAAGTCTGCCTTCGCAGACTACACGCCAGCAGTCTCCGAAGGCAGACTTTGTCGGGTTGCGCAGCAACCGCGGCAGCCGTGACTTTAGTCGCCAGGCGCCTTTCAAACAGTCGCTTGATCTGTGAGACCCGCATCGCGCCAGGCCTGGTGCAGCGCCTCCGCTGTGGCCCGGACAGCATCCTCCGGCGACATCTCCTTCAGACGCGGGCTGAACGGCTCCACGACGACGGGACCGGTGTAGTCGAGACGCGAGAGCGCCTGCAGGAACCCCCGCAGGTCGATGACCCCCGTTTCGCCGGGGAGCGCGCGGTGCGTGTCCGGCAATTCATCCAACGGGATGCCGGGCAGCGCGTCGTTCACGTGCACATCCACGATATGGGCATCGCGCAACTGCGCCAGTTGGTCGAGGGTGCCGCCCGCGGTATACCAGTGATAGGCGTCCAGCAGGAGGCCCATGTTGTGCGTGCCCGCGGCCTGCTCGATGTCTCGGCATAGAGCCAACATGCCGTCCAGCGAGTGGACGAACGCATACGGGTGGTTGTCGCGCAGCGTCTTGGGCCCAAGGAATTCCAGCCCGAAGCGGATGCCGTGTGCGTCGAGGATGCGCGCGGCGCGGCTGAGCCGGTCCACGTGGAGCGCGTAGTTGGCCTCGAAGTCCAGGCTGTCATGCCAGCTCGGCACCCAGGTGGTGGTGCGTGTGACGCCGATAGCCGCTGCAACGATTGAGAGGTTCTCCAACTCGGCAAGGCCCTCGCTGAACTCGGCCTCCGGCTTGCGATAATCGATCGGAAAGCCGAAACCGCCCGGCTGTACACCGGCATGGATCAGCAGGTCACGGGTCTGTGTCGCACCGAGGGCCGCCGCCTCCCGGATGTTGAGGTGGAGCGCGTGGAACCCGTTGGCAGCGGCGAGGTCGGCGGCGACAGCGAGGTCGGCCCGAACGCCGATCGCGCCGGGCAATAAGGATTTGAACATCGAATGCTCCTTTGCTAGATGCCTGCCCGCTCACAGATCGCGGCGTATGCCCAGTCATCCCACTCTTCTTGCACGCCGATGCCGGGCAGGTCAGGATAGTTCTTACAGATGAGCCCGCCCTCGAAGATGTCGATCATGTAACGGGCTCCCGATTCGATAAGCTGCCGGTCCCCCGTAGGGAGAATCTTCTGAATGTCCACAGGGCTCCACAGGGCAGCCTTGCCCTCGCGCAGCAGCGCGGCCAGCCTGGGCATGTCGTACAGCGCGGGCTGATCGAACTGGAAGACGTCCACTCCAGCATCCAGCAGGTCGGGGACAATGGCCCAGTTCTGCCCGCAGGAGTGCATGAACACGCGCATCCCATACTCGTGAGCCAGACCCATGAGCCGTGTATACATCTCCTTGAAGTAGAAGCGGAACATCTTCGGGCTGAA
>CAZTMA010000193.1:0-8468 GCA_964614645.1 uncultured Anaerolineales bacterium
GGGTTGCGCCCCGTTATCCGGCGCAGAGGCGTGTTGGCGCCTCACTGAGCGGACGCGAGGGTTGAAAGTTTACAGGTTGAAGGTTTCAAGTTAGGCCTGTCGATCAAGCCGAGGCCGTAACCTGCAACCTGCAACTTGTAACTCGTCGTCAACAGGGGTGGTATCGCGGGAGCATGCGCTCTCGTCCCCAGGTGGGACGAGGGCGTTTTATTTTAACTCCCCCTCTCCTGTCCATGACAGGAGAGGGGGCAGGGGGGTGAGGTGACCGACCTTCTTTATCAAACCGACAGCTATCTGCGCCAGTTCGAGGCGCGCGTCACCGCAGTGGACCCGGCGGGCAGCCGCGTCGCGCTGGACCGGACGGCCTTCTATCCCGGCGGCGGCGGGCAGCCGTCCGACACCGGCAGCCTGGCGTTCGACGGCGCGACCGCGCTCGTGACGCAGGTCAAAAAAGAAGGAGACCTCGTCTGGCACACCCTCACCGGTGACCTTCCCGAGGTCGGGGCTGCCGTGACCGGGACGCTCGACTGGGACCGGCGCTATGCGCTGATGCGCACGCACTCCGCGCTGCACGTGCTGTGCGGCGTCGTCTGGCGGGATTACGGCGCCCAGGTCACGGGCGGCAACATGGACCCGCTGCAGGGGCGCATGGATTTCGAGTTCGCCAACCTGCGCGGCGAGCTGGTGGCGGAGATCGAGGGAAAGTGCAATGCGGAGGTGATGGCAGCGCGCGACGTGCGCGTGCGCATTCTCCCGCGCGCCGAAGCCTTCGAGATTCCCGACCTGATCCGCACGAAGATCAACCTGCTCCCGCCGGGCATCGCAGAGGTGCGCACGGTCGAGATTGTCGGGCTGGACCTGCAGGCGGACGGCGGCACGCACGTCGCCAACACGCGCGAGATCGGACACATCCGCGTCACGGATTACAAGTCGAAGGGCGCGATCAATAAGCGCATCTATGTGGAAATTACGAATTAGAAATTACGAATTAGGAACGAGTGACTGGAGACCGAGGGCTTACTCGCTACTCCTTACTAATTCCTAATTCATAATTCTCAATTCGTCATTCCCGAAGGGGGCACCATGGGCAAGTTCAAGGACGTTACGCCACAGGTTAACCTGCCGGCGATGGAACAAGGGATGCTGGAGTTCTGGCGCCGCGCCGATGTGTTCCGGCAGACCATCGCGCAGACGCAGGATGGGCCGCGCTATGTGTTCTACGAGGGGCCGCCGACGGCCAATGGCCGGCCCGGCATCCACCATGTCCTCGCACGCGCGTTCAAGGATATCTTCCCCCGCTACAAGACCATGCAGGGCTACTTCGTCTCGCGCAAGGGCGGCTGGGACACGCACGGCCTGCCGGTCGAGCTCGAGATCGAGAAGAAGCTCGGCTTCACCGGCAAGAAGGCCATCGAGGATTACGGCGTCGCTGAGTTCAACCGGCGCTGCCGCCAGAGCGTGTTCGACTACGTCGAGGAGTGGGAGAAGCTCACCGAGCGGATGGGCTACTGGGTGGACCTGCCGACGGCCTACCGCACGCTGACCAATGATTATGTGGAGTCGCTGTGGTGGATCCTCAAGCAGTACTGGGACCGGGGCCTGGTCTACCAGGGCTACAAGGTCGTGCCCTACTGCCCGCGCTGCGGCACGCCGCTGAGCAGCCACGAGCTGGCACAGGGCTACCAGGAGGGCACGAAGGACCCCAGCGTCTTCGTGAAGTTCCCGCTCAAGGATCAGCCGGGGACCTACCTGCTCGTCTGGACGACGACCCCGTGGACCCTGCCGGGCAACGTCGCAGTCGCCGTGGGCGAGGACCTGGACTACGTGCTCGTGCAGCACGAGGACGACAAGCTGTGGCTGGCTGAGGCGCGCATGGCCGCCGTGTTCGATGACCACCTGGACCACGTGCAGGTGCTGCGCCGGGTCAAGGGTCGCGAGCTGTTGGGGCTGCACTACCGGCCGCTCTACACCTTCCTGCCGGTCACCGAGGACTACTGCTACATCGTGCCCGGCGACTTCGTCAGCACCGAGGACGGCACGGGCCTGGTCCACATCGCGCCCGCGTTCGGCGCGGACGACATGGAGGTGGGCCGCAAGTTCAACCTGCCGACGCTCATGACGGTGGACCCGCAGGGCCGGTTCATCGATGCCGTAGGCCCGTGGCGCGGGGTGTTCGTCAAGGAAGCCGACCCGTATATCCAGCGCGAGCTGAGCGAGCGCGGGCTGATGTTCAAGCAAGGCGTCTACGAGCACACCTACCCGTTCTGCTGGCGCTGCGACACGCCGCTGCTCTACTACGCGCGCACGACGTGGTACATCAAGACGACCGCGTTCAAGGACCGGCTCGTCGCCAACAACCAGCGCATCAACTGGGTGCCGGAGCATATCCGCGACGGCCGCTTCGGGGAATGGCTGGAGAACAACATCGACTGGGGCCTGGCGCGCGAGCGTTACTGGGGCACGCCGCTGCCTTTCTGGGTCTGCGACAACCCCAAGTGCGGCCACCAGGAGTGCGTCGGGTCGGTCGCAGAGCTGAGCCAGAAGACGGGCCGCAAGTTCATGAACCCGCGCTACCTGGCGCAGCAGATGGATCGCTGGCCGGACCCGGACCAGCCGGACGCGGAGCCGCTGGACCTGCACCGCCCGGCCGTGGATGAGCTGACGTGGGCCTGCACGCGCTGCAAGGACGGGACCATGCATCGCGTGCGCGAGGTGGCCGACGCCTGGTTCGATTCGGGGTCGATGCCCTTTGCGCAGTGGCACTATCCCTTCGAGAACCGCGAGGTCTTCAGCGAGCAGTATCCGGCGGACTTCATCTGCGAGGCCATCGACCAGACGCGCGGCTGGTTCTACACCCTGCATGCGGTCAGCACGCTGCTGTTCGACCAGCCGTCGTTCAAGAACGTCATCTGCCTGGGCCATATCATGGCCGAGGACGGCAGCAAGATGTCGAAGAGCCGGGGCAATATCGTGGACCCGTGGCAGGTGTTCAACCTGCACGGCGCGGACGCGACGCGCTGGTACATGTACACGGCCAGCCCGCCCGGCAACACGCGGCGCTTCAGCGCGAACCTCGTCAAGGAGGTCGTGGGCCGGTTCATGCTGACGCTGTGGAACAGCTACAGCTTCTTCGTGACCTACGCCAACCTGAACGACTTCGACCCGCTGGCGGCGCCTGTGCCGCTGGCGCAGCGGTCAGTGCTGGACCGGTGGGTGCTCGCCCGGCTGCACGACCTGGTGAAGGACGTGACGCACGCGCTGGAGACATACGATGTCACCGGTGCGACGCGGCCCATCAGCGACTTCGTGGACGAGTTGAGCAACTGGTACGTCCGGCTGAGCCGCCGGCGCTTCTGGAACGTGGAGGCCGACGAGGAAAGCCAGCGGCTGGCCCTCGCCGCACACCAGACGCTCTACGAGGTGCTGGTCACGCTGGCCCACCTGCTCGCCCCGTTCACGCCGTTCCTGGCCGACGAGATGTATTGCAATCTCGTGACGGGTGGCGCGTGTAAGGATGGCGCCGTCGCAGAGACGGCTGTCAGCGTGCACCTCAGCCACTGGCCTGAGGCGCAGTCGGCCTACGCCGACCCGCAATTGCTGGCCGACATGGCGCTGGCGCAGCGCGTCGTCGGGCTGGGCCGGGCCGCGCGCGAGAGCGCCGGGCTCAAGCTGCGGCAGCCGCTGGCGGAGGCGTTCGTGGGCGTCGCCAACCGCAGCGAATCGGATGCCGTCATGCGCCTGGCCGCCGACGTCATCACCGAGGAACTCAACGTCAAGGCGCTGCACACCGTCACGGCAGGCAGCGACCTGGTCGACGTGCAGATTCACGCGCTGCCCAAGCAGCTCGGCCAGAAGCACGGCCGCAAGTATCCGGCCATCCGGACCGCGCTCAACGCGCTGGACCCGCTGGCCGTGGCATCTGCGATCGAGGGCGGGCATAGCGTCACCGTCGAGGTGGACGGCGAGCGCATAGAAGTGCTGCCGGACGAGGTGCAGGTGCGTAAGACGCCGAAGCCGGGCCTGGCCGTCAGCCAGGAGGGCGGCTACCTGGTCGCCGTGACGACCGAGTTGACGGATGCGCTGCGCTGGGAGGGCTACGCGCGCGAGGTCAGCCGTAACATCCAGGAGCTTCGCAAGAAGTCGGGCTTCGAGATCAGCGACCGCATCCACACGACCGTGCAGGCCGGGCCTGCGCTCGCCGCGGTCTGGGAGCACTTCGGCGCCGAGATTGCCGCCGATACGCTGTCGCTCAGCTTGACCGAAGCGCCGCCGGCCGATGGCGCATTCACGACAACCGTCAAGCTCGACGGCGAGGATGTGACCCTGGGCGTGCGTAAAGCGTAGTACGTGAAGAGGGGAACAGGGGAACAGGTGAAGAGGAGAAGAGGTGAATGTGGACAGGTGTGAGCTTTCCGTTGAGGGTATAATCCAGGACGGTGGTAAGAAAGCTCAACCTGCCACTCCACATCACCTGTTCACCTGTTCACCTCTTCACCTGTTCACCATGCTTGCTCTCTGTCACACTTCGCGTTAGAATGGCTGTACCGGCGCAGTAAGGAAGCGCCGGCAGCGAGGACAGTATGCTAACACCACAGAGACTCGATCGGCTGCGCGGCTACCTGCTCGAACAGCAGGCCACCTTGCAGCACCAGATTCACACGCTGACGGATGCCAGCCAGGAGTCTAACGTCGGCCTCGGCAATCACATGGCCGAGGACGCCACCGCCGCCTTCGACCAGGCCGCATCGGTTTCGCTGCTGCGGGGCCATGAACGGGCGCTGCAGCTGGTGGACGACGCGCTGCACCGCATGGCCCACGGCACTTACGGCAAGTGCGGCCGCTGCGGCGACGAGATTGACTTTGCCCGGCTGAAGGCTGTGCCGGAGGCGACGCTGTGCCTCCACTGCCAGCGCGTGGCCGAGTTATAGTGAGAAACGAGCTGATATCTGTGCGATCTGCTTTGCGATGGTTTTCGATCCTGCTGCTGGCCGCGGTGATTATCGGGCTGGACCAGTGGACCAAGAGCCTGGTTGAAACACGCGTGCCCCTGGGCGGGAGCTACACCCCCTTCCCTGCGCTCGAACCCTACTTCAACATCGTGCACCTGACCAACACCGGGGCCGCATTCGGCTTGTTCCGCGGGGGCGCGAGCTTCTTCATCGTCGTCGCCGTCATCGTAATTGTCGGGCTGCTCGTCTTTGCACGGCATCTGGACCAGGGCGACTGGCTCATCCGCCTGGCGCTGGGCCTACAGCTCGGCGGCGCGACCGGCAACCTGATCGACCGGTTGCACCAGGACGGCCACGTCACCGACTTCCTGCTGTTTACCCTGCCCGTGGGCGACCGGGTGTATCAGTGGCCCGCGTGGAACGTGGCGGATGCAGGCATCGTGGTCGGCACCATCCTGCTCGCCATCCTGCTGCTGCGCGACGACCGCCGCAACGTCCGGGCGGAGCAGGCCGCCGCAGACGACACCGTCCATCCGGGCGCGACCGGCCTGGGGCCGGCGCACGAGGCCCGCAGCGAAGAGTAACCCATATGAGCGATCAACAGCGCGCTTCGGAAGCCCAGCCGGCTTCCGAAGTTTTGTTTGAGGACCTGGCCGCCGAGCCGGAGGATGAGCTCCTGGCGGAGGAGGCGGCCGCGCCCCTGGTGCTGGCCGTCGAGGCGGGCGGCGAGCGGCTCGACCGCTGGCTCGCGCACCAGCTCCCCGACCGCTCGCGCGCCGAGGTGCAGCGCTGGATCGAGGCAGGCCAGGTTCTGCGCGCAGGCCGGCCACTGAAGGCCAGCTACCGGGTCAGCCAGGGCGACGTGGTGACGGTCTTCGTGCCCGCGCCCGAGGAATACAACGTCGAGCCGGAGGATCTCCCGCTGGACATCCTCTATGAAGACAGCGACCTGCTGGCCATCAACAAGGCCGCCGGCATGGTGGTCCACCCGGCCGCGGGCAACTGGCATGGCACGCTGGTCAATGCGGTGCTCTATCACGCACCGGATTTGGAGGGCGTAGGCGGGGTGCACCGGCCGGGCATCGTCCACCGGCTCGACAAGGATACGTCGGGGGTCATCCTCGTGGCGAAGAACGATGCCAGCCACCGCGACCTGCAGGCGCAGTTCCAGGCCCGGACGGTGTATAAGGAATACCTGGTGTTGGTCGTAGGGGTGCTGCAACCGGCCGCAGGGGAGATCGATGCATCGCTCGGTCGCGACCCGCGCGACCGCAAGCGGATGGCGGTGCGGCCTGCGGGCCAGGGGCGGCCCAGCCGCACGCAATATGAGACATTGGGCACCTATCGGGCCAGACCTGCCGGGGAGCGCTTCAGCCTGCTGGCCTGCCATCCGTTGACGGGGCGCACGCACCAGATTCGTGTCCACCTGGCGCATCTCCACCATCCCGTCGCAGGCGACCAGCTCTACGGCCGGCGCAAGCTGCCCTTCGCCTGCCCGCGCCAGTTCCTCCACGCCCACCGGCTGACATTCCGCCTGCCCTCCACGGGCGCCGCCGTCACGTTCACCACCCCCCTGCCCCCCGACCTGCAGGGCGTGTTGGACCGGCTGGAAGTTACAGGTTAGCAGGGTGAAAGTTACAGGTTCGACTCAAGCCACCTGCAACCTGCTAACCTGCAACCTGTAACCCTTCGGCCACAGGGCGACCGGGGACTTTGTGGCAGTCGCGGCAGCGGGCTTCGTAGACTTCGCTCGCGCCGACGAGGATGATCGGGTCGGTGTAATTCGCGGGTGCGCCGTTGATGAGGCGCTGCGTCCGGCTGGCCGCGGAGCCGCAGACCACGCAGATGGCGTGCAGCTTGTCCACCATCTCGGCTTCCGCCATCAGCAGCGGCATCGGGCCAAACGGCTCGCCCCGAAAGTCGAGATCGAGGCCGGTGATGATCACCCGCAGGCCCCGGTCAGCCAGGATGCGCGCGACATCCGCCACGGCCCAGTCGAAGAACTGCGCCTCGTCGATCGCCACCACGGTCGTTTCGGGCTGCAGTCGCTCCAGGATCTCCGCGGCGCGCTCGATGACTTCGGCATGATACTGCAAGCCGTCATGGGATGCGACCTGCGACACCGAGTAACGGTCATCCATCCGCGCCTTGAAGACCTGCACGTGCTGTCGCGCAATCTCCGCCCGGCGCACCCTGCGGATCAGCTCCTCGGTCTTCCCGCTGAACATGCTGCCGCAGATGACCTCGACCCAGCCGCCGTGGGGTTGAAAGTAGAGCATGGAAGCCTCGCAACAATGACGAAGGACGAAAAACACACTGGATAAGCAAAGAGGCTGGATACTCGGGTGAACCGGCATCCAGCCTCTTCAATCTTCCATCTTCTATCTGAGATGGATTAGGCGTCGCCGCGGCGCCTGGCCACACGCGCCTGCTGCACGGTCTGGCGCTGAATTTCCTGCAACGACTTGATCTGCTCGACCGTGTCGGCGGTGCGTTCGAGACGCTTCATGAAGCGATCGACCTGGCCGGCGGTGTCGACGATGCGCTGCTCGCCCGTGTAGAACGGATGGCACGCCGAGCAGATGTCAACCCGCAGTTCCTCGGATGTCGAGCCGACCGTAAAGGAGTTGCCGCATGCGCAGCTGATCCGCGCCTCGGGATAGTACTTCGGATGGATTTTCGCCTTCATGTTACGCCTCTGGGTAAACGCTGACCAACGAGCGGCCGTTCTTCGACTCGAACTTGACGAAGCCTTCCGCCGTCGCAAACAAGGTAAAGTCCTTGCCCAGGTCGACATTCACGCCCGGGTGGAACTTGGTGCCATGCTGGCGGACGATGATGCTGCCGGACAGCACATGCTCACCGCCGAACCGCTTGACGCCCAAACGCTGACCGGCGCTGTCACGACCGTTGCGGCTGGAGCCGCCACCTTTTTTGTGAGCCATTTCTATATCTCCTGCCCCGTAAGGGGTCTTAATCCATTCCAGCCTGGTCTAGGCGAGATCCACGGATTCGATCCGCAGACGGGTGAACGGCTGACGATGCCCGCGCTTCTTGCGTTCCTTCTTCTTCGGCACATAGTGGAAGAAGATGACCTTGCGGTGCTTGTCCTGGAGCACAACGGTCGCGCGGACCGTGGCGCCCGTGACGAACGGCTGGCCGACGGCGATCTGGTCGCCGTCCGCCACCAGCAGCACCCGGTCGAGCAGAATCTGCTCACCGACTGCGACCGGCAGCTTCTCCACGTCGATAACCTGACCGGGCAACGCGCGATACTGCTTGCCGCCGGTCTCCACCACTGCATACATCCTGTTTTGCTCCCCCGGGACCGCGCCCGCCACGTGGACGAGACTTCGTCTTGGCAGCCCCTGCATGAATATGCCAATAACGCGATAGCACGGCCCAGCCGGGGCCGTACCAGACGCACATTATAGACAAGACCGCCCAAATTGTCAAAGTAGGGGCCGACCTATGTGTCGGCCCCCGACCTATGTGTCGGCCCCCGACCTATGTGTCGGC
>CAZTMA010000194.1:0-8355 GCA_964614645.1 uncultured Anaerolineales bacterium
GGCGAGGACGACCGCCTGCTGGTCTACTTCGCGGGCCACGGCGTGGCGCTGGACGGCGACGACGGGCCCGCCGGCTATCTCGTCCCCCAGGACGCCTGCCCCGGCGACTCGGCCAGCATGCTGGCCATGACCGACCTGCACGCCTGGCTGACCGCGCTGCCCTGCCGCCACATGCTGGCCATCCTGGACTGCTGCTTTGCCGGTGCATTTCGCTGGGCCGCCACCCGCCACATGGGCACGCTGCCGGATGTCATCCACCGGGAGCGCTACGACCGCTACCTGCTCTCGCCGGCCTGGCAGGTGCTCACCTCGGCCGCCTACGACCAGCGGGCGCTGGACGTGCTGGCAGGCGACGCCAAGCGGGGCGCGCGGGCCGGCGACGATGGCCTGCACTCCCCCTTCGCCCTGGCCTTGATCGACGCGCTGGAGCTGGGCAAGGCCGACCTCGTGCCCAAGGGCCGGGGCGACGGCGTCATCACTGCGACCGAGCTGTACCTCTACCTGCGGCAGCAGGTGGAGGTGCAGGCGGAAGAACGGGCCCGCCATGAGCAGACCCCGGGCCTCTGGCCGCTCAACAAGCACGGCAAGGGGGAGTTCATCTTCCTCGCGCCGGGCCACCCGTTGAACCTGCCGCCGGCGCCCGACCTGACCGAGGAGAGCAACCCCTACCGCGGCCTGAAGTCCTACGATCAGCAGCACGCGCCGCTCTTCTTCGGCCGCGAGGACGAGATCGGTGAGCTGGTGCAGCGCGTGGCCCGGCAGCCGTTCCTGGCCGTGCTGGGCGCCTCGGGCACGGGCAAGTCGAGTTTGGTCAAGGCGGGGGTGCTGCCAAGGTTGGGACCTAACCCCCCGGTCCCCTTCCCTGCGAGGGAAGGGGGAGAGGCGCTCCCTTCCCCTCGCAGCGAAAGGGGCGAAAAGCTCCCCTCCCCTGGTAGGGGAGGGGCTGGGGGAGAGGTCACCTACCACGTCCTGCCCCCCATGGGCCCGACCGATCACCCCGTGCGGGCGCTGGAGGCGCTGCTGCACGCCGGGTTGGGCGAGGACGTCCCGGAGCTCGGCAACGCGGCCGGTCTCTCCGCGGTCGTCGCCCGCTGGGCTGCGGCCCACCCCGGCCGGCGCCTGGTGCTGACCATCGACCAGTTCGAGGAGCTGGCCACCCTCTGCCGCGACGACGCCGAGCGGGCGCACTTCCTGCATCTGCTGGCAGAGGCCGTCCAGGCGCAGCCGGATGCCTTCCGCCTGGTCATCACCCTGCGCACCGACTTCGAGCCGCAGTTCACGCAGCGGGATGCGCCGCTGGCTGGGCTGTGGCAGGCGGGCCGGTACGTCGTCCCGCCGATGGACATCGAGGACCTGCGCCAGGTGATCGAGGGGCCGGCCTCCGTGCGGGTGCTCTACTTCGACCCGCCGGAGCTGGTGGACGACCTGATCAAGGAGGTGGTCCAGACCCCCGGCGCGCTGCCGCTGCTCTCCTTCACCCTCAGCGAGCTGTACGTCAAGTACGTGCAGAGCGGCCGCGACGACCGCGCGCTGTCCGGAGTCGACTACCAAGCCCTTGGTGGCGTGGTCGGCTCGCTGCGCCACCGTGCCACCGAGGAATACGCCGCCCTGCCCGACGACGCCCATCGCGTCACCATGCAGCGCGTCATGCTGCGCATGGTGGCCGTCGAGGGCGGCGAGCTGGCCCGCCGCCGCGTGGCGCTGAGCGAGCTGGACTACCCGACCGCGGAGGAGAATGCGCGCGTCCAGGAGGTGCTCGACCGGCTGGTGGCGGCCCGCCTGCTGGTGCGCGGCACAAGCGATCCTGCGACTCCGCTCCGCTCCGCTCAGGATGCTGGGGAGGAGCAGGGCACGGCCTATGTCGAGCCGGCGCACGACGCGCTGGTGCTGGCGTGGGACAAACTGCTGCGTTGGAAGCAGGAGGCCGAGGACTACCTGCCCTTGCAGCGCCGGCTGGCGCAGGCGGCGAGTGAATGGCGCGAGGCCGCGCCAGAGGCCAAGGCCGGCCTGCTGTGGGATGACGACCCCCGCCTGCCGCAGGTGGAGGAGACGCTGTGGCCGGTGGGCGGAAAGCAGCGAGGGCCGGCCGGCCGCATGCGCTGGGCCAGGCAGGTGCTGGCACCGAACACGGACGCGCCGGCGGACACGCAGTGGCTGAACGGCGCCGAACTGAGTTTCGCCCAGGCGAGCGTCTCCCGCCGTAGCAGCACGTTCCGGCGCATCATCGGGATCGCGGCGGCGGTGATGATTGCCCTGACAGGGCTGGCGATCTTTGCGAGCTACCAAGCCAGACAAGCGAGTATCCGAGCGGCCCAATCGCAGGCCCGCTTCCTCGCTAACGCCGCCCAAAACCAGGCCGATAGTGAGCTCCGCTTGCTGCTAGGCGTCGAAGCAATCAAGGTAACCGATGCAGCCATTATTCCGCCGACCCAAGAGGCTCTCATTGAACTGGCGCGGGCACTGGATCAAGCTCCGCTCTTTGCCTGGCAGGTCGGAAGGGGTAATACAACGGGAGCAACGCAGGACTTGAATGGGATAGAGTGGCGGCCGGACGGACGGATGTTGGCTATCAACAGGGGCTACTTCGGCAACAGCGCAGAGGCGAAGCTGGTTGACCTTGCCACGAAGAAGGTGATAACCCCTTCTATTTCCGGCGAAAACGTTGACGCCTTCCACTTCGACCCTTTAGGAAAGTACGTGGCTGTGGTCAGTGATGCCGGTGTGTCTATTCTCAAAGAACCTTCACACTCGCTGCACTGTCCGCCCCTGAAACCTGATACAAGGGAACCCCATGCAGAATTCAGTCCGCAGGGCTCACTGGTCTTCATCAGTCGCAGACCTTCCGATAGCAACATCTTCGGCGAGTCCCCAGCCGATCAGAGAATCATCGTTTTAGATCCTCAGACTTGCCGGGCATATTTCAGCTTGCCCGTTCGCGGCCAGCTAGCGAGATTTCTCATCAGCACTGATGAGACTCGCGTAGCTATTGTCAGCGGAGAGAAAGGTACGGAGAGAACTGATCGGTATGTTGCACTGTGGTCTATCGCTGATACCCGGGCGCCCACCCGATTGCTCGAAGAACAGGCTGAACTAGGCGCCGCTGATGCTCAACTGAGGCGATTGGCACTTATACGAGCCGATGAACAGAATGGCGAGAGCAGGGTCGTTGAGGTCTATGACACCGTATCAGCTACCACTGTATTCCGCCGCGCCAACCTCGCCCCCATTCGGCAGGCGGCTATGAGCGCAGAAGGAAGATATCTGGCGCTGGCTTTCCCCTGGGAACGACAGGTACGGCTGTGGAATGTCGAGCAAGACGATGACCCGAAGGTAATCAGCGGCCACAGCACAGGAATCAACGGCAGCTTTATCGAAACCTCCGACCATCAACTGCTAAAGGTAGTTGATCGTGACGGTGAATGGCTGTCGATCTCGCTGTACGATGCCGAAACGGGAGAGTTTCTGCCCAGCCCGGGCAAGTTCAGAACGCAAGACATCAACTCTCGGACAAACCCTCAAGGCACCCAACTTGCATTCATCCTTGATGATACGATGATCCTGTGGAGCCTGCAGGATAGTCACGAAATAACTCGCCTGCGTCAGAAAGTCGGTCCGTTCGAATCTGTTGCGTTTAGCCCTGATGGGAATCGCCTTGCCACTTTGACTTCAGATGCCGCCGGGCGCGATGGCGTGCTGCGCGTGTGGGATGCAGCGGTGACTCCAGTCAAAGCCCATTACCCTGCCGGGCTATCAGACCCTTTGTTCCCGGCAGGCGAAACCATCCTCGTCCTTGTTGACCGTGGCGATGGTATCTCGGCCCTATGGGATCCTGAAACCCGACAAGTTGTCTTCGGGTTTGAGGACCACAAAGCAATCCCGTTCGCTCGAAGCGTCAACGGTCATTGGCTGGCCACCTGGCGCTGCACCGAGCCAGACGAGTGCGAATTTCGAAGCCGCGGAGAAGTCGAGTTGTGGCGCTTGAACGAGGACGGTGTGCAAGATGTCAGAAGGATTGCGAACTTCAGCGGATGCATAGGCTGTGGGGACAACTCGATCAGCTCCGATGGCCGCTGGATGGCAGTCTTCGACTCACCTGGACTCACCGTGCTGAATACTCAGACCGGTGAAGCTCTGGCCATGCTGCAAGAAGTCGGCGCGGTGGATGCAGCCTTCAGTCCCACTGATCCCATGCTGGCGATTCTCGACGGCCTCGGGCACGTCCATCTTCAGACCTTGGGCGACGACGTCGAAAATGGGCTGCTTGAGTTACCGGCAGCGGATGAGGTTAGACTCGCGGACCCCGGTTGGCATCGGGTGGCCTTCAGTCCCGATGGCCGCAAGGTTGCAGCGACAAGCGGTTCTGGCAGTCTGAGCGTGTGGGATGTGGACCAGCGCAAACTGCTGAAGGTGCATGTGCCAGCAGCAGATGGAGGTGGCGACCAGCGCCTGATCGGCGCCCGCGCCCTTGCCTTCAGCCCTGACAGCACTCAAATCGCAGTGGCCGCTGACTACGCACCGACAACGCGCATCCAGCTGCTGGATGCCACTACCCTGGCTGTCGTCGACGAAATGACGGAGAGTTTCCAAACAGAGGCAGATGCAATCGCCGACATTGCATTCGCGCTTGCGGATGGGCGGTTGCAGTTGGCCGCCGTTTCGCACGGCGGACTCGTTCGCATCTGGGATGCCGGCAAGAAGGCATTGAGTTTGGAGATCATGCTGCCAGGAAACTCCGAATGGGGAAAGAGCCCTCGACTGAACTTTGCCAGCGATGGGACCCGACTCGCAGCAGTCACCCCAGCCGGGGTGATTCGGATATCACCTGTGGACAAAGCAGGTCTCGTTCGCGTAGCCTGCCAGGTGATCAGTCGAGCACTTACGTTGCAAGAGCGACAACAGTTTCATATACCAACCGATAGTGCAGGGCCTACGTGCACTGAATAAACGATGAGTGATCGAAGAGCAGGAAAGGAGCATCCCACCATGTCCACCATCAGCCGCGGCGACCTCGTCTACGTTGCCTACCAGCCGGGCGACAAGCCCAACTCACTGCGCACCTGGCCCGACATAGACCCGCGCAACCTGGTCGGTTCAACGCCGGAGGGCGCGGCCATGTATGTCCTCACCACCACCACGGTGACGGTCACGGTCGACGGCCGGCGGGTGTCCTACCCGAACCCCTACCGGCCGCCTGAGACCGGCATCACCTGGTGGTACGTGCGTGCCTTCCAGGGCGACGCGGCTGCACCGCGCGGCCGCATAATCAACGCCTGGACCGCCGGAAACGGTGCCATCGCCGGCCAGTGGAAGGAGTTCCTGTCGCCGCTGGCTCAGCGCACTTATGTGTGTGATGAGCCCAGCCAACCGCCGCTCAAGTCCTACCTGGCGGATACCCAGCGTGCCTATGTGGTCACCAACGGGCTGCAACTGCTCAGCGGGCCGGGCGGCGGCTACGAGCAGTTGGGGCGGCTCGCGCTGGGCGAAACGTTGCAGGTGCTCGGCAATCCGGCGTGCGACAGGCACAACCGGCTTTGGTGGCAGACCGATCGTTACGGATGGTGGGTGTGCGAATCGGAACCGGCGGGCCGGAACCGTAAGCTGAACCTGGCGTCCCTGACCGTCTAGCTCACGGGAACAAGGACCCTATGAGGCTGCACACAGGTCAGAACGATCCCCTGGTCGCCCGGTGACGCCCGGAGCTCTGCAGCTCCGGGCGTTTCATTTGCGCGACATCCTCTTCGCCTCACCCCCAAACCGAAACGGTTTTGAAACGGTCCCTCGTTTATAGTGGCTCCAGGTCCACAGACCGGAATTCGTCCACTCATTCATCACAACGCCAGATGCAACGACTACGTCAAAACGACCACGTCAGAAGGGGGATGTCCGCATGAAAACCGCCAACGATTTGCTGCGCAGCAAGGGGCCCGAAATCTGGGCCGTGACACCCGGCAGCACGGTCCTCGAGGCACTCAAGTTGATGGCCGAGAAGAACATCGGGGCCGTCCTGGTAATGGACGGCGCGACGCTCGCCGGCATTCTCTCCGAGCGCGATTACGCGCGCAAGGTCATCCTGGAGGGCAAGAACTCCAGTGACACGCTCGTCTCCGAGATCATGACCCCGCGTGTGGTCTGCGTGCGCCGGGACCAATCCATCGAAGAGTGCATGGCGCTGATGACGAGCAAGCACATCCGGCATCTGCCGGTGCTCGACCGGCAGGATCGCGTCGCCGGCGTTATCTCGCTCGGGGATGCGGTCAAGGCCATCATCGAGCAACAGCAGTTCGTCATCGCGCAGCTCGAACACTACATCTCGGGCACGGATGCGCTGGCGAACCGGGGCTCGTGAGAAACTAAGGCGGGAGATGCGGAGTGGAGCGTCCTCAGACGCGGACCGACCCCGTCCGCATTTGAGAATGCGGACTCCTCTTTGTCACAACTCCTGACACTGCGAGGTGTTCTCGATGACCATCAAAGATTTTCGCTGGCTCGCCATGGTGCTACTTGTTTTGTTCTTCATTCGCGCACCCCAGGTGCAGGCCGCACCCCTCGCCCAGGACCCGGTGGCCGGCCAGCAGACGTTCCAGTCCCTGTGCGTCTCCTGCCACACTATCGGCGGGGGCAACCTCGTCGGGCCGGACCTGGCCGGGGTGACCGAACGCCGTGACGCCGCCTGGCTCCAGCGCTTCATCGTGGAGCCGGACAAGGTGCTGGCCGAGGGCGACCCCATCGCCACGGCGCTCCTGGCGGAATTCAACAACGTCCCCATGCCCAACATGGGCGTGAGCGCGGCCCAGGCCGGCGATATCCTGGCGTACCTGGCGGACCCTGTGGCCGCGGCTGCTCCGGCAGCCGCCCCGGCAGATGGCGCGGCAGCCGGCCCGGTCGCGGCCGCGCCGTCGGGCAAGGCCCCGTCGCTGGCGGGCTATGCGCCGTCAGGCGAGGCGCTGTTCAGCGGCGCGACGCCGCTCGCTGCGGGCGGCATGGCCTGCATCGCGTGCCACTCGGTCGAGGGGGTCGGAGTCTTGGGCGGCGGCTCGCTGGGGCCGGACCTGACACAGGTCCACACGCGCTACGGCGGCACGGGGCTGGCCGCAGCCCTCGGCACGCTGCCTTTCCCCTCGATGCAGAGCATCTACGCGACGCGGCAGCTCACCCCGGCGGAACAGGCCGACCTGCAGGCGTTCTTTGCGCGCGCCGCGCAGCAGGCCACCCCCCGCCCGCTGGAGAAGCTGCTGCTGGTGCTGACCGGCGGCGCAGGCCTGGCCGGCGGTCTGTTCTTCGGGATGCTGTTCTTCTGGCCGCGACAGCGCACCAGTATTTCGCAGCGCCTGCGCCAAAAAGGCCCGCACCGCCAGGCCCGGCGGTAGGTCCGTTCACGGCGGCAGGTCCGCTTACGGAGGATTTCATGGTCGACTGGGTTAAGGAACAGGTTGCGCCCGTCGAGCGCAAATGGGAAGAGTTCTACCGCAATCGCTTCGCGCATGACAAGCGCGTGCGCACCACGCATGGCGTCAACTGCACCGGCTCGTGCTCATGGGAAGTGTTCGTCAAGGACGGCATCGTCACCTGGGAGATGCAGGCCACCGACTACCCGCTGCTGGAGGAAGGGCTGCCGCCGTATGAGCCGCGCGGCTGCCAGCGCGGCATCTCCTTCTCCTGGTATCTCTACAGCCCGCTGCGCGTCAAGTACCCGTATGCCCGCGGCGCGCTGCTCGACCTCTGGCGCACGGCACGGCAGGAACATGCCGACCCGGTCGATGCGTGGGCCTCTATCGTCAACAGCCCCGTGCGCCGCAGCCGCTACCAGCAGGCGCGCGGCAAGGGCGGCTTCCGCCGCATCCGCTGGGACGAGGCCCTGGAAATGATCGCGGCGTCGGTCATCCACACGGTCAAGACGTTCGGTCCGGACCGGGTCAACGGCTTCTCGCCCATCCCGGCCATGTCGCAGATTTCCTATGCGGCCGGCTCCCGCTTCCTCACCCTGATGGGCGGGGTCGCGATGTCGTTCTACGACTGGTACTGCGACCTGCCGCCGGCCAGCCCCGAGACCTGGGGCGAGCAGACCGACGTGAGCGAGTCCGCCGACTGGTATAATGCCCGCTTCATCGCCATCATGGGCTCCAACATCAACATGACCCGCACGCCCGACACGCACTTCGTCGCAGAGGTGCGCCATGCGGGGGCCAAGCTGACCGTGTTCTCGCCCGACTTCTCCCAGGCCTCCAAGTATGCGGACTACTGGATCCCCGTCCACCCCGGCCAGGACACGGCCTTCTGGATGGCGGTCAACCACGTCCTCCTGAAGGAGAACTACGTCGACCGGCAGGTCCCGTACTTCATGGATTACGTCAAGCG
>CAZTMA010000195.1:0-2590 GCA_964614645.1 uncultured Anaerolineales bacterium
CGCTGCCGATCTACCGGGCCATCGGCGCCCGGCTGGGGGAAGCCAACTGCATCCGGGCGCTGGGCGATGTGCACCTGGAAGAGGGCGACGAAGCCGCCGCGCTGGCAGCCTACCAGGACGCTTTCGAGCGCTACATGGCCCTGGGATTGGCCAACAATGCCGCGGGTGCACTCACCGCGCAAACCGATGTTCACGACCGGCGCAAGGAATACATGTTTAGCCTGCCCCTGTACACCCGGGCCATCGAGCTGGCCCCTGCGAACGCCATGTGGTATCGCAACCGTGCGTGGTGCTACATCAACCTGAAAGATGCCGGGCGTGCGCTCGCGGATCTGGAGACGGCTGCCCGCCTGCAGCCAGATCATCCCTATCTGCACCTGCGAAGGGGAAATGTCGCGGTGTTGCAGCGAGACTATGTGGCGGCAGCCGACCATTACGCGGCGTTCATCGACGCTTTGCCACTCAACAACGCCGGCCATTTCGGGCTCACGCGTGCCCTTTTCGGGCAGCAGCGGACAGACGCGGCGTTGGCCGCGCTCAGGCGGGCACTGGAACTGACCTACTCGCGACAGGACGTGGTCGAGGCTATCGACCAATTGACCGAGATGCAGGCCGCGGAGCCCGACCTGTCCGGCATTGCGCAGGGGTTGATCCTGCTGCGGGAATGGCTGGCGCGCGCGTAACCAGACGCGTGGGACGCGTGCGGTGCGCGCGGACCTGTAGGGGCGAGGCCGGCCACGGTGGGACGAGGTGGGCACACAAGCGCACCCTGATATCCTGACCGCACCATACGGCGAACCGTCCTGGCCGGCCTCGCCCTCGCGTGCCACACGACGGAACCGTCCCATATTGAGGGCGTGGTGCGTTGTATTCCAGGCGTAGGGCGAAGTAAACCCTCAACGGCATTTCGTCGACGGTGTTGTGCCGGGCAATCGGCGTATGTGGGGATGGCACGGCCCGCGGCGGTTTCCTGTCGCCCCTACGCGGCGGGTGCGCGAGGGCATGGGTGCAGGGTAACAAAAATGAGCGCGTAGGGAATCGAACCCTAAACCCGCGGCTTAAAAGGCCGCTGCTCTGCCAATTGAGCTACGCGCCCATCGTCAGTTGAGTTTACCACACGAGGGCGTGACGGACAAGATTTCAGGTTGCAGGTTGAAGGTTGCAAGTTGACCGAGGTCAGACTTTTTTGCCATGCAACCTGCCAACTTGTAACTTTCAAACTTCACTTTGCCACCCAGGTGCGTATCGCGCTAACAGCGTGCGCGGGACGCCGTTCGACTGGACGATGCGGCTGTAGATGGCGGCGCTGGCGCGGGGGGTGCGCTCGCCCGTCGCGGGGTCCAGCTCGATCAGGCCGAAGCGCAGGTGCCAGCCCGCAGCCCACTCGAAGTTGTCCACCAGCGTCCAGTGATAGTAGCCCCGCACGTCGGCCCCCGCCTGCAGCGCACGCCACACCTCCGCCAGGTAGGACACCAGGACGCAGGGCCGCTGGTTGTCGTCCGAGTCGGGCAGGCCGTGCTCCGTGATGTAGATGGGCTTGCCGTACTGCGCCAGGTCCGCCAGCGCCAGGTACATGCCCTCCGGGTTGATCTCGCAGAACGGCTCGCCCTCCGGCGTCTCGTCGCACGGGTCGAGGTGGGCCGTGATGAACTGGCGCGCGAAGAACATGCCCGGCTGCAGGCGGTCGAACGCCACATGCGCGGTCGAGTAGAAGTTGAGGCCGAGGTAATCGCACGTGTCGATCAGCTGCGTGACCGTCTGGCCGAGACCGATGGGCGGCGTCAGCCGGCCCGTCGTGATCGCCTCCAGCGTCGAGCGGTTGGCAAACTGGTCCATCAGGCGGGCCACCCGGCGGTCGGCCGCGCTGGCCGGGTTCGCGGGCAGGAAGTAGCGCATGTGATGGGCCAGCCCGACGCGCGCGCCGCCCTGGATGCGGTGAATCGTGCGGTAGGCGCGGCCGTGGGCCAGGAGCATGTTGCGCAGCACGCCCACGGCCCGCCGCATATTGCGCGCGCCCGGCGGGAAGCGGCCGTCCTTATAGCCGTAGAACGCATACACGATGGGCTCGTTGATCGTGCACCAAAACGAGACCTGGTCACCCAGCGCATCCACGACGCGCGTCACGAAGCGCGAGAAGTAGTCGCCGATCAGCGGATGCTCCCAGCCGCCCAGGTCGGTCAGCCAGAGCGGGTCGGTGAAGTGGTGCAGCGTGACGAGCGGCTCGATGCCGCGCCGGCGCAGCGACCGCACCATCTCCGCATACCGCGCCAGCGCCTCGCGGCTGAAGACGCCCGGCTCCGGCTCGATGCGGCTCCACTCGACGGACAGGCGCAGCGCGTTCAGGCCCAGGTCCGCGGCCCGGTCGAAGTCGGCCTCCGCGCTGGCGGGATTCCACCAGTCGGTCGTCTGCCCGCTGACCTGGCCCTGGTAGATGCGCCCCGGCTCCTGCTCCCACGCCGCCCACTGGTTCGCCCGGTTGCCGCCCTCGTTCTGGTGGCTGGCCGTCGCCACGCCCCAACGGAAGTCCGGTGGAAAGGCAAGTAGGTTTGTCATGGTAAAACGACTCATGGAAATAGGTTTGTAGTGGGCG
>CAZTMA010000195.1:2690-8237 GCA_964614645.1 uncultured Anaerolineales bacterium
GATGCTGAAGGTGACGTTGCGGCTGTCGCGCTCGCCGTTGCCGTCCAGCACCCACAGCGTGTAGTTGCCCGCCACGGTGTTGCCCGGCAGCTTATCCACTCCGAGCGAATACTCGTAGTTGTAGCGGCCCAGCGAGCCCGAGCTGGCGTTGAGCGCGATGCTGCGCACGCTGTCCGGGATGGGCAGGCGCACGCCGTCCTTCTCGACCACGACGAAGTAGCTGCCCTGGGGCTGGCCGCCGTCGACGCCGCTGTGGATGAAGAACAGCTGCAGCTTCAGGTCCAGGCCGCCGTTCTCCGCGGTGGCCGGGCCGCCGGTGACGCGGAACTTGCAGCCATCGCCGCCGATGTTTGCGCAGGGGTCCGCGGCCGCGGGGGGCGCGGTGGGTGCGGGCGGCGCGGTCGGTTGCACGGGCCGGGCCGTGGGCCGGGCTGCCACGGGCTGCGGGGTGGCGGTCGGCGGCTCAGGTGTCGCCGTTGGCGACCCAGCCGTGGGCGGTTCGGGCGTCGCGGTGGGCGCCTCGGTCGGCGCCTCCGTGGCCGTCGGCGGAACCTCCGTCGCAGTGGCAGTCGGCGGCACGTCCGTGGCCGTCGCGGTCGGCGGGGCCGGGGTGAAGGTCGGCATCAGCGTCTTGGTCGGCGTGCTGGTCGCGGCCGGCGCGGCTGTCGAGCAGCCGGCCAGGAACACCAGCGCCAGGACCAACGCGACTGCGCCGGCGGACCGCAGCGGACGGCGCCAGCCGCGCCGCCTCGAGTTTCTAGAATCCATCAGTACCTCATTTTGATTTGAACCGCAAAGGCGCGAAGAACGCCTGGTGCAAGCGCCCGTCCGCATTTGAGAATGCGGACTCCTCTTTTCAAACAGCGTCTTCGCGGTTCATAACGCCTCGTTATCCTCGTCGCGCAGCACTGCGGGCCGCGAGTGGTGTTCCAGCGCAACGCCTGCATCCGTCAGGAAGGCGACGGCATTCTCGTCGGGATAATGCCCCGCATAGACGACCCGCTTGATGCCCGCGTTGATGATCATCTTGGCGCAGGTCAGGCACGGCTGGTGGGTGACGTAGATCGTGCCGCCCGCGACGCTGACGCCGTGATAGGCCGCCTGGATGATGGCGTTCTGCTCCGCATGCAGCGTGCGCACGCAGTGGCCGGCGATCATCAGGTGGCCGATTTCGTCGCAGTGCGGCAGGCCCGCGGGTGCGCCGTTGTAGCCGGTGGTCAGGATGCGCCGGTCCTTGACGATGGTCGCGCCCACGTGCGCCCGGTCGCACGTGCTGCGCAGCGCGACCTGGAACGTGATGCTCATGAAATAGTCGTCCCACGAGGGGCGGGAGTTGTGCGACATCTCAGCCCGTCCCGAACTGCCGGTCGCCCGCATCGCCCAGGCCGGGCACGATGTAGCCGACCTCGTTCAGCCGCTCGTCGAGCGCGGCCAGGTAGACCGGCACGTCGGGGTGCGCCTCATGCAGCCGCGCCACGCCTTCCGGCGCGCCGATGATGCCCACGTACTTGACCCGCTGCGCGCCCCACTTCTTGAGGATGTCCGCGGTCGCCACTGCGGAGCCGCCCGTCGCCAGCATCGGGTCGAGGATCAGGCACACCTGCACGGTCGGCGCGATGGGGAGCTTGTTGTAATACTGCACCGGCCGCAGCGTGCGCTCGTCGCGGAACAGGCCGATGTGCCAGACTTCCGCGCCGGGCATCATCTCCCAGATGCCCTCGACCATGCCCAGCCCCGCCCGCAGGATCGGCACCAGCCCGATGGTCTCGGTCAGCTGGCCGCAATGCGCCGTGCCCATCGGCGTCTCCACGTCGACTGCGCTCGTGCCCAGGTCGGCCGTGGCCTCGTAGGCCAGGAGAATCGCAATCTCGCGAATCAGCTCCCGGAACTTCTTGGACTCCGTGCGTTTGTCGCGCAGGATGGAGAGCTTGTGCTGGATCAAAGGGTGGTTCGAGACGAAGAGATTGTCCACGAAGAGATTGTCCACTGACATGGCTCCTCCTTGTTAAGCAGAAAACGGGTTTCTGACAGAAACCCGTTTTCTCATATATTCCACGGCCCGCATTTCCTATTGGATTTCCGGTTGGTTGCGCGCCATCAGCCCGCGCTTGATGAGCTTCTCGACCTCAGCCTGGCAGGTGACGCACAGCGTGGCATCCGGCCTGACCTCCAGCCGCTCGGTCGGGATTTCCTTGTTGCAGCGTTCGCAGATGCCATACTTGCCCTTTTCGATGGAGCGCAAGGCGGCCTGCACGCGCGCGAGCCGGGACTCCAGCTGGCTGACCAGCGCGACGTTTTTCTCGCGCTCGATGAGATCGGGGTCGCCTTCCTCGGCGTCCACATCCACCTCAACCTTGAGCGTCTCGCGCAGTCGTTCCAGTTCGCCGCTGATGCGCGTCTGCTCCTCGAGCAGTTTGCGCTTCTCGCGCAGTGCGATTTGTTGTCGTGTCGGCATATCTGCCCCTTTCATCCGCGCCGCCGCAGACTCACCGGCGTGCGCTGTACTCCGCCCGAAAAAAGGCGGATGCTTTATAACACACAATGTCAAGCGCGTCAATTTGCTTGTTCAGTGCAACGCTTCCGTGATTAAATGCGTCCTGTGATTGTCATACCAGTCAGAAGCGTTGCAACGACTCGAGCGCTGCAACGGCTCGCAGCAAAGGGATAACATGCCGGACACCACCCACCCAGAGGGAGCTTCTATGCTCGATGAAGCCACAGCCACCGCGCCTGCCGTCGCCGCGGATGGCGAGTCACTGGCCGCGCACCTGTTCGAGCGGCATCACGTCGAGGTGTTTGCCTATCTCGTGCGCATGGTGCACGACCGCGAATGGGCGCAGGACCTGGCCCAGGAGACCTTCCTGCAGGCCTACCGCAGCCGCAGCCGGCTGGCCGGCCTGCAGAACCCGCGCGCGTGGCTCTATCGTGTGGCCACGAACCTCGCGCTGAACGCACTCAAGCGGCGGCGTCGCTTCGCCTGGCTGCCGTGGGAATGGCACGAGGGGCGGACAAGCAGCCCCGACCCCACCGAAGCCGTGAGCCGCCAGTCGCAGGTCGAGGCCGCGCTGGCCTCCCTGTCGCCCGACCGCCGCGCGGCCCTGCTGCTCTACGCGCACTACGGCTTCAGGATAGCCGAGGTCGCAGAGGCGCTGAACCTGACCGAAGGCGCGGCCCGGATGCGCCTGCAGCGGGCCCGCGATCAGTTCCGGCAGGCCTACCGGAAGGAAGACGTGCGATGACACCGAACAACGCTTCAACGCTAAACCATAGCGAATTGCAGACCCTGCTGGCCGACTACCGCGACCTGCGCGGCGCGGAACGGGCCGCAGTCGACGAACACCTGCGGACGTGCGCGGCCTGCACCGCGCGGCTGACCGAGTATCGCGCAATGGACCGCGACCTGGCCGACCTGCGCGATGCGCGGCCGGATGCGCGGCTGCGGACGGGGTATCTGGCTGCCATTCAACCTGCCAACCTGCCACCTTCCAACTTGCAACCCGCCACCGCCCGGCGGCTCCCGCTGCTGCCGGGGCTGGCGGGCGCGGTCGCCGTGCTGGCGCTGGTCTTCGGCGTGCTGTTCGTGCTGCGGCCCGGCGAGCCGGAGCCGCAACGCGGGGCAGCGCAGCCTACCCTTCCGGCAGCGAAGAGCGCCGAGGTCGGCGCGTTCGTCGAGCAGACCGACGGCGCATACGGCTACCGGATGCTGCGCCCTGCGGGCTGGGTTGTGTCGGAAGACATCGAGCAGCGGGCTTATCTCCTCGCCCCAGGACAGGATCCCGACCTGGGACTACGCGCCACCAACCTGATAGCGCGCGCATCCCTTCAGCCCGACAGCGGGGAGCAGGATGACATAGCGGCTCGCTTCGCGCAGGTGCCCGACCCGGCGGACTGGGCGGACAGCGTGGATGAGATGTGGGGGCAGCATTACTCACCTCCGCTTACGAAGATTGTCGAGCAGCCGAACGCAGTGATCTATATGCAACCGTTCGACCCGCCCTCAAGCCTGGGGGTTACGATCGTCGCCCTGAAAGTGGTGGACGGCCAGCCGATGATCTTGACGCTCGGCGCCAGCGGCTCGGTGTATCCCGACCTGGAGACGTTGCGCGAGCGGGGCATCTGGGACGACTTCCTGACGATGCTCGCCAGCCTTCAACCGATACCCGCTGACCCGGCCAATATCGTGCCCCCGCTCCCGACGGTTTTCGAAAGCCGTCCGCTTATACCGACGCCAGCGCCGGTGACCATCACGACGACGGTGGATGCCCCGCGCGATCCGGAGACGACGCAGGTCACGCTCGACATCTACTCCGGCCTGCCAAATCCCGCTTGGACGCTGACCGCGGAGCAGACGCAGGAGTTACGCGCGCTGCTGGACGGCCTGCCGGAGGCCGCGTGCGAGCCGGTGAACCTCGGCCTGGGGTTGCGAGGCTTCGTCGTGGAGCTCGGTCAGCGGCCGGAACTGTCCAACGAGTATCGCCTGCGGGTGGCGGGACGACAGGTGCGCTGGGGTGACCCGTGGAATTCTGACATGCCGGCCTTCTGCCAGAGCGACGTGGAGGCGACGGTGGCCCGCTTCCTGCTGGCAAGCGGCCAGGAGCACATGCCCGAGGGAGTCTATGCGCTGGTCGAGCAGGATATCCAGCAGGCGGGCGCGGTGCCCGGCGACTTGCTGGCGTACACCGATGAAACGTTCGGCTTCGCCTTCGCGCACCCCATGAACTGGGAGGGGCCGGAGAACACGGCGCAGAGCCGCCTGTTCTACCTGAAGCAAGACGAGCCCACCGGCCCGGCATTCCCGGTCTTCTACGTGACCGTCGTCCCGGAAGGCTACACCAACGCGGACTTCGAGGCGTACAACTTCTGGAGCGCGGAGGAAGTCGCCGCGGCCGTGGCCCTGGAGCCGGGCACGTCGGGTCCCGTCCACGGTGCGGAGGGCTACAACATCTATACCCGGCTGCCTGACGTGACGACGGCGGCGGGGCTAACCGGCGCTGTGCTGGAGAGCGAACGCGTCTGGGAGGGCGGACCGGATACCAGGGATCGCCGCGTGCTGCTCACCCACGACGGCACGCTGTACATGCTCGGCACGTACTACACGACGCCGGAGGAGCTGCAGGTGTTCGAGCAGGTGGTGAGGACGTTCGAGGTGGGGGAGTAACAATGAATTTCAGGCCGCCCGCCGCTCCAGGCAGTGCGGCCTGACTTCTTGTTCGATGCGGCTGCCAAGCGCGTCCTGGGCGACCTCCAGGTCATACCATGTCTGCATGTTAAGCCACATCTGCGGCGAACTGCCGAAGAACCGCGCCAGGCGCAGCGCCGTATCCGCCGTAATCGCCCGCTTGCCCTGCACGATCTCGTTGACGCGCCGCGGATCGACCCCCAAGCACAGCGCCAGCCTGTGCTGGCTCAGCCCCATCGGCTTCAAGTACTCTTCCAGAAGGATTTCGCCAGGATGGACCGGCAGCATCTTATCGTTCTCGCTCATCATCGTCTCCCTAACCCGGCAAAGCCGGAACCAAACAGGGGCATTGGCGATTTGCCGCCCCT
>CAZTMA010000196.1:0-8133 GCA_964614645.1 uncultured Anaerolineales bacterium
CTGTGCTAGACTAACCGTGCACCAGACCCCAACGGCGGGGTGCTACTTCTCCCGTCGCAGCAAGGAGAAATCCGTTCATGTCAACTGCCAGAATCCTCGTTGTGGACGACGACCCCGATTTCGTCGAAATTATGCGCACCATCCTGGAGGCCAACGATTACGAGGTCATCAGCGCGGCCAACGGCAACCAGGGCCTCGCCCAGGTCAAGGCGCACAAGCCCGACCTGCTGATCCTCGATATCATGATGTCGACGGTGCTCGATGGCCTGCACGTCAGCGAGACGCTCTCTCAGGATCCCGACGCCCGCTTTATGCCGGTCATCATGGTCTCTTCCATTGCGGACACGCCCTACGCGCATGTCTTCCCCATGGAGGAACAGCCGCACATGGATGCGTGGCTCTCCAAACCGGTCGAGCCGCGCGCACTGTTGAATAAGGTTGCCGAGTTGCTAGGATAGTCAGGCAGGTTCGCTACAGCCAGGAGCAGGATACCGTGTCACCGCCGACCAGGATTCTCATCGTAGACGACGATCCGGACTTTCGCGAGTTCGTCCGCATCGTGCTGGAAAGCCACGGCTACCAGATGTCTGAGGCCGCGAACGCGCCCGACGGGCTCGAGCTCATGCGGAGCGAGCAGCCGGACCTCGTGTTGCTCGATGCCATGATGTCCTATGAGCTCGCCGGCGTCAGCACCATTCGCGCCGTGCGCGACGACCCACAACTGGCCCACATCCCCCTGATTATGATTTCGGCGGTCCTCAGCGATGATGAAGACCGTTTTCTGCCGGCCGACCAGCGCGCGCTGGTGGACCGCTTTCTGAGCAAGCCGGTCAGTCCCGACGAGTTGGTTGCGGAAGTGGCTGCGTTGCTGCCCGCGGCCGGCCCCGGTGGAACTGGACCCAGCCATTCTCCTCCCCCCTAGGAGCCTATATGAACGGTACAGACACGCATCCCTTCGGCGCCAACCTCGTCGATCCGGCCAAGCAGGCTATGCTCCTCTCGGCGCTCTACATCGCGCAGGAGCGCGAGGGGAACCTGACGCCCGAGGCCATCGAGCGCGTCGCCGACCGGCTCGGCCTCAACCCGGGCCAGGTCTACAGCATCGCCAGCTTCTACACCCTGTTCCGCACGCAGCCGACCGGCCACTACCTGATCCAGGTGTGCGACGGGCTCTCGTGTTATCTCTGCGACGGCGCGGACAAGGTCGCCGACTACATCAGCGCCAAGATCGGGGTCAAGCCGGGCGAGACCTCTGAGGACGGCCGGTTCTCGCTCGAAAAGGTCCAGTGCCTCGCCTCGTGCGGCACCGCGCCGGCGATGCGCATCAACGACCAGCTCTACGAGAACCTGACACCCGCGACCATCGACGCGATCCTGGAACGTCTCCTGGGGGAGGTGTGAGATGACCACATGGCAACCCGTCCTCCTGGCGAACGTCAACCGCCCGAATTCCGAGCGCATCACGACCTACATGGACCACGGCGGCTACGAGGCGCTGCGCAAGGCGCTGGGCATGGCGCCTGCGGCGCTGATCGCAGAGGTCAAGGCCTCCGGGCTGCGCGGCCGCGGGGGCGCGGGCTTCCCCACCGGCACCAAGTGGGGCTTCATGCCGCAGAACGCGCCGGTCAAGTACCTCGCGGTCAACACCGACGAGGGTGAGCCGGGCACGTTCAAGGATCGCCTGATCGTCGAGCGCGACCCGCATTCGATCCTCGAGGGCCTCATCATCGCGGCCTATGCCATCGGCGCGCACCGGGCCTTCGTGTACATCCGCGGGGAGTTCTTCCTCGGCGTCAAGCGCTGGATCAAGGCCATCTCCGACGCGTACCAGTACGGCTTCCTGGGCAAGGACATCCTCGGCAGCGGCTTCGACCTGGACGTGTCGGTGCACCGCGGCGCGGGCGCGTACATCTGCGGCGAAGAAACCGCCATGATCGAGTCGCTGGAGGGCAAGCGGGGCGAGCCACGGCTGAAGCCGCCTTATCCCGCGCAGGTCGGCCTGTGGGGCCAACCGACCCTCGTCCAGAACGTCGAGACCCTGGCGAACATCCGGCACATTGTCAGCCGCGGCGCGGCCTGGTACTCGAGCATTGGCACGGAGCAGAGCAAGGGGCCGAAGGTCTTCTGCGTCAGCGGGCACGTCAACCGGCCGGGCAACTATGAGCTGCCGTTGGGCACCTCGCTGCGCGAGATCATCTACGAGCACGCGGGCGGGGTGCGCATGGGCCGCGCCATCAAGGCCGTCATCCCGGGCGGCGCGTCTACCCCGATCCTCACCCCGGACAAGCTCGATGTACCGATGGCCTTCGAGACGCTCGCAGCCGCCGGCTCCGCGCTGGGCACGGGCGCGGTCATGGTGATGGATGAAACGACCGACATGGTGGAGGTCACCCGCCGCATCACCAGTTTCTTCGTCCACGAGTCGTGCGGCGGCTGCGTGCCCTGCCGGATCGGCGGCATGCGCCTGCTGGAGGCGCTCGAAACCGTCAGCGCGGGCAACGGCACGCTCGAGGATGTGGACCGGCTGGAACACCTGTCGCACAGCATCAGCGGCCTGACCTTCTGTCCCATGGGCACGGGAATGTGCGAGCCGGTCACCTCGGGACTCAACCTGTTCCGCAGCGAATTCAACGCGCGCGTCGGCGCATAAGGGAGCAAGTCCGTATGTCCAAGGCTAAAATCCTGATCGTTGACGATGATCCGGACTTCGTCGAATATACCAGAACCGTGCTGGAGACCGCCGACTATCGGGTGGTCAGCGCGGGCAACAGCGACCAGGGCATGCGCGTGTTGGGCCGCGAGAAGCCGGACCTGGTCGTGCTGGACGTCATTATGTCCAGCATCCTGGATGGCCTAAACATGAGCCAGCGCATGGCAGATGACCCGGAGCTGGCGCACGTGCCGATCGTCATGGTAACATCGATCGCCAACACCGATTACCTGGCGCTGTTTCCCACCGACGAGAGCATCCACATCGATGCGTTCCTGACCAAGCCCATCGCGCCGACCGAGCTGTTGCGGCAAATCAGTCGCCTGCTGGATGCGAAATAGACAGAGCATGCGGAGGGGGTATGCCCGAGAGGAATCCGTCCGAGAAGATCAAGATCGGCGGCGTCATCCAAAACGACCAACTGGCAGGCATCAGCATCCTGGCCGTGAAAGACCGGCCGGGGATTGCAGCGGCGATCCTGGATGCGCTGGGCCAGCACAACCTGAACGTGCAGTTTGTTGTCCAGGTCATCGACCACCAGGACCACGACCAGATGGTGCTCTGCGTGGACCGGGCGGACCTGCCGGCGTGCCTGGACGCCATCGAGCGCCTGCGTCCTGAGCTGCAGCCTGCGGCAGTCGTCGCGCGCTCCGACGTGGCCTCGATTGCCGTCTTTGGCCCCGACTTCCGCGAGCGGCCCGGCATCGCCGGCCGCATGTTCCGGGCGCTGGCCGAGCAGCACATCAATATCCTGGCAATCAGCACCTCGATTTCGACAGTGAACTGCATCATCGACCTGGCCCGGCTGCCCGATGCTTACGCCGCGCTCAGCAAGTGCTTCGATATGCCATGAGGCGCGCCCCCAGGACAACGCCATGATCAGCCCGACTGACTCCGAGGCCATGCCGGTCACGCTGCAGAACCGGCGGCGGCTACGCCTCCTGATCGCCCTGCACCTGGCCGCGATCGCGGCGGCTGCGCTGCTGTTTGTCCTGGCCTTGCGTGTCATCCCCGGGCTGGCTATCGGGCCATTGGCCATCGTGCTGGTCACGTTGGCAATCCTATATGCCTCACTTCTCCTGTATGCGAGCCGGATGGGCGTGCCGCTGGCTCACAGCGCCCACCGGCGGCTCATCCACCTGCTGGTCATCTCGGACCTGCTGGGGCTGCTGGCGCTCTGTCATTTCGCGGGCGGGATCGAGAACCCCTTCTATCCCCTCTTTGTCTTTCCCATCATGCTGGCCGGCGCCTACCTGGCCGAGACATCGGTGCTCGGGTATGCCGTCCTGACGAGCGTGTTGTATGGCGGCCTGCTGGCCGCGGAGCAGGCGGGCATCCTGCCGCACATCCCGCTGGCGGGCTTCCATGAAGAGGCGCTGCACCAGAATGGCCTGCTCCTGGCCGTGCAGTGGCTGGCGCTGACCGTGACCGTGCTGCTGGCTGCAGCAGGGATGACCTTCATGGTTTCTGCGCTTAACCGCCGCGCACTGGCCCTGGCCGACCGCAACCTGGACGTTGAGACTCAGGCGGCGACCATGCGCCGGCTCAACGAACAGCTGCGCACGGCGAACGAAGGACTCGCGCATCAGCGCACGCATCTCGACACTGCTTACACCGAACTGCAGCACGCGTATGACCGCCAGCAGGCGCGCTCGGTGCACATGAGCGAGCTGAACGAGCAACTGCGCACGGCTAACGCCGAGTGCAAGCGCCGCCGGGAGGAGTTGGAGGCGCTCAGCAACAAGCTCCAGGATGCCATGCACCGCCTGGAGACGCGCACCGAGCACATGGCCGAGTTAAACGAGCAGCTCCGCGCGGCCAATGCCGAGTGCAAGGCGCGCCGCGAGGAGCTGGAGAAGCTCAACATCGACTTGGCGGTGGCCAACGCGAAGCTGCGGGAGTTGGAGGACGTGCGCGCACAGTTTACACTGGTCGTCACGCACGAGCTGCGCGCGCCGGTCGCGGCCATCCAGAGCTACCTGAAGCTCATCCTGGAAGGCTACGTGCCGCAGGCGAAGGTACGCGAGACGCTGGAAAAGGCCGAGAGGCGTGCGATGGAGCAACTGGCGCTCATCGCCGACCTCCTGGAACTGGGCCGCGTCGGTTCCGCGGACGCGCGCGGGCTGGTCCAGCCGGTCCAGGTCGAGCAACTGCTGCGCGAGCAGCTTGACCTGCACGCGGCCGCGGCCCGCGAGCGCCAGATTACGGTACAAACTTCGATCCCACCCGGCCTGCCGCCCGTCCTGGCAAATCCGGACCAGATCAAGAGCCTCTGGAACAATCTCATCAGCAATGCCATCAAGTACAACGTTGACGGCGGCCGGGTGAACGTCTCCGTGCAGCAGAACGCGGGCCGGCTCAACTTCACCGTGGCTGATACAGGCATCGGGATACCGCCGGAAGCGATGGCCCGCCTCTTCTCCGAGTTCTTCCGTGCGGACAATGCTAAAGCCGTCTCACGGCTCGGCACGGGGCTGGGCCTCTCTATAGTCAAGGAGATTGTCGAGCGCGCGGGCGGGCAGATTACGGTCGAGTCGGAGCTGGACAAGGGCACGACCTTCCGCTTCTGGCTCCCCGCCTGCAGCGAACGGTAATAGAACGCTGATGTGCCAACCCGAGGTTGGCGCATCAGCGTTCTATTAATGATCACCACTATGGAGTGACCATGGGAAGTAGCGACGAATTCTACGATGCGCTGGCGCCGATGTTTGATGTGATGACAGACTGGGAGGCGCGGCTGGCGGCGGAGGGGCCGTTCCTGCGGGCGGCGCTGGAGGAGGTGCAGGCGGCGCGCGTGCTGGATGCGGCGTGTGGCAGCGGCGGGCATGCGCTGACCCTGACGGCTTGGGGCTACGAGGTGAGCGGCACCGACGTCAGCCCGGTCATGGTGCAGATGGCGCAGGAGAAGGCGCGGGCCGCGGGGCTGACCGTGCCGTTTGCCGTCGCCGGGCTGACCGAGCTGGCGGATATCCCCGGCCTCGGCACGTTCGACGCGGTGCTTTGCCTCGGCAACTCGCTGCCCCACCTGCTGACTCAGACGGAGCTGGTCGCTGCGCTCCGTGCGGTGGCCGCGGTCCTGGAGCCGGGCGGGGTGTTTGTCACCCAGAACCTCAACTACGACCTGCGCTGGCAGCGCCAGCCGCGCTGGTTCGCCGCGCAGGGAGGCACGCTGGACGGACAGGAAGTGTTGGTCTGGCGCTTTGCGGATTACGATGTGCCTGCGGGGCAGATTGCGTTCCACATCGCGCTGTTCAGGAAGGGCGAGGCCGGCTGGCAAGTGCAGGTGCACACGACGCCCCAGCGCCCGCTGTTCCAGGCCGACCTGCTGGCCGCTCTGGCCGAGGCCGGCTTCGGGGAGGTCCGCACCTACGCCGGCATGACCGCCTCCCCCGCCCCGTTCGACCCGTCGTCCTCAGGGGATTTGGTTGTGGTGGCCAGGAAAGAATAGGACGCTGATGACGCTGATTAGACTGATTGACGCTGATTTTCATCTTTACTATTTGCTCGGGAACTGCTCTGACGGGTCTCCGGCCGTGCCAGAGCACATTTCTTAGCTCCAATCAGAAATTGAAAAGATCAGCGATAATCAGTTCAATCAGTTCAATCAGTGTTCTATTTAACACTCCCCACGGGCGTGGGAGCGGTGTCGGAGAGGCGGCTGAAGAGGTACGCGCCGGCTGTGCCAACGACCAGGAGCACGATGCTCACGAGCGTCGTCTGGTTGGCGCCGAAGTCTACGCCCTGCGGGTAGAGCGCGGCCAGGGAGCCGACCACGAAGCCGAGGATCGCCGCATAGGTCGGGCCGTGCCAGCGGATGAACATCACGTGCATCAGGCGGGAGAACAGGAACGCGCCTGCGACTGCGCCGAGCCCGAGTGGAATCAGCACGAGGATGTTGTCGAAGATCCCCTGAATCATCTCCGGTGAGGCCATCGGCAGCTTCAAGATGTTGCGCAGGTCCGACACGGCGTTGAGCACCAGCCCGTACTGCCCGATCATGACCAGCAGCACCGTCCCGCTGACGCCGGGGATGACCAGCGATGCCGCAATCAGCACCCCGACCAGCAGCAGGCGCAGGAACGTCGTGACGCTCATCACCACGGCCACCGGGGCCACGCTGATCTCACGCGTGTCGAGAATCGCCAGCGCCAGGCCGATGGCAAACGTCACGACGAACGGAATCACCCGGCTCCAGGCATTCTGCCGGGTAAGCGGGTCCTGCTCATTGGCCTCGCGGAACAGGAAGGGCAGTGAGCCGATAATCAGCCCCATGAAGCAGAACATCGTCTGCATCAGATAGCGTTCGAGCAGCACCTTCTGCACGGTGCTGAAGGCAACGACCCCGACCACGGCGCCCAGGCCGACAGGGGTCAGGAAGCGGATCGACGCGACCGGCTGCCGGATAAGGTTGCTGATGGCGGAGATGATCTTCTGATACAGGCCGAGGATGATGGAGAGCGTACCGCCCGACAGGCCCGGTGCAATTGCACCGGCCCCGATCGGGATGCCCTTCAGGAAATTGGTTAGCATCGGGTCCTTCAAATGTTCTGTGTGGATCCGCCCGCGCCCAGGTGATGGGGCGCGGACCGGGGCACTATAGCACCGCGCGACCCCCTTCGCCAAATCCGGCCCGATCTTCACTCTCATCGACGCGGGGTACTTTCCCTTACGGTATTATCCGGATCGCAGCGCGATAATCAGACTGACAATCCGACATAGGATGCCGGCGGCATTTCGGCCGTCGTTTTGACGCTTACCTGCGATTATGGTAAATTGATACGATAGACTTTTCGAAAGGCATGGATGCATGAATAACATGCGTTCGCTACGCAACAACGCGCTTTATATTGTCCTGCTGATGATCCTGGGCGTCTTCCTGGTGACGACGCTCATGCGCAATAACGACAACCTGCCCACCGTGGACATCGGCCGGATCGCGCAACTGGCGCGCGACGGTGAAGTCAAGACGATCACGGTCGTCGGGCAGGACCTGACCGTGGACCTCAAGGACGGCCGCCAGGTCAAATCGCGCAAGGAAGCCGATGGTAGTGTCGTGGAGACGCTGCGCAACCTGGGCGTGCCCGAGGAAGCATTCGGCACGGGAGCCGGCGCCATCCAGATGACCGTCAAGGCGCCGAGCGTCTGGCTGGGCCTCGCACCGCTGCTCATCTCCGTGCTGCCGGTCCTGCTGCTGGCGGGCTTCTTCATCTTCCTGATGCGCCAGGCACAGGGCGCAGGCAACCAGGCCTTCTCCTTCGGCAAGAGCCGGGCGCGCGTATTCACCGGCGACAAGCCGACCGTCACGTTTGCGGACGTGGCCGGCGCGGACGAGTCGAAGCAGGAGCTGCAGGAGGTCGTGGAGTTCCTTAAGGAGCCGCAGAAGTTCGCCTCCCTCGGCGCACGCATCCCCAAGGGCGTGCTGC
>CAZTMA010000197.1:0-472 GCA_964614645.1 uncultured Anaerolineales bacterium
CCACCTCGATGGGGAACATCGTGTTGACTCCGTTGTCCAGCCAGGTGGGGATGAGGGCGTCGATCTTGCCGTCGCAGTCGAGCGAGACGATGTGGATGCCGTGGCTATGGAGCAGGTCCGTGATGCGGCGGTAACCGGGACCCACCTTCGCCTTGAAGAAGCGCGGGTTCACCAGCGGGCCGGCGCGGTAGCAGATGTCCTCCCAGAAGTGGCCGAAGTCCAGGACGAAGCCGGCCTCCAGGGTCGACTTGGCCGCCTGGTAGCACAGCTCTGCCACGGTTTCGACCATCTCCTCCAGGAGCACCGGGTCGTCCACCGTCAGATAGCTCATACCGACCAGGCCGACATAATCGCGAATCTTGCCGATCAGGCTGCCGCAGTGGACGCCGATGGGCAGGCCCTGGGCGTCGAACAGGCCCTTCAACTGCTGCGACTCCTCGGACGTGACTGTCTCATGATCGTCTGCCGCGGG
>CAZTMA010000197.1:482-8090 GCA_964614645.1 uncultured Anaerolineales bacterium
GGGCAGCCAGCCGTGGCTGCGCGCGAACTTCAGGGCGTACTTCAGGTGGTCGTTCAGCCGGTCGGGCGACCACTGGAGGCGCGGCTTGTAGATTTCCTCCCACGGCTCCCGGCCCTTGAGCAGGTGGTCGATTTCCTGCGGAATGGAGGTGACGCCGGCCTTCTGGACGATGATCGCGCCGTTGCCGTCCAGCACATGCTGCGTGCCGTCCTCGAACTCTGCAATGACCTTCGACTCGATGCGCGGGCGCAGTTCGGTGCTGGCGCCGAAGATGTGATACCAGTTGAAGTCGAAGCCCAGGAGCTTGCTGATCTCCTGGTCGGCCCAGTTGCCGTCCGACCAGCCCTTTGCCAGCTCGGGACTGACATGGCCCTGTTCGGCCCACAGGTCGAGGGTCTCATTCCAGAAACCGAAGTGCACGATGGGCAGATGGTCGTAGCTCTCGTAGTTCAGGACGGCCATTGCACGTTCGCGGTGATTCACAGTGTGTCTCCTTGGTAGGTTGTGGCGGTTGAAGGTTGGTGGACGTTGGTGATCGACGGAAAATGAAGAACCGCCGGTCGTCTGCTGCTACTTTGTTGGCTTCGACAGCTTGATGCGCAAGGTGGCAGCCTCGCCTGATGCCAAAGCTGCATCTCCTGTTTCGGCGGCGCCCCAACCGGTGAGCTGAAGGCGACGCAGTCGCAGCGTGCCGTGGAGCACGGTCAGGTCAACTCGCCGGACGTCGCCGCCTTCCGGCTCGATCAGGCACGTGCCCCACGCGCTGCCGTTCGACCAGAAATGCCGGCCTGGAGCTGCGGCGAAGGCCATCGTTTGAGTCACGGCCGAATATTGGAAGCCGGTCAACGCCAGCACGGCGGCCCAGCTTGCCATCGCACGGGCATAATGGTGGCCGCACTCGGCCTCGTCGAAGGGGCTGCGCTTCCGGCCATCGTAGCGTGCCCTGATGTCGCTGATGCATGCCAGCCCTTCGGCGGTCATGCCCTCGTAGAGCATCCCCACCGCCGCGGTATACTCGAACCCGGTCATCACCTCCGTGAAGTAAGGGAAGGGATTGGCCGGGCGCTCCCGCGGGTAGCTTGCCATCAGCAGCGCGGATTCGTCCCCCAGCACATAGCTGCGCATGCAGTTGAAGTGGCCTTCAAAGCCCTGGCGCCGATTATACTTCAGGATGCTGGCGAGGGCCGAACTGGCGTGGTCCGGGTCCACGAGGTAGCCGAGCCCGCAGACGTGGGCCATGAACTGCCCGACAAGCTGGTCGACGAGGCAGCCGGCGCCGAGCTGATACTCCGGCTCACCGAGCCTGCGCGTCCCCATGCCGACGAGCAGGCCATCTGCGATCAGGGGTTGCCCCTCAGCATCGGTCTGCGGCGGCCACACCTGGTGCTCGTAGTACTCGCCGTTGAAGAGGTGCGCATCCAGCCAGGCGCTGCCGCGCATGAACAGGTCGCGACAATCGGCGGCAAACGCGTCCTCTCCCAGGTAGATCGCCATCTCTTCCGCAGCGCGCAGCGCGCCGAGATACCAGATGCCCATCTGCGGGTTGGGGCCAAAGTACTCGACATCCATCGTGTTGTGCTGGCAGCCTTCCATGACGCCGTCGCGGTCCGCGTCCCAGCCGCCGGGCACCCAGCAGAACTCGAGGCTGCGGCGCACGTGGGGCCACAGGTCGCGCAGGAGCGTCTCGTCGCCCGAGAGCTGCCAATCGCGATGCATCTTCATGATGCAGCCCATCTGCCCGTCGGCTGCCGCGCGGGCAAACTCCTGTGCCCGGGCGATGGGCAGGTGGACGCGGAAGCTCATCAGCCCGCGGCCATCGGTCGCATGGGCGAATTCGACCTCGCGCATGGTGCGGGCGAGGTCGCCGAAGAGGAAAGCGGTCGCCTGCTCGTAGTTCCAGACGTGGGTGCAGGAGCCGTGGCAGCAGCCCTGCCGGTCCGAACAGCCTTCCCAGCCGTAGAAGCGGCCGTCGGGCGTCCGGAAGCAGGTCTGACTGCGCAGGCTGCTCAGGTTGAAGAGCGCGGCCTCCTTGACCGGGACGGGCAGGTCGCTGGCAATGAACGCGTCCACGAAGGCGCGCGTGTCCGCCTCCAGCGCCCGCAGCTGCGCCGCGACCTCCGACACAACATCCCAGGCGTCGCGGAACCGGGTCGTATAGTAGTTGCCGATGCAGTCCGGGTTGGCCGGCCTGCCGTCGCCGCAGCCGCCGGGGCCGCACGCACAGCGTTCGCTGGTGTCCGCCGGTTCGGCGGACAGGGGCGCCGGTTCGGCAGATGGCGGCGCCGGTGTCCAGGTGTAGCGGTTCGGGAAGTGCCAGGCCAGGAGGAAAGTGACGGCGCAGGTCTCGCCCGGCGGCACCTCCACCTGCACCGCCAGCGAGCCGACCGGCGCGTCTGCACCTTCCGCAGGCCGCTCGTCCAGCCGGCCATCCGTTGCGAAGTCCTCCCAGAAGTCGAGCAGCGCAGCGCCCCAGCCGACTTTGCGCCAGGCCGTGCGCCAGGTGACCGCGGCGGGCGACACGACCGCCAGGGCCAGCGTACCCCAGGCCGGCGCATCGCACGGCACGCCGTCCGAGGCCAGGAACAGCCCGGCGAGATCGCCTTCCTGCCGGTAGCTGTTGCGGTTGGCGCGAGCCTCGCCCATCCCGGCAGAGCCATCCGCACCGATGAAGTTGGGCAGCACGGCGGCAATGGCCGCGCTGACCGGCTGCACCGTCGGGTTCTCCAGCACGTAACGGAGTTGCACGAAGGGGAGGCCGCTGCGTTCGGCATCTCCGGGAATGAGCGGATTGTAGGCTTCCAGCCGGACGGTCAGCGGCACCTCCGGGTCGGCCAGGCGGACCTGGCCGAACGGGTAGGCGGCGGCGAAGCTGCACTGCCTGAAGCGCGGCAGCCCGTGGTTAGGCACGGGCGATCCCGACGCGCCCTCGTACTCCGAGGATTCCAGGGGGCCCTCCAGCAGGCGCGTGACTGGCTCTGCGCTCCCGGCCTGCGTGCGCAGCACGAAGCAGGGCGCGATCCCGGAGGCCATGGGCGTGAACCCCTTGGCCGGCCGGTTAGCCAACTCCCAGTCGCGCAGGTTGCCGCGGCCGCCGAGTGAGACGGTGCCTGTGCCCAGGCCGCCGAGCGGCAGCGCGATGCGCAGCAGGTGGTCCTGGTCATACGTGGTGAGGATAGGCCAGGGCGCGGCGGTGAACTCAAGCTGTGTCATCGGCATGGACGGGTTCCTCGCGGGTGGCAGTGGATGGTGTCTCCGCTGGGCGGTGGGACTTGCGGGCAAACGGCGTGTGGGCCGCGAGCCGCCGCGCAAGGTTCTGCATGGCGGCGGCAAAGGGCGATGGAGCGTTCGCCGCGATTTCCTGGACCACGACATCGGCGGCCGGTGCGTGGCCCTCCTGTTCGCTCTGCTCCAGGATCCGGGCCGACACTTGCACGTACAGGTCTGCCGGCGTCTGGTCGGGCAGGCGCCGCTCCAAATCATGCTGGCGGATCGCGGCCACGATAGGCAGGTAGACGTTGGCGTACCAGTCGGCAGCAGCGGCCGGGAAGGTGATGCGCGCGTCTTCCTGTGGTGCATCCAGCCCCATGAAATAGCGATGGGTGTAGATGTGTTCCAGGAGCTTCGGGTAGCCGCCCGGCTTCGTGAAGGCGATATCGAGCTCATTGAGGTGTTCGGCCAGGCGCGTCTGCGCCAGGAAATGAGCGCCCTCCGCCTTGATGATTGCTTCGTCCAGCGAGTCACCGGCCTCGATGTCGGCCGCGACCGGCACGATCGTCACATAGGCATCGATCGTGTCGAAGCCGTTGGCCCGCGCGACCGAGACGCGGTGGTTGCCGTCAAGGACGAAGTAGACCTCCCCGATCTGGTAGACCTCGATGGGGGGCACGCCGAGGCTGCTGTCCATGGCCTGCTCGACGCGCGCCCACCGGTAGGCGAGGGAGCGCTGGCGCGGCAGGAAGCGGCGGTTGAAGTCCTTGTAGCGGCCCACGCTGCCCACGATCTTGTCCAGCGGGATCGTGCGCACCTCGGTCAACTGGCGGTGCTGATACGAGCGTAACACGGCGGCGACCGCTTCGAATGGGAGCAGGTCGGCGGGCTTACCGGTCAGCCGGTTGAGCCAGTCCTCGCGCAGCGCGCGCACGCGCGCCTGCACGAACATCTCCCTGGCAACTGCGAGGGAAGTGACCTGGCCTTCTTCTTGCATGGCGTTCATCAGATTACTCAATGCCCGTCGTGACTCTGCACGACGTTATGGTCGTGATACTGGCCCAGGCGATGCATCCGGTTATGCAGGCTGCGGTGTGCACCCTCCAGCACCAGGCGCATGCGCTTGTAGGTCACATCATCGCGCCGAGTGCCCACGGTGTCCAGATAGGCGAGCGCGCCTTCGATCTGCTCCAGGATGGTCAGGGCATCGGCGGCTGCGAGCATGGGCGAGCCTTCGACGTCAACCATCACGGGAGACGAATGCGCGGCGATGATTTCCGGCTTGTCGCCGTAGTGGCCGCGCACCAGCACTGCCAGCCATGCGCTGCGCTCAACCTTCACGCGCCAGCTTCCCGCAGCCTGCCACGGCTCGACGGCCTGGCCCTCGCGGATCTCACCGTTGACCACCAGCTCGACGCGTGACATGGGGACCGTCGCGCTGGCGGCCTGCCACGTCACATCGACCGTGCCGCCGCTGCTTGTCATCGCGATGCGGCTGCCCAGCGGACGGCCATCCACGGCGACCTCCAGCAGCGGGCCGTAGGTCACGAACGTCTCGGCGCGGCGCACCGCAGCCATCCAGGCATCGTAGGTGAACGGCTCGTCGGGCGCGAGATGCGCGTAGGTGCGCACGGTGCCGACCGCAGTGCTGGCGGTCATCTTGTCGGTGCCGCCGACGGCTGCCACGAGGTAGCCGCAGTTGAGATAGCGATACCAGTCGGCCAGCGAATAGGGGCTGATGCCGCTGTAGAGGTCCTCCCAGGAGGTCATCTCCAGCGCGTCGATATCGCCGTGGACGATGCTGGCGGCGTGTTCCGCACGCGGGTTGGGGAAGTGGGGCAGGACCACGAGGCCGCCCTGCGCCCGGCACTGCCGCGCCCACTCCGTGAGCAGCACGTCGACCGGGTCGCCCAGCGCAGACTCGTCCGGGCCGCCGGTCGTCATCGGCGTGATGATGCGCCCGCGGTAGCCGAGCAGCGAGATGTGGCCGAGGACGTGCTGGCGGTTCTCGGTGCCGACACGGACCAGGTATTCGCCGCTGCCGCCCGCGTCCCGTGCGCCCCAGGTGGTTTGGCCGTCGAAGTCGCCCACGTTGGTCATCAGCTCGCCCCACTGGCTGGCCAGCAGGTTGACCACGTTGACGCCCTCGCCTGCGCCCTCCAGCAGGGCGGAGACCGGGGAAAGGAAGTGGACGTGCGTGTCGGCGGTGACCCAGCCGCGCTCGCGCCACGGCAGCACCTTCTCGACCTCGATGACGACCTCGTCCGTCTCCGGCGTGATCTCAACCACCTGCCGGACCGGTCGCACCTCGAACCCCTTGCTGACCTCGAGATAGACCGGGCCGAGGGGAAAGCGCAGGGTGGTCTCGCCGTTGATGTACGTGGTCTGATGCAGGCCGCGGTGGGCGAAGTCGACCGAGTAGTCCTCGAACCAGGCGGGGTTGATGATACGGTGGCGGTCCTCGGGTGCGAGGTATTCGCCGGCCGCGCCGTGGACGTGGAGCTTGACCGCGACCGGCGCACCGCCGCCGCGCGGCACGACGCGCAGCGTCACCCGCTGCGTGGCCGGCGCCACCGGCGCCAGGGTGCCGGCTTGCGCGCCTGCCTCGACTTCAGCCACCGGGATGACGGCCCCTCCCGCGAGATGGAAGCGCGCATCCTCGTGCGCGGTGTATTCGACCAGCACGTGCCGCGCATCGGGTGCGGGCAACTGGTTGTTGTAGCCCTCGGCCCAGCGGTCGTTGTCATAGACGAGCTGTGGCGTGGCCGAGATAACCTGGCCCAGGTCGAGCCGGATCTGCGCGAGCAGGCCGTGGTCGTCGAGCGCCGGGTCGAATGTTTCGCCCTCCGGCAGCGCCAGCAGGGCCTTGCGCCGCGGCCGCCAGCGCAGCGGCAGGCTGGCAGCATCACCCGCAGAGAGCCCCGACACCACCACGATGCCGCTGCCTGGCTCGAAGCGGAGGCCGGTGACCGCGACCTCGGGCCGCGGGTTCTGCCACGCCCACAGCCAGTTCACCCACTCGGACCAGTCGGCGGCGAAGGCACGCGTCTGGCTGTAGCCCCAGTCGGGATTGGTTTGCTCGTGGGAGGCGCGCGTGGGGTAGGGCTTGTGATGCGCGACGGCCTCAAAGCAGTTCTCGCCCCACCGTCGCGAGACCATGCCGACGTGATGGCGGCGCCTGATGGGCAGCCGGATCTCCTCCCCGTCCGCGTAGATGACGGTGTAGGTCGCGGCCAGTTCGCCCAACTGTCCCTCCCCGCGCATGGGGGAGATGAAGCCGCCCGGCCCCGGCTCCACAGGGCGCATATCGGACGTATGCAGGAACACGAGCCAGCCTGCGCGGAAGGGCTCCAGGTTCAGCTCGACGGGCCGGCCGGCCAGGAAGATGCCGTCCCCGATCTCGAACGGCAGACCCCAGGCGACGGCTGCGCCGGCGGGCGCGTGGGCTGCGGCCTCGGCCATGGCAGGCGAGACGCCGTGCTGCGGCAGGTCGGCAAAGGGTACGTTGCCTGCCAGCGGAATCGGACGGAACTGCGGCGACGCGGGCCCGTCATGCGGCATGTTCAGCTCAGTCATGATAATCGCCTCCTATGCGCCTCGTCGTACAGGGCGAGGATGTTCTCGATCGGAGACACGGCCTGCAGGTTGTGGCACGGCGCAAGGATGAGGCCGGTGCCGTCGCCCCCCAGCGTGTCCAGCAGCCAGCGGACCTCGCGGCGCACGTCCTCCGGCGAGCCGAAGGGCAGGGTGGCCTGGTTGTCCACGCCGCCGTGAAAACAGATGCGCTTGCCATAACGTGCCTTGAGGTCTGCCAGGTCCCAGTCGCCGCAGCGCCACTGGATCGGGTTGAGGATGTCGATGCCCATCTCGACCAGCCGGGGCAGCAGCGGGCGCATGTCGCCGTCGTCGTGGTGGAAGACAATCAGTCCGCAGGACTTTGCAAGGTCGATCGCACGCTGGGTCGGCTCGCGGTAGAAGCGGTCGAAGATGCGCGGGCTGACGAGCAGGCCGCGCTGGGCGCCCCAGTCGTCCGTGACCTGCGTGATGTCGATGACCCCGCGACCGGCCTCGAAGCAGCGGCGGTGGTACTCGGTGAAGAAGTCCGAGAGACGGCGGAGCAGGTGGGCGGTGAAGTCGGGCCGCAGGAGCGGATCCACCAGCATGTTCTCCTGCCCGCGCAGTTGCAGGTGGAAGTACTGCGGCGCAGTGTAGCCGCACATGATGGCGCGGCCCGGCCACCCGGCGGCTGCCGCAGGGATCGCGCTGTAGTCGTACCAGTCCGGCGAAGGCCAGCGGTAGGCCTTGAGGTCTGCGATGGTCTCTGCGCGGGCCAGCGGGTAGACGATCTGTTCATCGTACGTGCCGGTCTCGTAGACCTGCGAGCGGTAGCCCATGCCCCAC
>CAZTMA010000198.1:0-7955 GCA_964614645.1 uncultured Anaerolineales bacterium
GGCCTGCATCACGACGCCGCTCTGCGTGGCGATGTTGCGGCCGGGCCGTCGCGGCGCGGGCGTCGCAGCCGTGGTGCTGTCCGGAGTTGCCGCATCCGGCGTCGCGATCACGTCCAACTCAGTGTCCACTGCCCGGTCGACACCCATGAGGGCACCGCCCCAGAACTCAACCAGTTCATTATCCCAGCCGGTCTCGGTGAAGTCCGGCAGGAGATAGTCAGGGGCATCCGGCGCAGCCATGAACTCGCTCGGCGGGACCAAGAGGCGGAATTCCTCGTCGACGAGATCCAGCTCCAGCGCATGCCACGGGATGAGCAGAATCCTCACGGTATCTTCGATGAGGCCGGCGGTGCCGGTCAACGTGTCGGTATCGGTGACAACCGATGCGGTATCCGTCGCGTCCGTGTCCGTCATGGGAACGGTCGCGGTCACCGTGGCAGTGCCCGTGATGACATCGGCGTCATCGAGCGTCGCCGTCGCCATCGGCGTTGCGGTCACGTTGGGCAGCGTGCCGGTGATCTCATCGGTGCCGGTCATCACGTCCGTTTCGGTGATGCCATCCGTGTCCGTGATGATGTCTGCATCATCCACATCATCCAGGTCATCGGTCGTGTCGAAAGCCGCGAAGCGGGCGGTGTCAAGGGTCGCGAGCACATAGAGCACACGCGCCGCCTCGACGTCGATCAGCAGGTCATCGACCCGGCCAATCTCGAGGCCAGCTTCATCCAGGTCAACCTCAACGGGCTCCTCGTCCAGCTCAACGTCCACATCGGCATCAAGGCCGTCCGTGTCCGTGAGGGTGTCGGTCATCGTGAGCGCGCCGGTCGTCGTCAGCGGCGCGGCCGGCGCGATCTCGGTCGGCGCCGTCTCGGTGAACATCTGCGTATCATCGACGGTGGCAGTCGCCACAGGGGTGACATCCATCTCGATGCCGGTCGTATCGGTCATCGTATCCGTCGCCTGCGAGGTCACGTTCGCCTCAGGGGTAACGGTCAGTTCTACGTCGTCGTCATCAGCGATATCGTCATCGCTGTCCAGCGCGTCGTCTGTCGCGCTGAAGTCCTCAATCACGATGGCGAAGCCGCCCAACTCGGTGATGCGGACAAGGTCCTCTTCACCCTGGCCGGACAAGCCGACGCTGCGCAGGCTGTGGTCGCCGAAGCTGCCGACCTGCACCAGCCCACCGGTGGTCGCATCATCGTCATCCACATCGACATCCACGTCCACGCCAGCAGTGTCCGTCACTGTGCCGGTCGCGTCAACGTCGACATCAACATCGTCGATGTCAACGTCGCCGGTCTCGGTCAGCGCATCGGTCGCAGTGATAGTGGCCGTCGCCGAGGGCAGCGTATCCGTCATCGTGTCGCCCGCGGTTGCGGTCGGCGTAGCCGAAGGCAGCGTGTCGGTCATCGTGCCGGTGACGCTGGGCTCAACTTCGTCTTCGGCGCCACTGGCGCCAGGCAGCGCGCCGGTCGCGGCCACATCAAGCTGGCTCCAGAACTCGCGCAGTTCCGCATTGCGCAGCAGCTCGCGCGTGTTGGGCGAGGCGTAGCGGCTCAGCGACGGCGCGTCTTCGAGCACCTCTTCGTCCACGTCGAGGATGAAGACCCCTCGCTCAGGATCGTACTGCAGCGCGCTGAAGGGCACCGGCACGAGCTTCTCGCCCAGGCCAAACAGCCCGCCGGCCGCAATCAGGGCGAACGGGATGTAGCCGGTGCTGGGGACAACCAGCAGGTTGTCCAACTCACCGATGTCGTCGCCGGCGCTGTTGAGCACGTCGGCGCCAAGCAGATCAAATGACTGGCGGACGGTGCCGGAGGCTTCCGGCAGCTTATCCGTCATACCGGACGATTCGGTCATGCCGGATGAATCTGTCTCACCGGCGTTCGCGCCAGTCTCGCCGGCGCCCATTTCCGCCGTCGGCGTGGCTTCAGCGGCGTCCGCGCTGACCGGTGTGACGGTCGGCGTGGCCTGTTGGGCCAGCGCCAGAGGCGAGAACGCCATCGTGAAGGCCATGATGACTGCAAACAGAATCAGGCTATTTCGTCGCATCTCTCAATCCTTTCCTCTACAAACAATCTCGATACATTGACCTAACGGTAGGCCTGGCCTGCGCACACCCATGAGCGCATCCTTCTGCCCGCTGTCAGGCTATGCATAGAGTGTACCCCAGATGAGGGGTTGCTTCGTGCCGGAATAGGTTGGAATTCGGTAGGAGATGCAGGATGGAGGAACGAGGATTGAAGATTACAGATTGAAGATTGAAGATTGGACGGAGGTGATCACCGATAAATCTTCAATCTTCAATCTCGAGTCTACCGTCCCGCGGCCCACAGGATGCCCTGCCGAAGCACCTGCTGGAAGTTGGGGTCGGGCCAGATCAGATTGTCGTGGCCGGACTGGAAGCAGAAGACTCGTGCCTTGCGGTAGGTGCGCGTCCACGCGATGGTCTTCATGCTGCGGGGATGGTCCACGGTCAGGAGCGTGTGGCTGTCCGCGCCGGGGCTCGCCATCAGGTAGGTCTCGTCGACCATGCGCCAGTCGCGCAGGCCCTCGGTGATGGGATGGTGCGGATCTGCGACGTGGACATCGAGCGTCTGGTCGTGGTCATACTCGAAGCTCCGGTCGTTCAGGCCGCTGATGCCGGTCCATGCCGGCCACCGGGGGTAGGCGAGGATGGCGTGGTGGAGCAGCACGATGCCCTGCGCGGTCGCGCCCAACCCTTCTAGCGCGGACAGTGGCTTGCCCGCATGCCACGGCAGGCCCTCGTCGGTCGGGTCATCCATGAACATGGTGTAGAACAGGACGGCATCGTAGCTGTTCCGCACGTCATCCGGGGAGGAGGCGAAGTCGTTCATGTGCTGGATGTACGCGTCGATGCCCGGCAGCGCGCGGAAGAGCAGGTGGAAGTTGGGCACATCATATGCGTGCCCGCCGGTGATTACTGCAACCTTTGCGGGAGCAAGCTCGCTCATAGCAGTCTCCTCAGCAGAATTACGAATTACGAATCACGGATTGGTCGTGATATGCCGCCTCGCGCAGCCCCTTGATGTAGCCGATCGCGAACAGACGGCCGATGGACGAATAGGCCGGGTTGTCGTTCGTGTCGCCGGCCATCGTCGGCACATGGTCGGGCCGCAGCACGCCCTCGTAGCCGATGTCGCGATAGGCTCGCATGCACTCGACCATGTCGGTCTGGCCGTCGTCGTGGAACGTCTCGATGAACTTCTCCGGTGTGCCGCGTACGTCGCGAAAGTGCACGAAGAAGATCTTGTCCTGGCCCCCGAAATGCCGGATAGCCGCGGGCAGGTCCGGCGTCATCAGGGAAAAGTTGCCCTGGCACAGTGCCACCCCGTTGACCGGGCTGGGCCTGAGGTCGATGAGCCGCTGGTAGTTCTCGATGCTGCGCATGATGCGCCCCAGCCCGTGGATGGGCGAGAGCGGCGGGTCGTCGGGATGCATGGCCAGCTTGACGCCGGCCTCTTCAGCGACCGGGATGACGCAGTCGAGGAAGTAGGCCAGATTCTCCCACAGCCGTTCCTCACTCACCTCTCCGTACTCGGTCAGCGGCGCGTTGCGCACCAGCTCGAGGTCGAACTCCGTGGTCAGCGCATTCCCCCGCGTCGGGATCGCCGTATTGGTGCGAATCCAGTTGAACACGGGCATCCACTCGTAGCACCAGACGGGGATGCCCAGCCGACCCATGCTGCGGATGAGCTCGATGGCCGTCTCGATTTCCGCGTCGCGGCCGGGCAGGCCCAGCTTGGCCTTGTGGAGCGGGGGGCGTCCTTCGATGACGGCCAGCTCAAAGCCGCCTTCCTCGTAGCCCTGCTTCAGCGCGACGAGCGACTTGTAGCTCCAGGGCAGGTCTTCGGGCGGTACATCGAGGCCCCGGCGCCAGTCCATGCCGGAAACGACGTAGTCTACGCCGCATTGTTTTGCCAGTGTCCATAGCAGGGTCGGCTGTGCAGGCAACACTTCTGCGATCTTGATCATGGGTGATTGAGTCTCCTATGCGCCAGCCTCGTTCAACCGTCGTATGTATTCCTCGGTGAGCCGGACATCGAGAGCGGCGAGCAGCTCGTTCATCTGCTGCTCGGTGCTGGCTGCGATGAGCGGGATAACCGGCGGCGTGTGGTGGCGCATCCAGGCGAGCACCACCTGGTTCGCGTTGGCGCCCAGCTCGGCCGCGACCTGGCGGATGACGGCCAGCCGTGCGTCGCTGTCCGGCCCGACGTACTGCTCCGGCAGCGGCCGGTCCGCACGGGTGTAGGCGCCGCCCAGCAGGGGCGACCAGGCCAGGAGAGTCAGCGGGTGAGTGGCGAGGTAGTCGAACAGGTCGCCGTTGGCGAACGGGTGCGTCGGCCAGTCCTGGCCGGGACGGGGACGCAGGTAGGTGTAACGCTGCTGCACGCAGACGTAGTCCGGCCAGCCGTGTGCGTCCGAGATGGCGTGTGCCTCGGCCAACCGCCAGGCCCGCGCGTTGCTGGAGCCGATAAAGCGCACCTTGCCGGCGCGGACCAGCCGGTGGAATGCCTCCAGACGTTCCTCCACAGGCACGTCCCGGTCATCGCGATGCGCGTAGTACAGGTCGATGGTTTCGACTCCGAGCCGGCGCAGGCTGCCCTCGCACGCCCGCTCGATCTGCTCCGCGCGCAGGCCCATGTCCAGGCCGTCCACCGGCGCGGGTGCGCCGACCTTCGTCGCAATGAACAGATGGTTGCGGTGGCCGCGCTCGCGCAGCCAGTCGCCCAGCAACGCCTCGCTCTCGCCGCCCTGGCAGCCGGGCACCCAGCGGGCATACGCGTTGGCCGTGTCGATGAAAGTGCCGCCGGCTGCGGTGTACATGTCGAGCATGCGATATGAGGTCGCCCGGTCGTCGCGGCTGCCGAACATCATTGCGCCCAGGCAGAACTCGCTGACCTCGACGCCGGTGTCGCCCAGCGGAATCGTTTTCATGATGCCTCCTTTGGTTGTGCAGATGCCGGGGATACGTCTGCCGGGATCATACTCCAAGGGGCGACCGGCGTCAATGCGCCGTGGCCGAAGTTGACATCGCGCTGAGTGCGGATTAGTGGTACAATGGGGTATGCGCATTAGAGACGCGAGAAAGGAGATATGTCATGGGAGACAAGGGCGGAAAGAAAGATAAGAACAAGGCGGAGAAGCAGAAGGCCGCCAAGGTGGAGCAAGACAAGAAGAAACAGGAGAAGAAACCGAAGGACGCCGCGTGAGCGGACTGTACTGCCCGCCCGGGCCATTCAGGCTCGGGCGGGATGGATAGGGCAACGTATCCTTCGACTGGCGGCAATGCGTCTACGGTGTCGAGTCGTCCACCTGCTCAGGATGCTGTGTGCGGCTGCGTTCAGGGGACTTGCGCACGCGTGCAGGGGACATCTTTGCGGCTCATGCGGCGACTTGCATTTGTCCTGGAGGGTGTTACAATTAAATCCTGCATTTATTCTCTTCAGGAGGTACAATGGACAACCTGTCAGCCCTGTTCACCATGGAAAGCTTGCTGAGCCTGCAAGGTTCGGCGGCCGCAGCTCTGCTTGTCCCGGCCGTGCTGCTGTACCTGATCGGCGAGGGCTTCAAGCCCGTCGCAAAGTGGGTCTCGTTTGTCATTGCGCTCGGCCTGTCGTACCTGGTGGCCTACCTCGCGGCGGACACCGGATTCCTCAAATGGGTCCTGGCGTTTTTCAACGGCTTCCTGGTCTTTGCGTCGGCAGTCGGCATCAACCAGGGTGCGGCACAGCAGAGCCTCCGCAGCGCGCCGCCGGTCGTCCCGTCCGGGAGCCCTCGTTCCACCCGCAACACTCCGGCCACAGTGCCTGCCCCGCAGTCGAAGGGGTTATTCAGGAGCTGGTTCTAGACCAGTGTCAGGCTGCGAAGCTCGCCGGGCCGGTGCATTTGCACCGGCCCGTTCGTATATAAGGTATGCAGATGAGAGGAGAATCGTAATGACCGTGAATCCGAGTGGAGCCGCCAGAGACGTGTTAGCTGCACATTCCGGCCTCATCAGTTCGGAGGAGGGGTTCCTGTTCCGCGACCTCAACAAGAACGGCAAGCTCGACATTTACGAGGACCCGCGCCGTCCTGTCGACGAGCGCGTTGAAGACCTGCTGGGTCAGATGACGGTAGCAGAGAAGGCCGGGATGCTGTTCATCAACGGCGCGATCGTCAACGAAGATGCGTCCATCGAGGCCCGGCCGGAGGGTCCGCCGTTCCCCCGTGCCGCAGTCACGCAGATGGCGGAACGGCATCTTACCCACTTCAACCTCTGGCAGATGCCCGCCGCGCAGGTTGTGGCGACCTGGTATAACAATCTCCAGCGCTTCGCGGAGCAGACGCGGCTCGGCATCCCGGTCACCATCGCCTCCGATCCGCGCAACCATTTCAGCCGCAACATCTTTGCGATGGCGGCCACCGATTTCTCGCAGTGGTGCGAGACGCTGGGGTTCGGCGCGCTCGACGACGCGGACCTGGTACGCCAGTTTGCAGACATGGTGCGCGAGGAATACCTGGCCGTGGGCATCCGGGTCGCGCTGCACCCGCAGATCGACCTCGCAACCGAGCCGCGCTGGCCGCGCATCAGCGGCACGTTCGGCGAGGATGCGCACGTGGCCGCACGGCTCGTCCGGGCCTACATCGAGGGCTTCCAAGGCGCGACGCTCGGCCCGCACAGCGTCGCGTGTATGACCAAGCACTTTCCCGGCGGCGGCCCGCAGAATGAGGGGCTGGACCCGCACTTCGAGTTCCAGAAGGGCCAGATCTACCCGGGCCATAACTTCGACTACCACCTCATCCCGTTTGAGGCCGCGCTTGCGGCCGGTACGGCCGCCATCATGCCCTATTACGGCGTGCCGGTCGACCAGACGGATGAGAACGTCGCCATGTCGTTCAACCGGGCGATCATCACCGGCCTGCTGCGCGAGAAGTACGGCTATGACGGCGTGGTCTGCACCGACTGGGGACTCATCACGGACTCGCGCATGGGCGATGTCGTCTGGCCCGCACGGGCCTGGGGCGTGGAGCATCTCAGCGAGGCCGAGCGGGTGCGCAAGGCGCTTGAAGCGGGTGTGGACCAATTCGGCGGCGAGGGCAGGTCGGACCTGGTGGAAGAACTGGTGCGCGACGGCCGGCTGTCCGAGCAGCGGCTGGATGTGTCGGTGCGACGGCTGTTGCGCCAGAAGTTCGAACTGGGGCTGTTCGACAACCCGTTCGTGGATCCCGGCCGGGTGGCCGAGGTGTTCGGCCGGCCCGGCGTGATTGCGGCGGGTGCAGCCAGCCAGCGTCGCGCGATGACGCTGCTTAAGAACGAGGATCACGTCCTGCCCGTGGACGGCCGGCCCAGGCTTTACGTGCGGAACCTCGACCCGCAGGTCGCTGGGCAGTATGCCGAGGTCGTGGTGACGCCGGAGGAGGCTGAGCTGGCGATCGTGCGCCTGGACACGCCCTGGTATCCGGTCGAGACGCAGAACCCGATGGCCCGCGGCTTCCATCATGGCGATCTGGACTTCAAGGGCGAGGCGAAGGCCGAAATCCTGGCACTGTTGGCCGCAGTGCCCACCATCGTCGTCATCTACCTGGACCGGCCCGCGGTGATCCCCGAGATCGCTGCCGCCGCCCGCGGACTGCTGGCCGACTACGGCGCGACCGACGCTGCGGTGCTCGATGTCATCTTCGGCCGGGCGCGGCCCGAGGGCAAGCTGCCCTTCGAGCTACCGTCTTCGATGGAGGCCGTCCGGCAGCAGAAGCCCGACCTGCCGTACGACTCGGAGAACCCCCTGTATCCCTTCGGATACGGGCTGGAAGTTTAGGGCGTGGCGCGGCCGTCAACGAATAACCCAACGAATGAACAAATTAGCGCACCTGACCACGATTCGTTCATTCGTTCAGTAATTCGTGTACGCCCTGCAAAAAGCCCTTTTTGCGGACATGGTCGGCGGCTGAAT
>CAZTMA010000199.1:0-7710 GCA_964614645.1 uncultured Anaerolineales bacterium
CGACGCGGCGGACTGGTTCGTCCAACACCTGCTGCAAGGAGGGTGATTCACAGGTTGGGCGCCACGGGAGATCACGGTAATACCGAAGGAGCCGTAGGGGCGAGGTCCCCTCGCCCTGCGCACGCGGCGGCACGCGTGTTCCGTCCGTAGGGGCGAGGTCGCCTCGCCCTGCGCACCCGCCGTCATTGCGAGCGGGCGAGGTCGCCTCGCCCTGCGCACGCGGCAGCATGCGCCCCGCCGCCCCATATGGAACGTAATCGCCCTGCCAGACGTCCGAATTCAGGCGTGTTACGTCAGAAACGATTCTATCGACAGTGTGAGGTGAATAGATGTATCGGTCTATGTTTATCGTCGTCGCGGCCCTGGTGGCCGTGCTGGCAGTGGCGTGCGTGCCGCCCCCGGCGGCTGCACCCGGGAACACCGAGTCTCCGGTCTCGGCCCCTGCGGGCGGGGAGCAGCCCGACTTCGCGAACCAGGCGCTCGAGTGGCTGGCCACCGAAACCGGCGTCTCCGCCGCTGACCTGCGCCTCGTCGAGGCCGAGCGGGTCGAGTGGACGGATTCGTGCTTCGGGCTGGGCGGCCCGGCCGAGTCCTGCCTCGCGGCCATGACCCCGGGCTGGCGCATCGTGTTCGAGGCCGGCGGGCAGCAGTACGAGGTCCGCACGAATACGACCGGCGAGTCGTTCCGGCTGGCGCCGCAGGGCAGCTGAGGCTGTGTCCCGGTCACGGGCATAATGCCTGTGTGGGCGGTGAAAGGCCGGCATGCTGGATCTCAGCGTGCCGGCTTTTTCTGTTCTGCCCCATGCGGGATAGTTTAGCTCTGCCGGGATCGGCCAAACAGGGTGGAGGCATATGGAAGCTGAGGAGAAGCTGGCGGGTGGGAACATGACCGCCGTTTCACGCGTGGGCGACACGGTGCGCCGGGACGCGGGTCCCTGGACGAAGCAGGTCCACATGCTGCTGGCACATCTGCGGGCCAAGGGCATCCAGGAAGTGCCGGCGCCCTTGGGCTACGATCAGCAGGGGCGCGAAATCCTGACCTTCATACCGGGGCGCGCCGGTCATTCCCCGCTCCCCGAGATTCGCACGGATGCAGTGCTGATCTCCGCCGCGCAGCTCCTTCGACGCATGCATGATGCCACAGAAGACATCGCGCCGAGCCACCGGTCAGGCTGGCAGGCACCGGTGCGCGAGCCCATCGAGGTCATCTGCCATGGCGATTTTGCACCCTACAACTGCGTCTTCGATGAAGGGAAACTGGCCGGCGTGATCGACTTCGACCATGCCCATCCTGGTCCCCGGGAATGGGATCTGGCATACGCCCTGTACCGGTTTGCCCCGATCATGGCCCCGTCCAACCCCGAGAGTTACGGGACAACACAGGAACAGTGTCGCCGTGTGCGCCTCTTCTGCGACGCGTATGGATTGCGCGAGCGCTCGACGATCATCCAAGTCACCAGAGCACGGATAGCCTGCATGGCCGATTACCTGCGCGAAGGCGCGGCAAACGGCGACAAGCGTCTTCAGGCGAACATCGATGCGGGGCACCTGGAGATCTACACAACTGACTGCGCGTACCTGGATGCCTATTGTGAACGGTTCCAGAGGGCAGTAGACTGAGCGGCCGAAATAATCCGTCAGGACGGCAGCCCCAGTTTCAACTGCCCCGCGGAAGGCACGATTGCTACGTGACTTCGCCCCAGGAACCACGTTTTGGTGTCTGTACAACGTTGTGATATAAAGTACTCAAGGGCGCGCGGCCGCATCGCCCGCCGCGCCCATATCACCTCCGGCGCCACCACTGGCTTCTCCATGTGCGACCACGTCGTCCACAGGGGTGCTGACCGCCCCAGCAGTTGGGCCGAGTACATGGCAGGAGTAACTCCATGGAACACCCCGCAGACTGGCGGAAGTTCAACCCGCCGCAGGAAGCCCGCGCCATCTTCGAGCGCTGTCCCGGGCTCACCGTCGCCAGCTCCGTAGCCCAACTGGTGGAGATGGCAACAGGCAGCAACGGCCACAAGGAATGCTATGACGTCGGTTACGAATTGCCCGGCAGCCAATACTGCCTGGAAGCGACTGTTGCACGCGTCCGGAACGGGGTCGCAGTCAACTACACCGAATCGTACATGCGGCGCCGGGATCCTGATTGCATGCTCGTCGCGGACGATCAGCCCACCGACAAGGAGACCTTCGCCCAGCGTTTCGGCGTCCCTTTCACCGGGGTGCGGCAGGAGGCGCTTGACTGGCTCGCCGGCCAGGAGTTGGTCGTTTACGCGCTCTACGCAGGCCAGGCCGACAGGAGCACGCATACCCTCGTGGTTGCGCCGGCCAATGCCGGCTTTTTCGCCCTCGGCCTGGCGATGCTGCAGGGCATCATTCCCCATGATGAGATTCCGGCCGGCTTCTCCCCAAGTGCGGTCGTCTACGTTGCGCCCCCCTTCCGGCATACGCACTTCGGGGGCAAGCAGGTCGTCGTCCACAACCGCCGGCCCCATCTGCACGAGATGTTCTCGTTCAATCTCTACCCGGGACCGAGCGCGAAGAAGGGCATCTACGGCATGCTGATTGCTCTGGGCGAGCGGCAGGGTTGGGTGGCGGCCCACTGCTCGACTGTCCAGGTGGTTACCCCCTATGATAATGTCGTCACGCTGATGCATGAAGGCGCGAGCGGCAGCGGCAAGAGCGAGATGCTCGAGCCCGCGCACCGCGAGCCTGATGGCCGCCTCCTGCTGGGCGAAAACCTGCTGACCGGCGAGAAGCGTTACCTGGAAATCCCGCGCAGTTGCGAGCTTCACCCGGTCACCGACGACATCGCGCTCTGCGAGTCATGCCAGGACCCTGCGCCCAACGGCAAGCTGCGCGTGCGGGATGCAGAAGACGCATGGTTCGTGCGCGTAAACCATATCGAGCACTATGGGACCGATGTGCAGCTGGAACGCCTGACGGCCGAACCGCCGGCGCCGCTGCTCTTCCTCAATATCGACGCGGTTCCGGGCAGCCGTGCCATGATCTGGGAGCACATCGAAGACCAGCCGGGCAAACGCTGCCCGAACCCGCGCGTGGTGATCCCCCGGCATGTCGTGCCAAACGTGGTCGAAGGCCCGGTCTCCGTCGACATCCGGTCGCTCGGCGTCCGCTGTCCGCCCTGCACGCGCGAGCGTCCCAGCTATGGGATTATCGGGCTCTTTCACCTGCTGCCGCCTGCGCTCGCCTGGCTGTGGCGCCTGGTCGCGCCGCGCGGGCATGACAACCCAAGCATCATCACGGGGAGTGCCATGGAGAGCGAGGGTGTGGGCTCGTATTGGCCTTTCGCGACCGGTCGCCGTGTGACCCAGGCAAACCTCCTGCTCGATCAGTTCGCCAGCAGCCCGCGCACGCGCTATATCCTGTGTCCCAACCAGCACATCGGCGCGTGGCGCGTGGGCTTCATGCCTCAGTGGATCGCCCGCGAGTACCTTGCACGGCGTGGCAGCGCCAAGTTCCGCGCCGACCAGATCGAGAACGCGCGCTGCCGTCTCCTGGGCGACATCCCGCAGCAGTTGCACGTCGAAGGCCGCAGCGTGCCGACGCGCTTCCTGCACGTCGACAGCCAGCCCGAAGTGGGGGAAGAAGCCTACGATGCGGGTGCGGAGCAGCTCTATGCGCTGTTCACCCAGTGCCTGTCCGAGTTCCTCGAGCCGGATCTCGCGCCCCTCGGCCGCCGGATCATCGAATGCTGCCTGGACCGGGGAACGGTCGAGGATTATCGGGGATTGATCCACGCCGAGTGAGGGGAGCTGGGGGAACAAAACCGGCCATCCACGGAGTTCGTAGATGGCCGGTAATTTTCACTCGGGGACAGGGATTCGAACCCCAAATTTCTGATCCAGAGTCAGATGTTTTACCATTAAACTATCCCCGATCAACGTCCAAATTGTACCATCGAGGGCCGAATCGTGCAAATCCGGACGGGCTTTCTCCTGCGCCTCCCGCGTTTACTCGTCGTCCGGCGGGCGGGGGCAGAGGAACGGCTGGACGGCCTCGGCCAGCTCCGCGGGCAGGCGGTCGTCGGCGGCCGCGACGCCCGGCAACGAACTGTAGGACGGCCGGGCCGCGGTGCGGTTGGTGGCCGGCCGGTAGATCGCGGCGGCGAAGATGGCCCGCTTGGGCGTCCAGCCGGACGCGAAGTACTTCGAGAGCTTGATCCGCTCCCGGCCGGGCAGCTGCCACGGGTCCATGATCTCGCCGTCCTGGTCGGTCAGGCTCATCAGCCGCACCCAGTGCTGGTTGAGCGTGCCGCCCGGCGTCGAGTCCACCTGCAGCACGACGGCCGCGCCGTCGTCGAGCGCGGCGGTCAGCTTGTCCAGCGGCATCTCGTTGTTGGCGGCCCGCACGAACTCGCTGAGCTTCAGCCCGAGCCCCGCGACGCTGTTGAAGACGAACAGATTGCCGCTCGCGAAGCCCTTGTTCTCGCGCAGCCAATGGTTCAGATAGCCGGGCGACATCGAATAGCTGGTCATGTCCGTGACCACCGAAGCAACCGCCGTCACCAGGCAGCCGACCTCGCCCATCGTCGGCGGGTTCGAGCCGAGCTTATCTTGTGACCATTCGGTATCGCGCTGCGAGTAGGGTGTGACCATTGCACTCCTCCCTAGAGGATGTCTGCCGCGACGCGGAACGTGACGAACGAGTAGCCCTCGGTTGCCTGCAGGTAGGCCTGGGTCAGGCTCACGCCTTCGCGCAGCCAGGGCGGGTAGAAGATGCTCCCCAACAGGCGGGCGGGGCGATGGTCGGGCTGGGGCACTTCCTCCGTCTCGTTGGACCATTCGCAGAGGAAGACGTGGCTCAGGCCGCCACCCATGCCGCCGCTCCGGACGCCCGACAGGTTGTTCGATTGGTGCGGCCAGAGGTCAGGCCCGAAGGCGTCCTTGTCGGGGTCCTCGCTGTACAGCATCAGCAGCTCTGCCATAGTAGGCAGGCGATAGCGGCGGCCCTCCTGGGTGCTCAGCCAATCGCAATACTCGCGGGCGGAGGCCTGCGACGCGTAGATCACGGGCGACACACCCGACGCCGGGAGGGTCAACGTGTGGGGGATGGGCTGGCCCATCTCCCGCAGATAGCGCTTGTAGGATTCACGGGTCACGGGTTGTATGCCGATGGTGCAGTGTACGCCGTGCCCGTTGAGGGTCTTGAGTTCGGTCATGCTGGCATCTGGGTTTCTAGCAGGCTCTCAGCCTGGTGCACACGTGCGAGTACGCGCTCCCGGCCCAGGGCCATGAAGCTGCCAAACAGCGGGGGCGCGACGTTTTTGCCGGTGGTTGCGACGCGCAGGAGGCCGAAGACGTGGCCGGGTTTGAGGCCCAGCCGGTCGGCCAGGCCGCGCAGCGCCGGGTCCAGGGCGGTCTCGTCGAACGGCAGTTCCGCCAGCAGCCGGCGACTGGCCTGCAGCGCTTGCAGCGCGCGGCCCGCATCCAGCCCCTTGGGAATCAGCATCGCAGGGTCGTACTCGATGCGGTCCTCGAACACGAAGTCGACCCACGGCCACGCCTCGTCCAGGGTCTTCAGCCGCTCCGCGACCAGCGGTGCGACATGGGGCAGGCCGGGGTGCCGGGCCAGCTCCGCCTGCGACCAGCCGGACGCGCGGCTCAGGAAGGGCAGCAGCCGGTCGGTCAGCTCCTCGTGGTCCAGCCCGCGGATGTAGTGGCCGTTCATCCACTGGAGCTTGCTCAGCGGCAGCGCGCCTGCGGCCGGGTTGATGTCCGTGATATCGAACTGCGCGACCGCCTGCTCCTGCGTGAAGAGATCGGTGTCGGCGCTGTAGGCCCAGCCCATGTTCGCCAGGAAGTTGAACATCGCCTCGGGCAGGTAACCCGCCTCCCGGTACTCGCGTATGTAGGTCAGCAGTTCCTCGTCGCCCTCGCCCTTCTTCTTGCGCTTGCTGAGCTTGCCCTCGCCGCTGGGGTCGAGGATCAGGGGCAGGTGCGCGAACGCGGGAATCTCCCAGCCGAGCGCGCCGTAGAGGTTCACATGCAGCGGCACGCTGCTCAGCCACTCGTCCCCGCGCAGGATGTGGGTAATTTCCATGAAGTGGTCGTCGAGCACGTTGGCGAAGTGATAGGTCGGGAAGCCGTCCGTCTTGACCAGGACCGGGTCACGGTACTGGTTGTTGTCGAAGGGCTTGATCTTGCGGAGCAGGTCGGTGAAGTGCGTCTCGCCGTCCACCGGCATCGCAAAGCGGATGACCGACGGCGCGCCGGAGGCCTCGAGCTCGGCCCGCGCCGCGCGGGTGAGCGTGCGGCACTGGCGGTCGTAGCCGATCACGGGACTCTTGTGTGCGCGCTGCTCGGTGCGGAGGGCATCCAGGCGCTCGGCGCTGCAGTAGCAGCGGTAGGCGTGGCCGGCCGCGATGAGCCGCTCCGCCCACTCGTGGTAGGAGGGCAGGCGCTCGGACTGGAAATACGGGCCGTACGCGCCGCCCACGCCGGGGCCCTCGTCATAGTCCAGCCCGAGCCAGGCCAGGCTGTCCATGATGTCCTGCAGCGAGTCCGGCACGAAACGCGTGCGGTCGGTGTCCTCGATGCGGAGGATGAACTTGCCGCCCGTATGCCGGGCATAAAGCCAGTTGAAGAGGGCCGTGCGGGCGCTGCCCAGGTGAAAATAACCCGTGGGGCTGGGCGCCATCCGTACGCGCACCGGCTGGTCAGAGAGTGCCATGATTGGTTGATCCTTCGATGCTCTATCGGTTCGTAGTAGGCGCTTCAGCGCCGTCGCGCACCTGGGGCGCTGAAGCGCCCACTACGAACGCTATTTGCGCAATTCCACACGATATCGGTCCATTATAGCATATATCTGCGAAATCACCGCACGGCAAAGGATTGCGCGCTCTGGCTAAACAGCTCGGTGGCAGCGGCGCCGGCATCGGGGCCGGCGGCGTAGGTCAGAATCCAGAGGTCGGTCTCGGTCGCAACGAAGTATTGGTGGCCGGCGACCCGGCCGGGCGTGCCGTCACGGCCGGTGTACGGAAAGCCGTAGGTGATGTACGCGGCCGCACGGCCGTCGATGCGGAGGTCTGCCTGCATGGTAATATCCGCAAAGTCCAGTTGCCGGTACTGTTCGACGACCGGCTCGACCAGCGCGGCCATATCGGGCGCGGGCTGGCTGCCGAAGGAGGTGCGCCGGATGTTCAGGTTGTCCACGAACACGCTGTCCGGCGCGACCGGACCAAAGGCCCAGAGCGCGACATCCTGCAGCGCTTCCGCGCTGCCGATGATGCCGGCCAGCAGGGGGTTCTGCGCCTGGAACTCAGCGAACCGGGCCGCCAGGTCATCCGCGCGCGGGTCCAGCACCGTCCAGGCCTCGGGCAGCCACAGTGCGAAGTCCGCCGCGCGATGCTCGACCCAGCCCGCAGGCAGCGGAATCGGGCTCGGCTCGCTGGGCACAGCCGTTGCGGTGGGCGTCGCCGCAGGCGTCGCGACAGGCGCGATGGCAGTCGCGGTCACCGTGGCGGTAGCCGTAGGCGGCGGCACGGGCGTGGACGGGCTCGGGCACGCGGCAAGAACGAGCACGAGGAGCAGCAAGGCAGGGACGGGACGGAAGTGTGTCATGAATGTAACCCCGGAATGTATAATTACGAATTACAAATTGGGAATTGTGAATCGTAATTCCTAATTCATAAGTAACTATTCAGCCAGTCTGACGCGACCGGCGGCGTCATGAAACGTATAATAG
>CAZTMA010000200.1:0-1833 GCA_964614645.1 uncultured Anaerolineales bacterium
TATTATACGTTTCATGACGCCGCCGGTCGCGTCAGACTGGCTGAATAGTTACATTTCTAATTCGTAATTCCCAGCTCCCCCCACTCCTCCGGCGTGTTCACGTTCACAAACGATTGAAGCGCAGGGTCAAAGGGCCGCATTTCTTCGGGTGTGACATAACGCACCTGGACATCTTCGAAGAAACTGACGACGCGGCGGCGCCCGGCGTCAAGCTGCGCGCGGATGGCCGGGAGGCAGGTGCGTCGGTAGACCGCGTGCAGCGGCTCCGGTTCTGGCGTGTCGCCGTGGGGCGTGAGCGGCACGACGGCATCGTATCCCTCGATCAGGCTGAGCAGGTGGCGGACGAGCGCGAGGTTGACAAAGGGCATATCGGTGGCGACCGCGAAGACGAGCTCATGTGCGGCTGCGGTGAGCCCCGCCTCCAGCCCGGCCAGCGGGCCGGCATCGCTGTAGCGATCCAGGACAACGGACGCGGGCAGGGTTAGTCGGGTGCAAAGCGCGGCGTACGGCTCCGGCTCGCGCGCGCTGAAGAGCACCTCGCCGGCAAGGCCCTCGAGCCGGCGCACGACCCGCTCGACGAGCGGCAGGCCGTCGATTTCGAGCCAGGCCTTGTCGCGGCCCATGCGCCGGCTGCGCCCGCCCGCCATGACGAGCAGCGTAACAGGGTGGGGAGGAGTGGCTGGGTCAGGCATTGAAGCGGTCCCCGCATCTCATTTCGAATAGCAAAGAGCCCACAGCGGCGTGGACCGTTGTGGGCTCCTCACAGGCGGCCGGTGCGCAGATTAGGCGCTCGCCTTGTCCAGATAAGTCACGGCCTCGCCGACCGTCGTGATCTTCTGCGCGTCCTCGTCGGAAATCGCGCCGCCGAACTCTTCCTCGAAGGCCATGATCAATTCGACCAGGTCCAGGGAATCGGCCTTCAGGTCCTCGCGGAACCGCGCTTCGGGCACGATCTTCGACTCATCGACGTTCAGCTTGTCGATGATGATTTCCTTGACTTTCTCGTAAATAGCTTCGTTCATCAAAGGTTCTCCTTGTGTGGCTTGACGGCCGGATGTATCTGGGTCACGGGTATACGACGTGCCGGAATGATGCCGCGCATTCTAGCAGCCGCAGGTGCGAGTGTCAAAACCACATCACGACTTGCTTTGACATCCCTCTGCGTGACTGGTAAGATGCACACGGCCCTCGGCTTACCAGATAGAACACCCCCCAACGGGGAAAGTTGCGTCCGTTTTCGGAGGTCATCTTGGTCCACGATCGCCGCAAGGCAGATCATATCCGCATCAACCTGGAAGAAGAAGTCCAGTTCCCCAATCTCACGACCGGGTTTGAGCGCTTTCGCCTGGTGCACCAGGCGCTGCCGGAACTGGATCTCGCGGCCATCGACACGCGCGTGACGTTCCTCGGCAAGGCGCTGCAACTGCCGTTGCTGATTTCATCGATGACGGGCGGGACGGATGCCGCTCAGGCGATCAATCGCCATCTGGCGGAGGGCGCGCAGGCACGCGGGCTGGCGATGGGCGTCGGGTCGCAGCGCACCGGCATCGAGCAGGCCGGCACTGCGGGCACTTTCCGCGTGCGTGACCTGGCGCCGGATATCCTGTTGTTTGCAAACCTCGGCGCGGTGCAGCTCAACTATCGCTATGGCGTGGATGAATGCCGCCGGGCCGTGGAGATGATCGGGGCCGATGCCCTGATCCTCCACCTGAACCCGCTGCAGGAGGCGCTGCAGGCCGACGGCGACTGGAACTGGCAGGGGCTGCTGGGCAAGATTGAGACGGTCTGCCGGACCGCCGGCGTGCCCGTCATCGCGAAGGAGGTCGGCTGGGG
>CAZTMA010000200.1:1843-7700 GCA_964614645.1 uncultured Anaerolineales bacterium
GCCTCAGCGAGAGCACGGCACGGCGGCTGGCCGAGGCGGGGGTCGCGGCGCTGGATGTTGCCGGCGCCGGCGGCACCTCCTGGAGCGAGGTCGAATACCACCGCGCGCCGACCGAGCGGCTGCGCAAGCTGGCGCGCGCGTTCGCGGACTGGGGCATTCCGACGGCCGAATCGCTGCGGCTGGCGCGGCGTGGCGCACCGGTCCTGCCGCTGATTGCCAGCGGCGGGATGCGCACCGGCATTGAGGCGGCCAAGGCGCTCGCGCTGGATGCCGCGCTGGTCGGCATCGCGTCGCCCTTCCTCAAGGCCGCAGCCGCGGGGCCGGAGGAAGTCATTGAGGCGATAGACCTGTTTGCGGACGAGCTGCGCACCGCTATGTTCTGCTCGGGAGCAGGGAACGTTGCTGCGCTGCGCGCGCCCGGGCGCATCGTCGAAGTCGGGCTGTGAGGAATCCGATGCAGTTGAGCCAGGCGTTTGCCACCTTTCTGCCGCTCATCGAAGCGGAGATACGTGCCGTGTTGGAGCCGGCTGCAGCGCCGGCGCGCGGCCATTACGAGATCATGCAGTACCACATGGGCTGGCGCGACGCGCAGCTGCAGCCCGCCGAAGTGCCCGGCGGCAAGCGGGTCAGGCCGATGCTGTGTGTGCTGGCGTGCGCAGCCGCGGGCGCAGACCCACAGCGGGCCCTGCCTGCCGCGGCCGGGCTGGAGCTGCTGCACAACTTCTCCCTGCTGCACGACGACATCGAGGATAACAGCCCCACGCGGCGTCATCGCCCGACCACCTGGAAGCTGTTCGGCATGCCCATCGCCTGCAACGCGGGCGACGGCATGTTCAGCCTGGCGCACCTGGCCTTCTTCCGGCTGGCAGAGCGCGATGTGCCTGCCGACCGGATGCTGGTCGCGCTGCGCCGGTTCGACGAGACCTGCCTCGCGTTGACCGAGGGGCAGTTCCTCGACATGTCGTTTGAAGCGCGGCTTGACGTGATGGTTGCAGACTATTTCACGATGATTGCGGGGAAGACGGGTGCGCTGCTGGCGGCCGCACCGGAGCTGGGCGCACTGGTCGCGGGAGCGGCGCCGGACAGCGTGGCCGCGTACCACGACTACGGCGCACACCTGGGCCGCGCGTTCCAGCTCCAGGACGACATCCTCGGCATCTGGGGCGACGAGGCCGTCACCGGCAAGTCCGCGGCCGGCGATATCCTGAGCAAGAAGAAGTCGCTGCCCGTGCTGCACGCGTTGAACCACCCGGCAGTGGGGCCGCGGCTGGCCGAGCTGTATGCCGGCCCCGCGTTCACCCCGGCGGACGTGCCCGCGGTGCTCGCGCTGCTGGACGAGGCCGGTGCACGGCGCATCGCCGAAGCACACGTGCGCGAGTCCACCGCCGCGGCCCATGCTGCGCTCGCGCGTGTCCGGCCCTCTGCTCAGCCCGAGACTCACGCCCTCCTGGCCGAACTGCTCGACTCGCTCGTCGGCCGGCAGAGCTGAACGCAATAGAACGCTGATGACGCAGATATGCCAACCTTCGGTTGGCCCTGATTGACGCTGATCTTCACATATCAAAAACGTAAAGAATCAGCGTTTATCATGACCATCTGCGTCATCAGCGTTCTATTCTACCTCCCCCACCAACTGCGCGACGGCCGCGCGGGAGGGCAGCGAGGGCTGTGCGCCCAGGACCGTGCAGGCCAGAGCACCCGCGGCGCAGCCCCACCGCGCGGCCGCGGCCGGTGACTGCCCCTCGCTGAGCGCGACGCCGAATGCCGCGACGAATGCATCCCCCGCCGCGGTGCTGTCCACGACGGTCACTGGGAACGACGGCACATGGACCGCCGTGTCGCCGTCCAGCACCAGCGCGCCCGCCGCACCGAGCGTCACCACGACCGCACGCGGGCCGAGCGCCTGCACGCGGCGCGCCAGCGTCTCTGGGCTATCCGCCGGTCCGCCGGCCAGCAGCGCGGCCTCGTGCTCGTTGGGGATGAGACAGGTGATGTGGTGCAGCAGGTCAGGGGGCAGCGGCTGGGCCGGCGCGGGATTGAGAATGACCGGCACCCCGCGGCGCGCGGCAATCTCCGTCGCGGCCTGCACTGCAGGCAGCGGGACCTCAAGCTGCAGCAGGAGGGCATCCGCTTGCCCGATGATATCCGCGCAAGCCTGCATATCTTCCGGCGTGACCGCTCCATTGGAGCCGGGCGCGAGAACTATCGTATTCTCACCTGCCGCGCTGACCGTGATGAGGGCGACGCCGGTCGCCTCGGCCGAGCGCGTCACGTGCCCGGCGTCGACGCCCGCGGCGGCAAGGTTGGCACTCAGCGCATCCCCGAACGCGTCCTGCCCGACCTTGCCGATCATCGTGACATCTGCGCCGAGACGTGCGGCTGCAACGGCCTGGTTCGCGCCCTTGCCGCCCGGGATGGTGAGGAATGCGCTGCCGGTGAGCGTCTCGCCCGGCTGCGGGTGGCGTGGCGCGCGAATCACGAGGTCCATGTTGAGGCTGCCGGCGATCACGAGATGTGCTGTCATGGCTGCTGCTCTCCTGATGCAGGGGTTGTCTGTGACGAGCCGGGTGTCGTCGCGCGACTGAATTGCTCCGCAATCTTCCGGTCTGTCACCGGGAAGGCGTAGTCGGCCAGTGCCTTCGGGGGGACCCATGCTGCGTCGGCACAGGTCAGGCACGCGGGGTCGCCTCCGGTCCAGGTGCAAGCGAACGCGTGGAGCGTGATGCGGAAGTGGGTGTAGGCGTGCCTGACCTGCGCGAGGAGCGTGCCGGCCGTGACCGTGATGCCCACCTGCTCGCGCACGCTGCGCTCGACGGCCGCGGGCAGCGGCTCGTCCGGCTGCGCCGCTCCGCCGGGAAAGCCCCACAGTCCGCCCAGCAGTCCCGCGTCGTGGCGGCGCACGATGAGCAGCCGCCCCTCCGCGTCGGAGATGACCGCCGCGGTCACGTCGTAATAGGGCGTGGGCGCTTTCGCGTTGCGGACGGGCCGCGCCAACTGCGTGCCGCGCTGCCGTGCGAGGCAGTCTTCTGCGAGGGGACAGGCCCGGCAGTCCGGGACGCCCGGCGTACAGACCAGCGCGCCCAGCTCCATCAGGGCCTCGTTGAGGTCACCGGCCTGGCCGTCCGGCGCTGCGTGCACGAACGCGGCGGCCATCTCCCACAGCCGCGCTTCGACCGCGGGCAGCCGGGGATCTTCGGCCACATCGCAGAGGCGGCAGAGCACGCGGCGCACGTTGCCGTCCAGCACCGGCTCCGGCTGGCCGTAGGCGAGGCTCAGGATGGCGCCGACCGTATAGCGGCCGATGCCCGGCAGAGCCAGCAATGCGGCCCGGTCGCGGGGCAGCCGGCCGCCGTGCTGCGCGACGACCTGTTGCGCGGCGCGGTGGAGGTTGCGCCCGCGCGCATAGTAACCGAGCCCCTCCCAGGTCTTGAGCACGGCATCCAGGGGCGCGGCGGCCAGGGACTCTATGTCAGGGAAGCGCGCCAGCCAGCGTTCGTAATAGGGGATGACCGTGGCAACCTGGGTCTGCTGGAGCATGATCTCCGAGACCCAGACGGCATACGGGTCGCGGCGCTGCCGCCAGGGGAGGTCGCGCCGCGCGGACGCCATCCAGCGCAGCAGCGCCTCAACGGTGTGCGGGACGTCCGGACAGTCCAGGCTCAACCGCCGCCCAACAGCGGGCCGAGGCACTGGCCCCCGAACATCAGGACCACCATGAGCACCAGCACGACCCAGGCCCAGGCCGGCAGGCCGAGGAACATGGCCGGCTGTTTCTTCTTCTTCTCGACGGGTTTGGGTAGTTCCGCCTGACACTTCCAGCAGACGCGCTTGTCGTCAGGGTTCCACGTCCCGCATTCTTTGCAGTTCATTGCTGTGAGCCTCTCCTTGCATTGGTGAGCAATGGGATGTTAGCACAACGGGTCAGCCGTGGCAAAGCCGCGTATGATGGTTATGCACTGGCGTAGCGGGCCCTGCGCCGGGTGCTGTAGATGGTCAACATGAATATCAGCGCGGCAACGACGCGGCCCGCGGCCGAAATCCAGAACAGGCCGACGATGCCGACCGAATTGGCGAGCGCGCTGCCGACGAGCGGGCCGATGAACGCTGCCGTGAAGACTGCGATCTGGTAGAGGGCGATGTAGCGGGTGCGCTGTTCGACGGGCGTCAGTTCCAGCAGCAGGTTGAAGTTTGCCAGCCCGTAACCGGCCCAGGCAAAGCCGGACACCGCCTCCACCGGCAGCAGCAGCCACGGATTCGGCACGAGCGCGTAGAGCACCGGGATCAGGGGGATGCTCCAGCCGGCGACGAGTACCACCCACTCCGGGCCGCGACGATCGGTCAGTCGGCCCCACAGGCGTTGGCCAAAGATGGCGGCGAAGCTATTGATGGCGGCCAGCAGGCCGATCTGCGTCGGGCTGGCGCCGAGATTGCGCACGAGATAGACGCTGAAGAACGGTCCGGCCACCATGATGCCCAGGTTCCAGACGAACGCGACCGCCGTGAACCATGCAAACTGCGGGTGACTGCGGAACGCGGTCCAGGCACTGTGCGAGCCGGCGGCCTGGGCCGCAATCGCGGGCAGCATGCGCGGCGGCTCCGGGATGCGGGCAAAGATGGCCGTCGCGGCGAAGCCGATCAGCCCCGCGATCAGGAAGTTGGCCTGGTAACCCAGGGGCAGCCCCAGCACGTCCGCCAGGCGGCCGGCCAGGGGCGTGAAGAGCAGCGCGGCGACCGCTAGTGCGATGTTGCGCGAGGCGAAATAGCGCCCGCGGATGCTCGCCGGCGCAATGTCTGCGACCAGGGCCGACCATGCAGGCACCCCGAGGTTGTTCAGAAACGACCGCAACGCAATCAGCGCAATGAAGGCATAGATGGCGGCCCCGCCGCCGAAAATCAGCGGCACCAACGCCATGACAATCAGCAGCAGGCGAGCGATGCCGCCGCCACATACCATCACGACGAGCTTGCGGCTGATGCCGCGCTCGTCGAGCCGCGCGCCGGGGAGCTGGCCGAGCGCACCCGCAAGATTGGTCAGCGCGCTGAGCCAGCCGACCTGCACATTCGTCGCGCCCAGCACCAGGGCATAGGGGTTGACGAAGTTGAGCACGAAGGATTCGGAGACGTTTGTGACCAGCCCGTCCAGCCACATCATCTTGCGGCCCTTCCGGGCGTCGGGCGCGGAGAGGCCGTCCGGCAGGTCGGCATCTGCCGCGGGGTCGGGTGGCCCGGCGATGAACTCGTCCGTGCGCCGGCGCAACACGACCAGTGTCTCGGAGGCTGTGTGCAGAACCTGAGAGGGAAGACTCGACATAAATCGTCGCTTACCTTGCGCTGCAGGATGGCCCGGCTGTAGTCCACCACGCCTGCCACGCGCTAATGTAGCTTGCCTGTTTATCGCGGTAATCTTCAAGAGGGGTTCCGCATCCGAGGATGCGGAACGGCCCGCAGGGACGGCAGTACCGTTTGCACCTGAGGATGCAAACTCCTCTGTCCCATTGCCGCATTATTCAGCAGGGACGGCCCTTGAGGTCGCCCCTGCGGGTTATGTGTGCGTCACTCACTCAAGGCCGGGCAGGCAGCCCCAGCAGCTCGTAATCGAAGCGGCCGTCGCGCATGACCGTCTCGCCGTCCACCGTGATGGTGCAGCGAAGCGGAATGACATCCACATGGACTGCGGATGACCAGTTGGCGCCCGTCTCCGCTGGATACGGGTTGCCGAACGCGACATGGACGCCGGGGATCTTTTCATCCTGCAGCAGGTTGCCGGTGAGCTTCTTTAGCCCGATGTTGGTGCCGATGGCAAACTCACCGACGCGCCGGCCATTCTCCGCAGAATCCAGGTACGCGAGCAACTCCG
>CAZTMA010000201.1:0-7291 GCA_964614645.1 uncultured Anaerolineales bacterium
GTAGCGTTTGATAAACGGCATGTTGTCCTCACCCCCTGTGGTCCCGCTCTCCTGTAAGACAGGAGAGCGGGAAGGGCGACATGATGTTGTGTCCTTGGCTGCTGTGGCTCGGTATGCCGTGGCGAAGCCACAGGACACCGAGCCACCACTTCAGAGCACTACTTCCCGGTCGGTTCCAGGAAGGGCGTCATATACTTGAAGGGCCCCCAGTGCGTGTAGGGCTGGCTGTAGGAGTTTTCGCTGCCGGGCCAGTTGGTCCAGTACTGTTGGTCCCAGGCAACGAAACCGATGTAACCGAAGGTCGGTATGCCGGGCATCTCGGTCACTGCAATCTTGAGGCCCTCGATGCCGACCGCCACCACGGCTTCGCTATCGGCAGGATCGGTCTCGCGCAGTTTCTGGATGACAGCATCCATCTCCGGGCTTGACCAGCGCCCCGGGTGCCCCGCGGGCACTTCGCCGATCGGGCGGATGTACGCCGAGTTCCAGTGATCGAGCACGCGGTAGAGGTCAGGCCCCGCGCCCCAGGGTTCCTGGGCGGGCCAGTCGCTCGAAAGCTCGAAGTCGCCGGTATTGTACAGATCGGCGCGCGATTCGGTGGGATAGGGCTGCGCATCGATGCCGAATTCCTGCCACTGCTGGGCCGCCGCGACCGCGTTGCGCGATCCCATATCGGTGGTCAGGTCGGTGTCGGTCAGGATTTCGATCTTCCAGGGCGTGCCATCTGGCAGCAGCCACTTGCCTTCCGCATTCTTCGAGAAGCCGTTCTTCACGAGCAACTTTTCGGCCACGTCAGGCGCATACTTGTACCACCCCAGGCCGAAGGCCTTGTCGAGGTATTCCTGGTCCTCGGGGAAGACATAACCCCGGCCCTTGGCATATTCGACCACGCGCGCGGGCGCGTCGGGATCGTAGGGCTGGAAGGTCTCGCCATTGCCGAGGTCCAGGGTGAACTCGGACAACCACGCCTCCATCGGTGCGATGAAGTTCTCGGGGTAGGAACCGAGCGACGGGATGTGGACCGGGCTCATGGCCCCGCTGCCATCGACCGCCATGCCAAGGTACTCGGCAATGTCGATCGCCAGTACGAGCGCCCAGCGGACCTCGCGGTTGTCGTACGGGGGCACGGTGACATTGAAGGCAATCCCGGTGATGGCCGGGTCATTGTTCACAACCCAGGGATAAGCCGGCTGATAGGCCCGCGACGTGTCGGACTGCGCCAACACGGCCTTGAGCCCGTCGGACGAAACGTTCACCACGTCGGCCTGGTGGGTCAGTTGGGCGAGGATCTTGGCGCCTTCGTTGGCGAAGTACTGGAAGACGATGTACTTGGGTTTCGGTTCGCCGTACATGATGCCCGTCGGGCTCTTGTCCCAGTCGGCTCGTTTCTCCCAGATGGTCCAGAACCCGGCTTCATCGTAACTGTGCAGTTTGTAAGGCCCTGTGCCAACGAATGGGTTGAACTCGAAAGTGACCGGATCCTCCACGCCTTCGAAGATGTGCTTCGGCATGATCCAGGTGCAGCCCCAGCGATCGAGGAACGTCGTGTGGAACCGCGAGTTCGGTCCCTTCAGCTCGAACACGACCGTGTAATCGTCGGGCGCAGAGACGGATGCGACATTGTCCACAAAGAGGGGATGAGCGTTGAAGCCCTCATACTTGATGAGCGTCTCGACCGTAAAGACGACGTCGGCCGATGTGAACGGCGTGCCGTCATCCCATGCGACACCCTCGCGGAGTGGAATCTCCAGGCGGGTGAAGTCTTCGTTGTAGATCGGGTCGCCCGCGGCGAGACCGTTGATGATCTCGCCTGTGGCGAAGTCGACCGACCACAGCGGTTCATTGGCGAGCGGCTGTGTGCCGCGATCCCGCCACTTCCAGCCAACCCAGTCGTTGAAGTTGCTGGGGGAGCCCACGCGCCCTGTCAGGATATCCACGATCATCGTTTCGCTGCGGGGCAGGACACCCAAGACGGCAGGCGCCTCTTCCTTTTCTACGGGAGGCGGGGTTGCCGTAACGACGACCTCTTCCTGGACGACCCGGGTGACCTCGACGGCTGCGCCCTCGACGATCTGGGTCTCCTTCACGATGCGGGTCACTTCGACGGGCGCCTGAACCTGGGTTGCCGGCGCTACACAGGCGGTGAACAGTGCGAGCACTGCCAACAGGGGCAAAAGCTTCTTCATCATCTTGTCCTCCGATTCCTCATTGATGGTAGGTAGACAGACTGGCAAGTGCGGGTTTGGACGCGCGTCACCTCCCTTCAGCCTCTGTGGTTGGCCACGGGCCGGCAAGAATTGCGTATCACCAGTTCGGTGGGCATTTCGCAGACACTTTCTGCAGACGGCTGCCCGCTAATCAGCCGGACTAGCAGCTCGGTCGCGGCATAGCCCATGCGGTCGATGAACTGGTCGATGGTAGTGAGGGGCGGATTGGAGTAGGTGGCTTCGGGGATATTATCGAATCCGATGATCGAGAGGTCATCGGGCACGCGGCGGCCCAACTCGTGCGCCGCATCGATGGCCCCGAAGGCTGCCTGGTCGTTGGCGGCAAAGATGGCGGTCGGGGGCTGCGCCAGGGCCAGCAGCTGCTTCGCGCACGCATATCCCGATGCGCGGGTGAAATCGCCGGTCGCAATCAGGCTGGGGTCCGCTGGCAGGCCCGCCTGAGCCAGGGCAGCCCGATAGCCGGCCAGGCGCTGCTCGCCGCTCAGCAGGTCGGGCCGGCCCGTGATGAAGCCGATGCGTGCGTGTCCAAGGCCGATGAGATACTCCATGGCGGACACAGCGCCGGCATGATTCGCAGCGATGACCGATATGCAGCCCGGGCAATCGCGATTCGGATCGACGGCCACGACGGGCGCAGTGGTAGAGAAACGGGTCGCCGCAGGCGTTACGAGAATCACGCCGTCGGTAATGCTGCCGTTGAGCAGGGAGACGTAGTGCTGTTCGCGCTCGGCCTTCGAGGGCCGCTTGCTGCTGCCGCTCGTGTAGGCCAGCAGGTCATAGTCGAACGCGATGATGGCCTGGTTGATGCCCTTGATGACCTGGATGCAGAAGGAGTCTTCCAGCTCGGGCATGATGAGCCCGATGACGCCGGTGCGGTGGCTGCGCAGGCTGCGGGCGGCCAGGCTGGATGTGTAGCCCAACTCTGCGATGACCTCGCGCACCTTCCGATAAGTCTCGGGCGATACATCGTCCTTGTCGTTGAGCACGCGCGAAACCGTCGTAACGCCCACGCCGGCAGCGCGTGCGACATCCTGGATGGTGACGTTTCTCGTCCGTGCCATGGGGATGGCTCCGTAGGGTTGGCCTGCAATCGAGTTGCGCAGTTCCGGAATCGTTTCCGGTATCCTTTCCGATGATAGCAGACCGCGGAGCGTTTGTCAATAGGGGTTTTGCAGGATTTCAGGAATTCCAGCGGAACCAGACCCGCTCGGACTCCACGCAGTATCCGGCGGCGCGTGCGGCAGCCTGCATGGGCAGGTTTTCGCTGCTCGTGCCCAGCACCGCGCGCGTCGCGTCACGTGCCGCCAGCAGGCGCATCCCGGTGCAGAGCAAGGCCCGCGCGAGACCGCGGCCCTGGTGCGCTGGGTGCGTGGCTACCGGATCGGTGACGCCATCGTTGCGGCCGCTCAGCCGGTTCTCTTCCCGATAGATGGCGCAGAAACAATAGGCGGCCAGGGTGCCGTCGGGCGCCACCGCTACCAGGTCCAGCGCCGGGTCGTAGTCGGCGGTGTGCATCCATCCGAGCCGTTCGTCCGCCGTCATGTGCTCCGTGCCGAACGCGGCGCGATGGAGGTCCACCAGGGCCGCGACCTCGGTCTCGCCCATGACCGGCCGGATCGTGTAGCCTGCGGGCAGCGCCGGGTCCGGCAGCAGGCCTGTCAGTGGACGCACCAGGCGCAGCGTGCGGACCTCCTGCTCCGCAAAGCCGTGGCGGCGAAGCAGGGCGATGCGCAATGCATCTTCTGCGCGGCAGGCCGTGTCGAGCGTGGCCGGTTGGCCGGATTGCGCAGCCAGCCTGCACCCACACACGATGCCCTGTGCGATCAGCTCATCCTCCGCCGCGCTGCCCACGAGCTCCGGCATCCGGTCGAACCACAGGTTGTCGTAATCGTCTACCAGCGCGTAGGCCAGCGTCTGGCCCTGGACATCCTGCCAGAGCCACGCGCGGTCTGCGGCCACGGGCGCGGCCAGCAGCTCGGCCAGGTCGCCGGGCGTGGGGAAATCTGTCTGCCAGTCAGCGGGACGGCATGCGGGCCACAGCCCGGCCAACCCAGGCAGGTCCGCAGCGCCTGCGTAGGGCCGGCTGTGCAGGCCGGGGCGGGACATCGACATACTCCCCCGATCGCACTCCTATGTCCGCGGGGTAAGCTGGAGGACGAAGTTGGCCGCGTCCGTGCGCTCAATCCAGCCCCGCTTGGCGTAGAACTGGCGTTGATACGATTCGCGGTCGCGCATGTTGAGCAGCATGAGCCGGGCGCAGCCGCGGTGCTGCGCCTCCTCCGTGATTGCGTCCAGTATCTGCCCGCCGATGCCCTGGCCGCGTAAGTCATGATGGATGAACAGCTCGGAGACATACCCTTCGCCGCCGGTCAGAAAGAGATCGGGGAGCCAATGGACTGCGCCATAGCCCACGACGACGCCCTCTGCAGTCTCCGCCACCAGGACGAGGTGGCTGTCATCGGCGGCGCAGCGTGCGAGATTCGTGGTCACACGTTCCAGCGTTATCTCGCGCGCTTCCTCCCGGATGCGCGGCGACAGGCCCGGCGATCGCAGCACGTCGGTGATGCCCGCCGCATCCGACGGCTCTGCTCTGCGAATCTGAACGTCCACCATGGGCTCTCCCTATGGCTGCGCGTGTACCTGCCAGCTTTGCAGCTCGATGATATTGCCTTCGGGGTCGGTCACGTAACACCAGGTGATATGGCCTTTGCCTGACACAGGGGTCGTGACCACCTCGCCGACAGCCGTTCCACCTGCGGCCAGTACCGCGCCTCGTGCCGCAGCAACATCGGCGACACTGAACGCGAGATGGCCATAGCCCGGGCGGTTGACGGCAGTGGGCGGACGGGCCACCGGCTGCTCGTACGTGAAGACCTCCAGCGTCGGACCCGTGTCGCCGTATCCCGGCAGGCGCAGGTGGACCCCGCGCAGGTGCGCGCCGGGAATGCCCGTGCCCGCCTCCATTGCCGGTCCGGACAGATCGCGCTCCGGCGGCACGCGCACGCAGCCGAAGATATCCTCGTAGAATCGGGCGAGTGCCTGCCAGTCATGCGCGATCAGGTTGGTATGGACGTAGCATGCCTCGAGGGTGTGCTGTGACATCGTCTATGCAGCCTCCGCCGCGCGCTTCTGCGCGGTCACATACCAGTTGTGCGGCATGGTGGGCAGGTTCACGGGGATGACGGGCAAGGTCCAGCGGCCGTGATGCGCGTCCGGCTCGCCAGCCTGGGACAGGGACGCGTCCCAGCCGCGCGCGGCCAGGAATGCCACCGGGTCGTCCAGCGTGCCGATCCATGCGGCCCCGGCTTCGGCCTGCATGGCAATCCAGGCGCGCGTGATGGGGCTGGTCAACATCACACTGTTGATGATGTCGAAGCCGAGCCAACTGCCCGGCGCCGCCCACGCCGTGACCGTGCTCAGGATCTGCATCACCTGGTCGGAAGGCAGATAGAACAGGAAGCCCTCGGCCAGGAAGCACGCAGGCTCCTCCAGGCGAAAACCGGCGGCTGTCAGCCGGTCCGTCCACGGCTCCGTCAGATCCGCGGCAACCGTTCGCCGTGCACATGCCGGCTGTGCGCCGGCCTCAGCGAGCACTGCTTCCTTGTGTTGCATGACGGGGGCCTGATCGATCTCATAGAGCGTCGTGCCCGCCGGCCAGGCCAGGCGGTAAGCGCGCGTGTCCAGCCCGGCGGCCAGCAGGACGAACTGGCGCAGGCCCGCGGCAGCCGCGCGACGGAGGAAATCATCGAAGTACCGCGTGCGCAGGACGATGGGCAGGATGCTGCCCGCAGGCCGCTCTGCCAGCCAGGCGCGGCCTTCTTCGCCTGCCAAGACGGCGGCCCAAGGGTCGTGCACCAGCGCGTCCTCGCGCGCCGTCTCCTGGCTGCGCACTGCCGCAGTCCAGCGCGCGGTGCTGCCCAGTAGTTGCTCCCGGACCGAATCGAACTCAGCCATTGCGGGCTCCCTTCTCAAACCTGGCAGCGCGGACAGAAGTAGCATGCGCCGCCCAGGTACTGCATCTTCTCGACGCTCGTGCCGCAGGTGGGGCAGGGCTGCCCCGCGGCATGACTGTCCATCACGCGCACGTATCCGCCCGGCCGGTTATGGAGGTCGAACTCGTCATTGCGGCCCCCCTTCTCGATGGCGTCATGTACGGTGGCGAGGATGGCGTCGTAAAGCGCCCGGCGCTGCGCCGCGCTGAGGTCAGCCAGCGGGTGCCGGGGGTGCAGGCGCGCGCGGAAGAGAATGTCCTGGGCCAGTGAATTGCCCAGGCCGGGGATGAACTGCTCCTGTGTGAGCAGTCCCTTCGCGCTGCGCTTCTCGCCGGTCAGAAGGCTGTCGATCAGGCCTGAGAAGTAGGCGAACGTGAACTCCGGCTCGACCGGAGTCGGCCGCATGTCCTTGAGGTACGGGCGTTCCTGCTCCTGGCCGGCCTCGTGCAGCTCGATCGCGCCCCACATCTGCGTCATCTCGGTCAGGCTCGAGCCGTCCTCGAATGCCAGCCACAGATGGTACTTATCGGGCAGCCGCGCGCCGGGCGGATGGTAGAGCAGCCGGCCGCCGCAGTCGCCGAAGAGCAGTGTGTAGCCTGGCTCCAGCGGCACGAACAGAAACTTGCCCCGCGCCCGCGCCGGGCCGACCACCTTCCCGACCGACAGGGCTGCGAATTCCTCCGGTGTGCGGTTGTACCAGACGAACTTGTGGGGCGAGTTGCCGAGGCTGCCCCTCTGGACCTTTTTGCCGGTCACCGTCTCGGTGAGTTGCCGCGCCAGGGTGATGAATTCGGGTAGCTCGAACATCTGTTGTCCTCCTAACCGAGCGACTTCAGCACGCGCAGGGCGCGCAGGGTGACCCAGGGGTTGGGCTGTTTCTTGGCCCCGAAGTCGCTCCAGGTCTTGCCCGCATAATCGAACTCCAGTGGCCAGCGCCCTGCCGCATCCTGCTTCTCACGGATGACCTGGAATGCGTGGACCAGCCGCGGGTCGCCGCCGCAGCCCAGCGCGACCAACGCCTCGACGTTCTGCAGCAGGTCGGTGATGTAGAAGACGGGAAAGCCGAACTTC
>CAZTMA010000202.1:0-6973 GCA_964614645.1 uncultured Anaerolineales bacterium
GGACGCTCTTCGCGGCGACCTTCTTGGGTCGCAGGTAGGCGAACCAGTAGACCAGCCCTACCATGCCGGCGCCGCCGACGATGTTGCCGAGCGTCACCGGAATCAGGTTGTTGATGAAGAAGGTGCCCCAGGTCAGCTTGCTGAAGGTGTCGATGGTGATGGCCGGGTCGACCTTCGCCAGCGCATCCGCCAGCCAGAACGTCTGCGGCGCGAACTGCTTGATCAGCAGGCCCATCGGAACGAAGTACATGTTGGCCACGCTATGCTCGAAGCCCGCGGCCACGAACATGCTGATGGGGAAGATGATCGACAGGATCTTGTCGGTCGTGGTGCGTGCGCTGTAGCAGAGCCAGACGGCCATGCAGACCAGCGCATTACACATCATGCCGAGGAAGAAGGCCTGCACCGGATCGAGCGACACTTTCGCATTGGCGATATTCAGCGCGGTCAGCCCCATCAGGCCCTTGTTGAACATGTATTGCTTCGCCAGCAGCAGGATGACGGCCGTGCCGATGGAGCCGACGAAGTTCCCCAGGTAGACGATGCCCCAGTTGCGCAGCAGCAGCGCGCTCGAAACCTTCCGGTTGGCCCACGCCATGACGATCAGGTTGTTGCCGGTGAACAGCTCAGCGCCGGCCACGATCACGAGGATCAGGCCGAGGCAGAACACAAGGCCGCCCAACAGCCGGTTCAGGCCGTAAGGCAGCGCCGAACCACCCGCCCAGACGGTGGTTGCGTAAATGGCTCCGGCAGCGATGAAGGCGCCGGCCAGGACGGCCAGGGCAAACATCGTGCCGAAGTCGAGGCTGGCCTTCTTGATGCCGATTGCTTCGGCTTTCGCGGCCATCTCCGGCGGCAGCAGAGCGTCAACGTTAATCTCGCCGTTAGCCATGTGATTGTCTCCTTCAAGTGAAAATTAGAGCGGATTTTGACACAATTTTAAGGAACGTAGCATAGGCCTTGTGCCCGTCTCGTCCGGGCGCCCACAAGGGGCTACGCTACGTCCCTCGAATGAACTAGCAGTTCTCGCAGACGCCGTCCGGCGCCAGCTTGGTCACCTTGACCGCACTGACCTTGAAGCCCGGGATCTTGGCGACCGGGTCAAGTACGGCGGCGTTGGTCAGCAGGTTGGCCGCGCTCTCGGCGAAGTGGAACGTCATGAAGACCACGCCGGGCTGCACTTTGTCGGTGATCTGGGTCTTGACGTTGACCTGGCCCCGGCGGCTCTGAACCTGGACCATCTCGTCCGTCGCGACGCCCAGCCGGGCCGCATCCTCAGCGTGCATCTCGATGAAGCCTTCCGGCGCGATGGCGGAGAGGCCGACCGAGCGCCGGGTCTGGGTGCCCGTGTGATAGTGCCACAGCACGCGGCCGGTGGTCAGCAGGAGCGGGTACTCCTCGTCCGGCAGTTCCGGCGACGGCAGCCACTCGACGGGCGTGAACTTGCCCAGCCCCCGGGTGAACTTGCCAACGTGCAGGATGGGCGTGCCGGGATGGTTCATATCCGGGCAGGGCCACTGCAGGCCGCCCGGCGTGTGGGCCAGCCGGCTCTGGCGGATGCCGCCATAGCTCGGCGTGACGGCCGCGATTTCGTCCAGCACTTCGGCCGGGTTCATGTAGTCCCAGCCGCCGTGCGGGGCCGCCGCGACAGCCTCGGCCTGGCCGGTGAGGGCCAGCGTGCGCGCGCCGAGCTCAGACAGGATCTCCCAATCGGGCCGGCTCTTGCCCAGCGGGTTGAGCGCCCGCTGCAGCGGCTGGACGCGACGCTCGCTGTTGGTGAACGTGCCTTCCTTCTCGGCGAAGGATGCGCCGGGCAGGATGACGTCCGCCAGCTGCGCCGTCTCGGTCATGAAGATGTCCTGGACGACCAGGAAGTCCAGCGACTCGAGGCAGTGGCGCACGTGGTTGAGGTCGGGGTCGGACAGCATCGGGTTCTCGCCGAAGACGTGCATCGCCCGGATCTTGCCGTGCTCCGCCGCGTTCATCATTTCGACGACGGTCAGGCCCGGCTTATCCGCCGGGGGCACCGCGCCCCACGCCGCCTCGAACTTCTTGTGGCTCGCCTCGAGCGCAACGTTCTGGTAGCCGCTGTAGACGTTGGGCAGGCCGCCCATGTCGCATGCGCCCTGGACGTTGGACTGCCCGCGCAGCGGGTTGACGCCGCCGCCCGGCACGCCCATGTTGCCCAGGAGCATCTGCAGGTTCGCGCAGCTCATGACGTTGCCCACGCCGGACGTGTGCTGGGTGATGCCCATCGCATACATCAGCGCGCCGGGCTTCGTCGCGGCCATCAGCCGGGCCGCCTGGCGAATCTTGTCCGCCGGCACGCCGGTGATGCCCTGCACATACTCGGGCGTGTACTCGGCCAGCCGGGCCTTGAGTTCCTCGAAGCCTTCCGTGCGGGCCGCCACGTATTCCCGGTCGTACAGGTCCTCGATGATGAGGACGTTCATCAGGCCGTTCAGCAGCGCGGTGTCCGTGCCCGGCCGGTGGCGCAGGTGGATGGTCGCAAACTGCGTGATCGGGATGCGCCGGGGGTCGGCCACGATGAGCGGGACGCCCCGCTGCTTGACCGCCTGCCGCAACTGCATGCCGAAGACCGGATGCTGCTCGGTGGTATTGGAGCCGATGATGAACAACAGCTTGGATTGCTTCGCAATGTCCTCAAACGTGTTGGTCATGGCCCCGGAGCCGAAGGAGGTCGCCAGACCGGCGACAGTGGAGCTGTGTCACAACCGCGCACAGTGGTCTATGTTGTGCGTCTGCATCACCTGCCGGGCCAGCTTCATCATGAGGAAGTTCTCCTCATTGGTGCAGCGGGCCGAGCACAGTGCGGCGAACGCATCACCACCGTGCGCCTCCTTGGTCTGTGCGAGCTTGCGGGCAACCGTGTCGAGCGCCTGGTCCCAGGACACCTCGACCCAGTCCGCCGCCGGATTGGGCTCCCTGCCGTTCCCGTTGTTGGGCTGGTGCAGCGACGGCTTCTCCCCGCCTTCCACCAGGTAGCGCCGCATCAGCGGCCGCTGCAGGCGGTCGGTATGGTTGACGTAGTCGTAGCCGAATCGGCCCTTGACGCAGGTGAACCCGTGGTTGGCCGCGCCGTCCGCGCCCGTGACCTTGACGATCTCATTGCCCTTGACGTGCAGGATGACCTTGCACCCGACGCCGCAGTAGGAGCAGACCGTCTCGACCTGCCGGAGCTGGTATGCGCGGCCCTTGCCGATGCTCTGCTTGGGCCAGAGGGCCGCAACCGGGCAGACCTCGACGCAGCTCCCGCAGAACTCGCACGGGCTGTCCTCCATCGTGGAGTCCATGCCGAACGCGATCTTCGCGTTGAAGCCGCGATAGACCACGCTGATGGCCTCGACGCCGTTCACATAGTTGCACGCGCGCACGCAGCGCCGGCAGAGGATGCACTTGTTGCGATCCACCTGGATGAACGGGTTGGGGTCATCGATGGGCCACGAATGCTTGCGGCCATTGCCGAACGCATCATCCTTGACCTGATACTCGTAGGCCAGGTCCTGCAGGCGGCAATCGCCGGTCGCCTCGCAGGTCATGCAGTCGAGCGGGTGATCGGAGACGATCAGCTCGAGCGCGAACTTGCGGGCCTCCATGACACGCGGGGACCGCGTATTCACGACCATCCCCTCGGTCACGGGATAGGTGCAGGCAGGCTGGAGGTTGCGCTGCTTCTCGATTTCAACGAGACAGACCCGGCATGCGCCCTCGGGCGGCAGCGCCGGATGGTGACACAAGACGGGAATGTTGACTCCGGCTGCGGTAGCTGCTTCGTAGACCGTCTGCCCTGCCTGTGCCAGAATCTTATGTCCGTCAACCGTGATGTTTACAGGCGCCATAGACCTGTTCTCCTGTGGGAAAAATACTGCCGGTGAGGAATTTCGCTGGGGATCATAACACGATCCGCAGATATTGTAAATTTCTTCACACGCACGCGCAAAAAAAGCGACGCACCAGAGGACTGAGCCTGAGGGAGCCTCAGGCCGGTACTCTCACATCATACCCGATGTTGGCGTACCGGCCTATGATATTCGTCATCTCATTCGCGGTAGTGTGCGCCCATGCTGCGCTTGTTCTCCCAGGCGGCCTGGGCCACGATGAGTGCGGTGTGCACGGCATGGCGCAGCCCGATGAGCTCGTCGGTCAGGCGGCTGCGGCGGTAGAAGTGGACGATCTCGGCCTCCAGGTGGCGCAGCTCGCTGAGCGCCCGGTTCAGCCGGTTCGTCGTGCGGATGAGCCCGACATAGTTCCACATGATGTGCCGGATGGCGTCCATGTCCTGGTGCATGAGCGCAGGGTCGGGCTGCTCCAGCCCGGCCGCAACCCAGGGCGGGATGTCATCGGGGTCGGGCGCGGGCCGGCCCGGCAGGCAGCGGCCGATGTCCTCCGCTGCACGCACGCCCCAGACCAGCCCCTCCAGCAGCGACGTGCTCGCCAGCCGGTTGGCGCCGTGCAGGCCGGTGCAGGCGACCTCGCCGACCGCATACAGATCGGCCAGGGTCGTGTGGCCCCAGGCATCCACCCAGACGCCGCCACAAGAGTAGTGCGCAGCGGGGACCACCGGCACGAGGTCGTCGACGATGTCCACGCCGTAGCGCAGGCAGCTCTCCCGGATGGTGGGAAAGTGCGACCTGATCTCATCCCGGGGGATGTACGAGCGCAGGTCCAGGTAGACGTGCGTCAGCCCCCGCGCCAGCATCTCCCGGTGGATGCTCCGGCTGACGATGTCACGGGGGGCCAGGTCCTTCCACTCCGGCGCATAGTTCTGCATGAACGGCTCGCCGTTCGCCAGCACCAGCCGCGCGCCGGCCCCGCGCACCGCCTCGGAGATGAGGTAGTTGGGCGCGCCCTCCTGGTGGAAGGTCGTCGGGTGGAACTGCACGAACTCCATGTTGATGAGCCGCGCGCCGGCCTGCCAGGCCATCGCCACGCCGTCGCCCCGCGCGCCGGCCGGGTTGCTCGTGCGCAGGAAGATCTGGCCGAGCCCGCCCGTCGCCAGCACGGTCTTGCGCGCCAGCCACCGCTCCACCTCGCCGCTCGCCTGGTTGAACAGGTAGGCGCCGGTGCAGGACAGCGGATCGTACACCGTCAGCCGGTTCTGCGCGTGGTGGGCCGGGGTGAGCAGGTCGACGGCCGTGCAGCCCGTCAGGACCGTCACGTTCGGGTGCGCCTGCAGCGCGGCGGTGAGCGAGCGCTGGATGGCCTCGCCCGTGTGGTCGGCCACGTGGAGGATGCGCGGGAGCGTGTGGCCGCCCTCGCGCACGAGCGACAGCGTGCCGTCCGCCGCCCGGTCGAAGCCGACGCCGGTCCGGTCCAGCAGGACCTGCTCGACCGCGACCGGCCCTTCCTCGGCCAGCGTCATGACCGCCGGAGGGTTGCAATGGCCGTCGCCCGCGCGCATGATATCCTCGGCGAGCGACTCAGGGCTGTCCGGGTTGCCCCGGTAGATGATGCCGCCCTGCGCATAGAAGGTGTTGGTTTCCTCGGGCGTGTCGGCGCGGGTGACCACGGTGACCTGCACGCCCTGGTCCGCAAGGCGGAGGGCCGTGGTCGCGCCGGCGATGCCGCTGCCGATGACGAGGACGTCGGTGATGTTAAGTTCGGGCATGGGGCCTCGGGTAATGGTTATAGGTTGGAAGGTTGCAGGTTGGAAGGTTACGCTCTGGTTGCAGGTTGAAGGTTGAAAAGCTACAAGTTGGTCGCAGCGTTGGTGCGCTGTACTGGCAACAACCTTCAACTTTCAACCTTCGAACCTGCAACCCTTTTCAGCAAATCATCCGATGTGTAACATCCGCTCGACCGCCCGGTACGCGCGCACGCGGATCTCCTCCGGGACGTCGATGACATACTGGGTATGGAGGAGCGAGTCGCGCGTCATCTCCAGCGTGATCTGGCCCATGTGCGGGCAGCGCACGCTGCACAGCCGCAGCATCTCCTTGTCGGGATTCGCCGCGGCGACGTTCTCGCCCATCGAGCACTCGGTCAACAGCAGATAGTGGGGCGCCCTGGTCTGCTCGACGTAGCGGATCATGGCGTTGGTGCTGCCGGAGAAATCGGAGGCCGCGACGACCTCCGGGCTGCACTCCGGGTGGGCCAGGATGACCACGTCGGGGAACTGGGCGCGCACGTTGGCGATGTCGGCCACGTTGAACTGCTCGTGGACCTCGCAGCGGCCGTTCCAGCCGACCATATCGTATTCCATGTCGGTGTCGGCGTGGAGCTGCCCGCCGGGCAGGCGCGTCGGGAAGATGATGTGCTTGCCCGTCTCCCGGGCGACGTTGCGCGCCAGGTACTCGTCGGGCAGGAAGATGACGGTTTCCGTGCCGAGCGACTCGACCACCGCTGCCGCGTTGCCCGACGTGCAGCAGATGTCGCGCTCGGCCTTGACGTCGGCGTAGGTGTTGACGTAGGTGACGACCGGCACGCCGGGGAAGCGAGCCTTGAGCGCGCGCACGTCGTCCGCCGTGATGCTGGCCGCCAGCGAGCAGCCCGCCTTGAGCGAGGGCAGCAGGACCGTGCGCGACGGATTGAGGATCTTCGCGGTCTCCGCCATGAACTTGACGCCGCAGAAGACGATGATGTCCCGGTCGGTCGCGGCGGCCTTCCGGCTCAGGTCCAGCGAGTCGCCCACGTAATCGGGGATGGTGTGAAACAGGGCCGCTTCCATGTAGTTGTGGCCCAGGATCACGGCGTTGCGCGCCACCTTGAGCTGGTTGATCTCGTAGGCCAGCTCCGCCTTGACGCGCAGCTCGAACGCCGGGGTATAGTCGCCCATGCGTGCAGCGAGGTCCCGGTAGATATCGTCAACCGACTGCTTGGTGCGGTCGGTGGGTTGGAGTGTCGGCATGTGTCCCCCTTATGGGTCGCAGGTTCGAAGGTTGCAGGTTGAAAGTTGCCGCCGGTGCAGCACATCAACGCTACAACCAACCTTCAACCTGCAACCTTTGAACTT
>CAZTMA010000203.1:0-6941 GCA_964614645.1 uncultured Anaerolineales bacterium
TAATCTACTTGTTCTACCGCAATTCATCCGTATGCCCGACCCTGGTTGGAGTTGCTCATGGATTCATCCTCTATTCTGCGTGTGTTGCGGGGCCTGCTGCCTCTCCTGTTGGTCATGGGCCTGGTGGCCTGCAGCTCGCAGCCGACGCCTGCCCCTACGCCTGCTCTGACGCCTGCTGCAACGGCCGAGGCAGCCGCGACTGCCGGCCCGACGCCGACTGCGACCGTCCTCCCGCCGGTGGAGCCTGAGCTCCTCACGCTCCCCGCCGCGTTTCGCTACGAAATGACCCTGCGGCCCGCAGGCGCGGCCGAAGCGCCGTATACCGTCGTCATGGGGCAGTACAGCGGCGGCATGTGGTCGCAGTCGGCGCGGCATGGCGAGGATACGCCGGAAGAACTGATTGTCGCGCTCGCGGCCGATGGCGGTGACGCCATGCACAGCTACACGCGGGCGGCCACCGATGTGGTCTGGACGCGCTGGCCGGGTGTCGGGTTCGACGCCGCGCACGGGCTGACATCACCGTTTGCGGTGTTGCGACTCTATCCCTTGGCCGATGAGCAGGCTCGCGGTGAGCTGGATCCGGTCCAGGGCGTGCCGGAGGCGACGGTGAAGATGCAGGCGGCCTTCGCGCCCGCGACCATCGCGCGCTTGATGAGGGCCAGCGCGTCCGTGGTCACGACGGACGCAGAATCACGCGCTGCGCTCGAAACGCAATTGCAGCCCGTCATGGTCGCGCAGACGATTAACTACTGGGTGGCCGAAAGCGGCCGGGTTTATCGCGCGGCCGCCACGCTGCTCACTGCCGGCGAGAACAGCGAGCCTGCGCCGTGGTTGGAAGTGACGTGGCGCTTCTGGGACTACGATGCGTCCGGCCTGGTAGTGAGTGCACCGGGTGACTTCACGGATGTCTCGGAGTTGGCGGTGGCACCGGTTGCCGCGCAGGTCGAGGCGGTCCTGGATGCTGCAACGACCTTGCGCGTGCGCGTGTTCGGCAACCCGGGCGAGCTGGCCAGCAACGCGCGTGTGACCGTCTATCCGGCAGGCGAGCGGCAGGTATTGGACCAACTGAGTGCCGCGGATGCGCAGTTTGTCCTCCCCAACGGCAAGTACGATGTGCTGGTGCAGGCGGAGAAGGCCGAGGAGTGGCTGAAAGAGGTGGAGGTCATCAGCGGGACAGTGGCCTCTCAGGATGTGCTCTTTGCCTTCGGCGCGCTTGAAATCACCGTGACGCAGGATGGCGCCACGCCGCAGGTTGACATCGTCATCTACCCGGCCGGCCAACGGCAGACGATGGCTGACTGGCGCACCGAAAACCCCACTCGTGCGGTGCTGCCAGCTGGCACTTATGATATCGAGGTCGCGCTGCCCGACTACACCGGCAGCAAGATCGTCACCGATGTGGTCGTTACCGCCGGCGGCACGACGCAACAGGTCATCGATATCAGCGCCAACCCGTGATTGAACCGAGAAGATGCAAAGGACGCTAAGTCTTTTCAATCATCTTTCTTGGTGTCCTTAGCGTCTTTGCGGTTCAAACCTTTCTACTCTTGCCCCTGCGCTTCGGCGTCGAGCCGGTCGAAGAACGTGCGCATGAACGCCTGGCGCTCGGTGGCGATCCGCCGCGCAGTGCCGGTGTAGAGCCGCTCCGGGATGCGGTCCAGCTTGTAGACGAACTCGTGGACTGGCGTGTACGCGGCGCCCAGGTCCGCAGGCGCGTGCTGCGCGCGGTGGGCTGCATCCTCGTTCGCCGCGGCGATGGCGCGCCAGCTCACCCGCCACAGCGCCGTGTCATGGCTGCCCGCATACGCGAACGCGCGCGCGATGCCGATCGCGCCGATGGCATCCAGCTTGTCCGCGTCTGAGAGCACCTGCGCCTCCAGCGTGCGCGGGGCGGGGTCCGCGCGGAAGCGGTGCGCCTCGATGGCGTGGCAGACCGCTTCCACAAAGTCCGCGGGTTGGCCGGCGAGCAGCGTACGCGCCCGCGCCGCGCCCAAGAGATGATGGCGCGCGCGGTCCTCGCTCTCTCCGATGTCATGCAGCAGTGCAGCCGTGCGCACGACGGCCAGGTCCGCGCCTTCTGCCCGCGCGATGCGCTCCGCCGTCGCGAGCACGCGCAGCACGTGGTCAAAATCGTGACCGCCGCCGCCCGCATCGTACAGTGTGCGCGCGGCCTCAATCGTGATGGGTGTGTCTTGCATCGGACGGCGCTACAGGTTCTCGATGTGCACCGGCTCGACCGGTTCCGCCAGCTCGAAGCCGAAGATGCGGCTGTAGAAGTAGAGCTCCGCGTCCAGCGACCGTTTGATGTTCTCCGCGCGGCGGAAGCCGTGCCCCTCGCCCTCGAAGGGCAGGTACGCGGTCGGCAGCCCCTTGGCGCGCATCGCGGCAAACATCGTCTCGGCCTGGTTGGGCGGCACGACTTCATCCTCGAGGCCCTGGAAGAAGATCACCGGACAGGCCAGTTGGTCGGTGAAGTTGACCGGAGAGCGTTCGATATAGATGTCGCGGCGCGCCGGATACGGGCCGACCAGGTTGTCGAGATAGCGTGACTCGAACTTGTGCGTGTCGCGCGCCAGCGCCTCCAGGTCACCGACGCCGAAGTAGCTGGCGCCGGCCTTGAACACGCGGCGGAACGTGAGCGCGGCCAGCGTGGTGTAGCCGCCTGCGCTGCCGCCGCGAATCGCCAGCCGCTCGCCGTCAGCCGCACCTTGCGCGACGAGGTAGCGCGCGCCGTTGGTGCAATCGTCCACATCCACGATGCCCCACCGGTCGTTCAACCGCTCGCGATACGCCCGGCCGTGACCCGTGCTGCCGCCGTAATCGACGTCCAGCACTGCAATGCCGCGACTCGTCCAGTACTGGATCGCCAGGTTGAACGCGGAAGAGGTCGAGCCGGTCGGCCCGCCGTGGCTCAGCACCAGCAGGGGTGGCAGCTCGCCCTCAGGCGCGGTGTAATCGCGGTTGCGGGGCGCATAGTAGATGCCGAATGCAGTCAGGCCACCTTCGGTCGGGAACTCGATGGTCTGGGGGATGGAGAGGTAGCCCTTGTCTACCTGGACATCACTGGTGCGGCGCAGAGTGTGTGTCTGCCCCGTGCCCAGGTCCATGAGCACGATGGCCGTTGCAGCGGTCGGTGAGCCGCCCAGGAACGCGACGCGGCCTGGCGCGGCGGCTGGCAGGTCGATGTCCGTGTATGCGGTTTCAATCGGCGTTAGCTGCTTCGTGCGGGTGTTCAGGGCGGCCAGATGAGTGATACCGGCTCGCGCGTATGTGCAGATGAGGCGTTCAGCGGACTCGAACGCATAAGTGGACATGCCGAAAACCCACTGCGGCTGTCCGAACTCGGCCTCCAGGGGGGCCAGCGGCTCGACTTGCTGGTCGTGCCAGCGGTACAGGTTCCACCACCCCGTGCGATCCGAGACGAAATAGAGGATGCCGTCAGGTGACCAGGTGGGCTGGAAGATGGATTCAGTCAGGCCACCCGCCACGAGTTGGGCATCCTGAACCTCGCCTGCCGCATCCAGCTCACCGACCCACAGCTCGCAGCCGTCCCACGGCATATTGGGGTGGCGCCAGGTCAGCCAGGCCAGCCGCGCACCGTCCGGGCTCAGCCGCGGAGAGGCATAGAAGTCGTTGCCCGCCACGAGCACGCGGCCGCCTGCTGCATCACCCCCAGCGGCATCGCCGCCGACGCTGAGGCTGACAATAGAGTTGACCGCTTCGTGACCGGTGAGAATATGGTCCTCCCGGACGCACACCAGGCGGCCGCGGGCGCGATCGAGCACGAAGTCGGCATAACGCAGCGACAGCTCCGGCGAAATCGGCTGCGGCTCATGGCCCTCGCGCACGGCGTAAACGCGCTGATCCGCGAAATTGACGAAGAACACCTCGCCGCCATCGACCAGGTACTCGCCGCCGCCGTACTCGTGCACGCGGGTGCGGACATTGAAGGGCGCGGGGGTGACATCTGTGCGCGTGCCATCAGCTCGCTGGCGCACGAGCACCGACCGGCCGCGCTCCGTCGGGCGGCCTTCCAGCCAGTACACATCTCCGCCGTCCAGCGTGACCCGCCCCAGTCTCACGCTGCCGGCGACAATCAGATCGGACGTGATGGGCGATTCCCAACTGCCATAGGGTGCAACCCGCGGCTCAGTCATTTTCGACTCTCCCTTAGCCAAAAACTTCCATGTTGACCGGCTATTCGCTGACAATAGCGTCTGACAGGGAATGTTCGAGTACCTTAGCGACCCAACTGTTGAGGCTGTGATGCTTCCTTCTGGCTTGTAGGGCGATATCTCTGTGCAGCCTGGGTGGAATACGCACGGTGAATGTCCCCGAGAAGGGCTTTTCTGGCTCCTCATTCCGCTCCGCGCAGAATGCCAGATAGTCGTCCACGGACTCATGAAAGGCCTGACGTAGATCAGCGACACATTCACCTTCGAACGTAATCACATCCCGCAGGTTGATGACTTCGCCGTGGAAGATGCCCTGCTCATCATCGTACTCGACTTGAGCGACGTAACCCTTGTACTCCATCATGGTCGGACTCCCGCAGCTTCCAAGAAGCGGCGCACCGCTTTCACCATCAGCTTTCCCGTAATTCGTTCCGGGTGTGGACGATGAAACACAGACCGTGCACCGTTCAGTGCAACCCTGACTCGTGACCCGCTGCCCTCGCTGATATCTGCGCCCAGTGCTACAAGCATGACTTCGATATCCCGCCATGCAATGTCTGAGCGCTCAGGCCGCTCGAAAATAGCCTCCAGCGTCTTCCGTTGACGTGTGTTCAACTCATGCATATGATACCACCTTTTGATACCAATTGCAAGCATCTTGCGATCAGGAATCCAGTCATTTCGAGTTAGGTGGTTGGTGCCCTGGCTCTTTACATGCCTCGCGTTACTGAGCGGTTTCGTGTTCCAGCCGCCGCGCGCGGCCCTGGAACCAGAGGAAGCCGCCGGGGAGACTGCCCAGGAAGACGACCGCCTGCATCAGCAGCGAGACGGCCACTGCATGGTCAGCCGGGACGCCGACCAGCCCGAAGAAGAACGGGTACGCGGCTTGGTTCACTCCCAAGCCCCCGCCGACCGAGATGGGTATGGTCTGCAAAAGCGCGATCAGGGGATTCAGGAGGAAGATGTAGGGCAGCCACATCAGCCCGCCCATGGACTGCGACAGCAGCCAATTGACGAGGGTCGTACAGAGGATGCCCACCAACGCCACCAGGAACGCAACTGCCAGCGCGTCGGCGCGGAAGCGGTAGGCGTTGAACGCTCCGGAGACGCGCTCCCACGTACCCGCCAGGGGGTTGAGCCAGCGCCAAGCAAATACCCGGCTGATAATCATGCGGAGCCGGCGGCTGAGCAGGACGGCAAACCCCAGGGCCAGCACCGAGAAAGCCACCAGCGCCACCCATTCCAGCCACTGCAGGTCCTGTCGCCGCAGCACGATGACTGTGATGAAGGCGGCCAACACCGCGCTGCTCATGTAGGCCATCAGGCCGATGATGCGATCCACGATGACCGAGACAGCGGCATCCGCGGTGCGGTCGGTGTAGCGCGCCAGGCTGAACCCGCGCATGACATCGCCGCCCACCATCGGCAGGAAGTTATTGAAGAAGAAGCCCACGAACATGAAGCGCAGCACTGCGCGGAACGGCACATGGATGCCTTGCGCGCGCATCAATACCTGCCACTTGACGCCGTTGACCGTGATGGCGATGAGATAGAACACGAGCGCCAGCGCGAAGTAGCCGAGCTGTGCGTTTGCCAATTGCGCGGCCACGCGCTGCATGTCCACCAGGATGAAGGCGACTGCAACCAGGGCCAGGCTGAAAACGATCTTGAGGATGGTGAAGAACCGGTCGCGCACGTTCAGGCCTTCCGTACAATTGCGGCCGGGCGCACATCGTCCGCGGCGGCAGTCTGCGCGCGCTCGGCCTCGACATCCGTCTTCTGCGACCAGGCCATGTCCCAGACGACATGGCGGTCCTTCTTGATGGCAAAGTCGTACCAGCCCAGGACGCGCGACCAGACTTCCAGCACGGCCAGCAGGACCAGCGTCCAGACCAGGCGCACTGCGCCCCAGATTTCCTTCAGCGCCACTTTTGCGACGCGGGTGTTCTGGATGCTGGAGACGGCATAGCCATACTTGGACTTGAGGTACAGGTGTCCGGCGTGATTGCGCCGCCGCTGGCGCACGAAGTCCTGGATGTTGTCCGGCCCGGTGTTATAGACGACTGCATCGGGTGCGTAGCGCACCTGCAGCCCCCGCTGGACGACCAGCGCCTCGACGAACGCTTCATCCATCGCGACGTCTGGCGGGATGCGGTCGAACACCTTGCGGAAGGCAATCATCTCGCCCAACCGGGGAATCTCCAGGCAGAGTTGGTGCTCCAGGCGCAGGCGCAGGTGGGTGAACAGGCCGACAAGATGGTCGGGGGTGTTGACGGGAATCTTGTGCGCGCCGGTCATGCCGACGTTCGGGTCCTTGAACATGCGGACGAGATGCTCGACCGCATCCTCGTGGGGCAGCGTATCGCCGCTCTCCAGCACGCAGATGCCGGTGTGTGCGTTGGCGAGGAACACATTGATGGCCGCGGTCTTGCCTTCCCGCTTGGGCTGCACGAAGAGCCTGACCTGGGGATAGCGTGCCGCGTAGGACTCAGCAATGGGGACCGTCTGGTCCGTGCAGCCGCTGGCAACGACGATAATCTCGACGATATCGACTTCACGCAGGTGTTGGGCCAACAGCGCATCCAGCAGCCGCCCGATGTTGGCCTCCTCGTTATAGGCCGTTACGCCCACGCTGCACTGTATGATCGGGTTGCTTTGCTCCAACCGTGTGCCTCCGTGTGGTGTGCGTGCTGCGCGCGTGCGTTGGAGTTCTGGCGGGGAAAGGCGAACGATGCGTGCCTCAGTCGTAGCGAGCGCAGCCGACAA
>CAZTMA010000204.1:0-6664 GCA_964614645.1 uncultured Anaerolineales bacterium
GCTCGGGGTTGCTGGATGCGCGGCCGGATGACATGCGCGCATTATAGCACAGGCCTACGTCGAACCGCGAAGACGCTAAGGACGCAAAGGACAGATTGCTTCTTAGCCACTTTGCGTTCTTGGCGTCTTCGCGGTTACATCGGTTCCATTCTGGACATCATCTGCGCGTAGACGCGTGCAGTCGCCGCTGCCACCTGCGCCTGCGTGAACTGCGCCAGCACGCGTGCCCGGCCCGCGACCGCAAGCGCGGCGCGCAGCGCCGGATCATCCGCCAGCGCATCGAGGGTGCTCGCCAGCGCGGCGACTTCTCCCTCGGGAAAGACCAGGCCCGCGTCACCGATGACGTGCGGAATCTCGCCGCAGTCAGAGCCGACGACAGGCACGCCGCAGGCCATCGCCTCGATGAGCACGCGACCGAACTGCTCCACCCAGTTGGGCCGGCTGACCGAGGGCAAAACGAGCGCGTCCAGCGCCCGGTAGAATCGGACCATCTCCGTCGAAGGCAGTCGCCCGAGGAAATGCACCCGCTCTCCGATGCCAAGCTCCGCGGCCAGCCCGGCCAGGTCCTCCCGCGCCGGCCCATCACCGAGCAGCCGCACTTCCCAGGCCACATTGTGCAGCCGCTTGCAGGCGCGCAGCAGCACATCTACGCCCTTCTCGGGCACGAGCCGCCCGGCGTAGCCGATGACGAAGGTGGAATGCTCCGGCCGCGGGCCGGGGGCGAACAGGTCAGGGTCAACTCCGAACTGCGGGATGACTGTGACAGGGCCGGTGTAGCCCTTGCCGCGCAGCACACGAACCGCATCCTGGTTGCCCGCAATGGCGTAGGCGGCGCGGCGATAGTTGATCTGTTCCATGCGGCGGAAGGGCCACGGATAGCGCCGGGGGAGGTTCTGCCAGGTGAAAAAGAGGCTGCGGGCGCGCACACGCGCGCCCGCAGCCAGCGCGTGCCAGGTTGCCAGGTTGTAGGGTTCCTCGTCCATGTGGAGGACATCGGGCCGCAGCCCGCGCAGCAGGCGGCCCAGCGTGGGGTAGAAGTGGAGGTGGAATTGGCCGTTAAGAGCCAGCGGCGCGACGACGAGATCATAGCCGGCCGTATGGCCGCGTTCGAGCCGTAGGGCCGTGCGGCCCTCCTGCCAGGTTGCCGGCACGATGGCAGTCAACTCGAGGCCGGGCACGCGCGCTAACTCCTCCAGCTTGCGCTGATAGGCGCCGATGACCAGGGCTTTCGAGACGTAGACAACACGCATAAAAGGTTTTTCGGCTGAAAGTTGACACCTGAGATGTGTTCTGGCGCCTATTTTAGGCGAACTTCGTTGCGCGCCGCTTGCGTTTCCGCTGGAACAGGTGTAAAATCGGTCACGAGCGGGTGGCACATACCGGATGCTGACACCGCCACCGTCTACGTTACACGTCGTGCCGCAAGGAGGCAGCCATGGATGTCATTAAGGTCTCCGCTCACTCTCGCTCCACCGCAGTGGCCGGCGCGATTGCCGGCGTCATGCGCGACACGCGCCATGCCGAGGTACAGGCCATCGGGGCCAGTGCGGTGAACCAGGCCGTTAAGGCAATCGCCATCGCCCGCAACTACCTTGCACTGGACGGCATTGAATTGATCTGCTTCCCCGAGTTTGTCGAGATCGACATCGAGGGAAAGGAACGCACGGCGGTCAAACTTATCATCGAGGCGCGAGCCTGACCTGCATACCGGGTATTGCACAAGTACAAGCGGGCAGCCAACTACTGCCCGCTTGTTTGTTCTCAGAAGCCAGGGGCAAGCGCTACGTACGCTTGCGGCGGCGCGAGCGCGGGCGACGCGGCCCGGCAGGGCCTTCTCTGCCCGCCGTCGCGCGCGGACCTGGGGGCCGGTCACCCTCACCGGATACCAGCTCCGCGGGAGGCTTGCCGGCCGCTCCTGTGATGTCCACATCTTCAGTGGTCAGCGGCGCTTCGGCCAGCCCCTCAAGCGCTTCAGGCGTAGCAACGATCCCTGCGTTGCGCGTCTGGGCGCTCAGATCGAGTCCCGGCTCCGGCACGGCCATATCCACCATCTGCCGCGAGTCATTCGGCCCCTCCACCAGCACACTGATCGAGTTAGCCAGCACGTGCACCTGCCTGACCTTACCGACGCCTTGTGGTGTTTCGATTATGCTGTTGACGCGTGGCATCTGTTTGCGTGCTTCTGTGTAGAAGTCGTTCTCGTAGGACAGGCAGCAGAGCAGGCGACCGCACAAGCCTGAAACCTCCGGCGCGTTGAGCGGCAGGTCCTGCGCCTTTGCCATCTTGATGGAGACGGGTGTGAACTCGCGCAGCCACGACGCACAGCACAGCTCGCGGCCGCATTTGCCGAATCCACCGATGAATTTGGCTTCGTCGCGCACGCCCACCTGGCGCATCTCAACGCGCGTGCGCAAGGCCTGGGACAGCTCATGCACCAGGTTGCGGAAGTCTACGCGCTGGTCCGAGGTGAAGTACACCACTGCGCTGGCGCCGTCGAAGCTGAACTCGACCTTGACGACCTTGATGTCCATGCGCAAGGCCGCAGCGCGCTGCTTGCAGATTGCCAGCGCCTCCGGCTCGCGGTGCATCATCTGGTCGTTCTGCACCATGTCCCAGGCGGTCGCGCGGCGCACAACCGGCTTGAGCGTGCCGCTGATTTCGTCTGTGCCGACCGCACGCGGCGTGAGGGCCACCTGGCCCAGCGTCCGCCCGCGCGAGGTTTCCACGACGACATATTCCCCGGTAGCCAGGTCTTCAACTCCGGCCGGGTCGAAGTAGTATATCTTGGTAACGGGCCTGAATGCCACGCCCACAACGACAGGCATCTCGGTCACTCCTCGTAAGCTCGGATTGCGCTACACGACGGCTGGCTTTGGCAGGCGCAGCAGCATGACATCCAGCGTCAGCCTGAGGTTAGCGTTGGCGCGGATGCGGTGCAGCGTCTGCATGAGGTCGGTGAGCGCAGACTGCACCTGCTCGGTGCCGAATAGCTCGGCCTGCTGCAGCAATTGCGGTTTGCGGTCCAGGTTCAACACGGCTTCGGGCAGGCGCTGTTGGACGAGCAGGACATCGCGCCACCAGGTGGCCCACAACCCAAGCACCGTCTCCACATCGTCGGCCCGGCTAAGTTTCTCGGCATAGGCCAGGCGGACAATCGGGTTGCCGGCGACCAGGCTGAGCAGGTCATCGAGGTGTTTCGTGCGCCTGTCCCATAACTCGGGGTCGGTGTGCGCCGTAACAGCCCAGCCCAGTCGCCCCGCGCTGAGCCGCGCGAGCAGCCGCGCGCGTTCCTCGTCGAGGCCCCAGCGCGTCTCCAGCGCGGCCTGGAGTTGGTCAAGCGGCATGGGCCGCAGACCCATGATCTGGCAGCGCGAGAGGATGGTCGGCAGGACCTGATCCCGCCGGTTGCTGGTCAAGAGCAGGACGACATGCGGTGCAGGTTCCTCCAGGGTCTTGAGCAGCGCGTTGGCCGCGGGCGGCGTGGCGCGCTCTATCTCGCGGATGATGAACACCTTGCGCTTGCCTTCGAGCGGCGCAATAGATGCGTCGGTCTGCAAGTCGCGCACCTGGTCAATCTGGATGGTGTTCTTCTCAGCCTTGACCAGTTGGACATCAGGATAGCGGCCCTCCGCCACGCGGCGACAGGCCGAGCAGACCCCGCAAGGCGGGCCCTCTCCGCGCTCGCACACCAATGCCTGCGCGACCGCGCGCGCGACCGTCGTCTTGCCGACTGCGGCCGGGCCGGTGAACAGGTAGGCGTGGCTGGGCCGCCCGCTGCGGATGGCCTGGCCGAGCAGGTCGAGCGCCCACTCGTGTCCGACGACAGGCCAGCTCATCATGCGGGCTTGTTCCTGAGGTGTACCATGGCGGCTATTGTAACATACCTTACGTCGATGTCCAACGTCTCGCGTCCGGCGGTTGACACTTCTCAGCGCGCGGGCGTATGATGCCGCCATCTACCCTGGGAGGCCGCCATGCACGCTGATTTGCTCATCCATAACATCGGCCAGCTCGTCACATCCACGGGTGGGCCGCGCCGCGGGCCGGCCATGCGGGAACTCACCGTCATTGAGGACGCGGCGGTCGCGGCTGCAGACGGGCGCATCCTCGCCGTGGGCTCCAGCCGCGAAGTGACGGGCGGGGTCACTGCCGCGCAGACCCTGGATGCCCGCGGCCGCGCAGTCATTCCGGGCTTCGTGGACCCGCACACGCATCTGCCGTGGGCAGGCCACCGCGCGGCGGAGTTTGAGATGCGCATCGGCGGTGCTACTTACATGGAGATCATGGCTGCGGGCGGCGGCATCGTGCGCACCGTTGCCGACACGCGTGCTGCATCGCTCGCCCAGCTCGTCTCGGAGACGCGCGGCCGGCTCGACCGGATGCTGGCACATGGCACGACCACTGCCGAAGCCAAGACAGGCTATGGGCTGAACGTGCCCGACGAACTCAAGCAGCTTGACGCGCTGGCCGAGCTGCAACGTACCCATCCCGTCGATCTCGTGCCGACGTTCCTGGGCGCGCACGCGGTCCCTATGGAATACCGGGAGCGGGCCGGCGCGTATGTCGAACTCCTGGTGGATGAGATGCTGCCGTCAGCTTGGGCGCGCTGGCAGACGTTGCGCGACGCGTGGCCGGCCGAGCCTGCCGACTGGCCCGTCTTCTGCGATGTGTTCTGCGAGCACGGGGCGTTCGACCTGGCTCAGTCGCGGCGGATACTGGCGGCCGCGCGGCAATTAGGGTTCGGCCTGAAGATCCACGTGGACGAGTTTGCACCGCTGGGCGGGGCGCTGTTGGCAGTAGAGCTGGCCGCGGCCTCCGCCGACCACATCGTGACCACGCCGCCGGAGCACGTCGCCACGCTCGCGGCGTCCGACACGATCGGCGTTGCGCTGCCGGGCACACCGTTTGGCCTGGCGCATCACGACTACACCCCAGCGCGTGCCCTCATCGACCAGGGCGGTGCACTGGCCCTCGCGACCGACCTTAACCCTGGCACGTGCTGGTGCGAGAACATGCAGTTCATGGTAGCCTTGGCCTGCCGCTACATGCGGCTGCTGCCCGCGGAGGCGCTGACCGCCGCGACACTCAATGCCGCCCACGCAATCGGGCTGGGGGGCCTGGTCGGCAGCATCGAGTCGGGCAAGCTGGCCGATCTGGTCATCCTGGATACGGACGACTACCGCATGTTGGGCTATCGCTTTGGGACTAACCTCGTCGCACAGGTCATCAAGCGGGGAAGATTGTTGTAGCCTGGCTGTACAGTGCGTCTCAAGTACCCTGCAGCTTAATAATCATGCTCCACGTGCCCTGCTGGGTGACTTCCCCGCGCTGGTTGATGACCTCCACATTGAAAGTGACAAGTCCGCCGCCGAGCCGGGGTACGGCCTTCTTCTCCGTGACTTCCGCGCGCATGTGAATCGTGTCGCCAATCTTAATGACCCCGCGGAACTTCCACTCCAGCCCGCGGAAGGCCATCGCAGTCTCCGTGATGAAGCCTAACTGCATCGCGAGGCCGGTCGCGACCGACAACCCCAGCAGGCCGTGGGCGATGCGCTCCCCGAACATACCTTGCTTCGCATGTTCGGCATCGACGTGGATGGGGTTCCAGTCGCCGCTGAGCGCGGCAAAGGCCACGATATCCGCCTCGGTGATCGTTCGTCCCTGCGATGTCACGGTGTCACCGACGCTGAATTCCTCGAAGAATAACCCGCGTTTTGCGGTAATTTCGGCCATGAGACCTGCTCCTTGTAGGATGCTAATCGTTCGCTGTGGTTCGCTGCTGCGCCAGCCGCTCGACAAGCGCACGCTTCAGGTCAGACTGAGCTGCCTGCCAGTCTTCGCTCTGTACATACGTGACTAACCGCAAATCGAACGAATCGTCGCGCACATCCCCGATGGTGACTGCGGGCGGCGGGGCCGCGACCACGCGTGCATCCGCCGTCGCCAGCTTGACCAGCACGCGGGAGGCTGCGTCGATATCGGCATTCAGCGGTAGCTTCCACGTCAGTTCCACGCGGCGCGCACGGCTCAGTGAGTAATTTGTGATCGCGTTGGCTGCGATAACGCTGTTGGGGATGGTTACAACCGGGCCCTCGGGCGTGCGGATGCGCGTGCTGCGGAGCGAAATGACCTCGACGTTGCCCTGCACGTTGCCCGCGGACACGAAATCACCCAGGCTGAAAGGACGGTCAAAGAGCAGCAGCACACCCGACACGAAGTTGGCCGCCACATCCTTGACGGCCAGGCCGACCATGATGCCGACAATGCCGATCGTGGTCAGAGTGCTTGCCAGCAGCGGGGTCAGGCCCAGGATCGCCAGCGAGCTGAGGACCCCCGTAATGATGACCAGGGCTTTGAGCGTGCGGCGGAGCAGCGTGAAGCCGCCGTCGTCATCCGTGAACCCGCGCGACCTCAGGATCAGGCGGAGCACCCAGCGCCCGATGTAGCGCACGACGAGCCAGACCGCGAACCAGGTGATTGCTACCAGCAGGAGCCGCAGCGCAAAGTCCTGCCAGTGATTGTCCTGCCAGAATGCAGTGGTAAACATGCAGCGTTCGCTCCTCACGACAGTCGTGATTTTATCCGTTGCATTGTCCGGTGTCAACGCACTGGCTCGGCTGCATCTGTCTTTTGCCCTTCGTCCCTTTCGTCATTTATAATCTAC
>CAZTMA010000205.1:0-6644 GCA_964614645.1 uncultured Anaerolineales bacterium
CCTGCTGGCGCGGCTGCTGTCGCTGCAGTGCGGCGCCGACTGGGATGAGCGGGGCCGCCAGGTCGACCCGAAGCAGGTGCGCCAACGCACTTGCGATTCGGTCCGGACGCTCGTGACGGCCCTGGCGCACCGCAGGCCTGTCACGCTCATCTTCGAGGACCTGCACTGGGCGGATGCTCTCTCGTTGGACCTCATCGGCCACCTGATGACGGCGCTGGCAGAGGCGCCGCTGCTGCTGGTCTGCGTCTATCGGCCGGAGCTGGCCCAGGCCGGCGAGCCGCTGTTGGCGCTGGCTGTCCGCCATTGTCCGGACCGCTCCACCGCGCTCCATCTCGACGAGCTCAGTCCGGCTCACAGCCGCGAGCTGCTGGCCTCGCTGCTCGCGATCGAGCAGCTGCCCGAGCCGACGCGCAGTCTCATCCTCGCGAAGGCCCAGGGCAACCCCTTCTTCCTGGAGGAGATCGTCCGCGGCCAGATCGACAGCGGCATGCTGTACCGGCACGCGGATAGCTGGCGCAGCCGGGCCGAGATTGCCACGGTGACCCTACCGGAGACGGTGCAAAGCGTGATCCTGAGCCGGGCCGACCGCCTGCCCGCGGAGCAACGGCAGTTGCTGCAGATGGCGGCTGTGCTGGGGCGCTACTTCCCGCGGCGCTTGCTGGCCGCGCTGGCCCCGTCCGGCGTGGACCTGGAGGCCGCGCTGGAAGCGCTGTCGTCGCTGGCGCTGGTCTACCAGGAACGCAGCCAGCCCGAAGTGGAGTATTCCTTCCGCCACGTGCTGGTGCAGGATGCCATCTACCAGGCCGTGCCGGGCAGGCGCCGCGTGATCCTGCACCGGCAGGTCGCGGAGGCGCTGGAGACCCTCGCTGCGGGCAATCCCGGTCCCCACCTCGAGCAACTGGCCTATCATTATGACCGCAGCGATGCCGCGACGAAGGCCATCGAGTACCTGGTGAGGGCGGGAGAGAAGGCCCAGAACGCCTATTTCAACGACGAGGCCGTCAACTACTACCAGCGTGCGCTCGCGCGGCTCGACACGCTGGCCGAGGGCGCATGGGACGAGGCGGACCAGTGGCGGCTTACGGCGCTGAAGGGAATTGGCATCACATGCTGGAACACCAGCAAGCTGGCTGCCGCGGAGACCTACTTCCGACGCGCCGTCTCGCTGGCGCAGGAGATGCGGGTAGCTCCCTTCGAACTGGCCCAACTCTATAGCTGGCTGTGCCGGACGCTTCGCTGGCAGAACCGCCCTGACGACGTCATCGCAGTGTCACTGGAAGGTCTGGGCCGGCTGGGCGACGCAACGCGGTCGCTGGATGCCGCCATGCTGTACGGCAACCTCGTAGAAGGCTACTACCATAGAGACGAACTCACCCGGTACTATGAAGTCCTGGAACACCTGGCCGGGTTCCTGACCCTCTTGCCTTTTAGCGATAGCCTCTTTGAATGCTATGGTCACGTCATGCTCATGCATCGGGATCGCAACGAGATCGAGAAAGCACGCGACCTCGTACGCTTCACCGAGGAGGGGCTGCAGGATGGTCATAATACTCTCATGAGCGCCTGGCTGCATATGTGGATCATCGCCCGCTATCTGGACGCTGTCGGAGACACATTGGCTGCGATCGACCACAACGAGCTTGGCGTGGAACTCATACGCAGATTGGGCGACCTGAAGTCACTGGCCTATGGGTTGAATCAACTGGCCGTCCGCACACTGTCGCTCGGGCAAGTGGCCCGAGCCCGGGCTGCCATCGAAGAGGGCCTTGCCGTTCACAGCCGCGTTGGGTCAGCGGGCGAAATCATGGAGAGCACGGAGATTCTGGGCTACCTCCGTTACTGCGAAGGAGCAGTTGACGAGGCCATCGAGCTGACCGAAAGGGCAACCGCATTAGCCCGTCCCAGCGGGTTCCTGATGCTACTCAGGTTCCTGAGAACGCTGGCAGGCCGGCTGTATCTCGCACAGAGACGCCGTGAAGAGGCGCGGACTCAGTTCCGCACCGTGCTGAACATGGAGACACCCGATCCGCCACGGTTGCTGTGGATGGCCAAGGCGATGGCGGGACTGGACGCGGCCGGCGCGGACCAGGACGAGTATGGAGACCACTTCCTCACTTTGCAGCGGAAGCACCCTGAGTTGGGACTGTGCCAGTGGCGGCTGGAGTCGGACGTCCGTGACATGGGCCTCTCCGGGGGCCTACTGGAGCATTTGACGGCGGACATCGAGCTGGGGCGCTGGGAGTGGGTGGATCTGTTCGGTGATTGCGAGTGGACGCTGGCAGGAGGCGCGCTCACCATTCACGCGGCCAATTGTCGTGACCTGTGGTCCACCAACCTCAGTGCACCGCGGCTGGTGCGACCTGTTGCGGGTGACTTCGCGATACAGGTTACGGGCCGGCGAGCCCTGCCGGACCGCCCTGCTATCGGCGGCCTCCTGCTCTGGCAGGACCAAGCGAACTACTTGCGTCTGACCTGGGGCGAGCTGGGCGCGGACCAGGTCGTGCTGTGCGGCGCGCGGAACAACCGGAACATCATCATCGGCCGGGGTACGCTACCCAATGACGGCAGCGTTGTCCTGCGCCTCGAGCGCCGCGGCGAGCAGGTGGCGGCTCTGTGCAGCGCAGACGGCCGCGACTGGTATCGTGTGGGGCAGTCAGAACTTGTCGCAAATGGCCTCCTGTTCGTGGGTCTGCATGCCATTGGCAGCATCGACCGCATGGTCTATCCGGGTGCCTATACCGAGGGAACTGCGATTCGATTCAACGGGGGAGAGATGGGAAGCACCCCGCCTGAAGGACGGGGTGCTTCGTAGGACCTATTGTCGGCCCGCAGCCATCACCTCACAGCCGCACAGAACTCGTCCTCGTCCAGGTCGATCAGCCCCGTCTCCTTCACGAGCGTAACGATGGGTTCTCCATCGACGTATGTGACTATCTGTACTTGCTGACCGGACCGGTGATAGATCGAACCGAAGCCGGGAATCACAACGTGCCAGAGGACCCCGGTCGCTTTCCACTGCTCAACCCTCGGCTCAAGGGTGACCAGATCAAAGTGAACCGTGAAGCCGTAATCGCTAGTAGCGACGATCACACCGGGGTTGGTCGACTTATAGAAGCTGTCGGTGCCGCTATACTGATACAGACCCTTGACGAGGGTGCCGTCCTTGTCGAAGAACTGCGATTCCTTGGCCTCAAAGGCGTCGTGCGACCAAATCTCGAAATCGCCGCAATCGGTCAGTTGGTAATCGTGGGCGAATTCATACTCGGTCTTGACAGGTTGGTCTGAGGAGACCGGCAGAGCAGCGAGCAGGACGATCAGCAACGCAAGAAGCCAGATTGTCAGTTTCTTCATGGAAGTTCCTCCTTCTCGAGTGACGATTGAGTTGGTCAAACGCCAATCATCGTTTCTACTGCCCCGGCGGGACGAGCGTGAAGCCAAGCTGCAGGAAGTAGCCCAACGTATCGTAGTCTGACCAGTCCTCCACCACCTTGCCATCCACGATCTTGTGAATGATCGTGTCGCTGAATTGCACATGGTTGCCTGTGGGCGGGAGGCCCATGAGGTCGCCGGTGTGGGTGCCCTGGCAAAGATAGCGGCTCACCACCTCGTTCCCTGCGGCGAACATATCCTCAACCGCACAGTTCCAATCGGGGAAGGCGGTATGCAGCATAGCGACGAACTGCTTCAGGCCCTCCGAGCCGGGCGGGTCGGCCGGGTAGTCCACCTCATGCCGCACGTAGTCGGCGGCATAGTATTGGTCGACGAGGTCCAGATTGCCCCCGTTCCAGATATTCTCGTTGATGAACCTCATCAACGCCATATTGGTCGCGAGGGGGTCGGGGGTGGTCATGAAGCGCGACGAACTTTCCGCAGAGACTCTCCAGGTCCACTCCGATATCTTGCCGTGGCTCAACCTGTACGTGGACTGGGCGATCAGCGGGACGTCGATGGCATGAGTGTAGGCGCTTTCCCATACCTCCGTGGCCTTGACATTGTTGCCGTTTACATCGATCCACAGGCTGTAGCCGGTAATGCCGCTCTCGCCCCGGTCGAAGTCGAACATGGCCCGGATTTCGTCGGCGCCCGTGCCGACCCAGATGCCTTCAGGCCCGAAGTTGGGGAAGTTCTTCCCCTCGTCGATCCAGGTCCAGACCGCATCTTCAGTGTGCAGGGACAGCAGCAGTTCCGTGTCGTATGCGCGATACGCCTCGTAGAACTGCGCCATCACCTCCATGACTGCGGCATCTTTCGATTCCCCGACCGGCTGCGCAGCCGGCATGGCCGCGGCCAGGGACAGAGACGTCACCGGCGGGACAGGTGCACATGCGCCCAGGACGAGCGCGGCCAGAACCAACATGGATAACACGATCGTGGTGGTTGAGCGACGCATGGTTCGACCTCCTTCTGGCGAACAGGCACGACAAGCGGTGCAGTCGGCCCTCTGCCGGCCCGGACAGCGGCCTGGTGCCTCAGGCTGCTGTCACAAGGGAGGGCTCTGCCGTTGTCGCTGCCGTCATCTTATCGCCCGGTCGTCGCAAAAACGTCGCATAAGTGTTGCAGGCGTGCACCTTGTGGATCAAATTCACACGGCCTGCGCGCCGCCATACCGCGCGGCCCAGGCGTGCAGGCTGGCCCACTGGACGGGCACGTGGATGACCGTCACGGTGTTGGCGGCCAGCCCGGCCGCAATGGCCGGCCCGAGCTGCGCGGCGTGCTCGATGTAGACGCCGGTCGCGCCGAGCGCCTCGGCGACCCGGTCGAACCGGATGGCGCCGTACCCGCTGGCGCCGAACTGGCTGGCGATGCGCCGGCCCTCCGGCTGGTCGTCGGCCACGATGCCCCAGGCGCCGTCGTGTGCGACGACAGCTACGTAGGGCGTGCCGAAGCGCAAGGCGGTGGTGATCTCGCTCAGGTTGAAGCCGGCCGACCCGTCGCCGCTGAGCAGCAGGAGCGGATGCCCCGGCCGCGCGAGCCGGGCCGCGACCGCACCCGACAGCCCCCAGCCCACCGCGCCGCTCGTGCCGCACGTCAGCCAGTGGCCCGGATGCCGGTCGAACAGGGCCATGTGCGCCCACTGGCCGATGTTGCCGCCATCGACCAGGAAGGTGATGTCCTCGTCGAGGAACGGCCGGATCTCCCGGCAGACGCGCATGGAGGTCAGCGGCCAGTCATCCTCATAGCCGCGCGACGCCCACTCGGTGAATAGCGTCTGTCGCGCGGCGCGCACCTCCGCCAGCCAGCCCGAGTGGGGCGCGGCCCCGAGTGCCCGGAGTTCGTCCGCGAGCTGGTGCAGCACGGTCCGGGGATCGCCGGTGATGCCGACCTCGGGAACCACGTTGCGGGTGAGCTCGGACGGCTCGATGTCGACCCGGACGACGCGCGCATCACGGGGGAAGAGCGGCGGATGGCCGCGGCCGGCCCGGTAGTCGATGCGCGCGCCCACCGTCAGCACCACGTCGGCCTCGGCCAGGCTGGGCAGCGCACTGTTCGTGAAGTGGCCCCCGCGCGTGACGCCCACGTACTGGGAGATCGCCTCCTCGATGCAGCCGCGGTCCCAGATGTGCGACAGGATGGGGATGTCGGTCAGCGCGGCGAACTCCCGGAGCGCGTCCCAGGCGTGCGCGTAGAAGGCGCCGCTGCCGACCAGGAGGAAGGGTCGCTGGGCCGATGCCAGGATCTGCGCGGCCCGGCGCACCAGCTCCCCGTCGCCCGCCGCGGCCGGCTGCGCCTGCAACAGGCTGATGGGATCGGGAGCTTCGGTCACCGCTGCGTCGATTTCCGCGGCGAAGACATCGTGCGGAATGGTCAGGTGCACGGGGCCCGGCCGGCCGCTCACTGCGAGCGTGAAGGCGGTCCGGACCTGCTGGGGCAGCGCGTCGATATGGTGGACCTTCGCCGCATACTTGCAGACGGGCCGCGCCATGCTCACCTGGTCGAGTTCCTGGAAGGTGTCCGCGCCCTCCGTCTCCTGCGGGCTGCAGCCGCTGATGAGCACCATCGGCCGGCCGTCCCACCAGGCGTTGGTCAGCCCGGTGAGTGCGTTCGTGTGGCCCGGTCCCGCGCTCACGGCGGCCACTCCCGGCCTGCCGGTCATGGCGCCCCACGCATCGGCCATGTAAGCCGCGCCCTGCTCGTTGCGCACGTCCACGATGCCGATGTCGCCATCGACAAAGGCGTCCAGGAACGGGAACAGGCCGTTCCCGGGCAGGACAAGGAGCTGCTCGATCCCCCAGCGGTGCAGCCGCCGCGCCAGCCATTGTGCTCCGTTCATGGTGTCCTTCCTCCCGCGAGATGATGATACCGCAGTATACATCCGATTTCGCGGACCCAGCTATGATCCCTTCGATTGCTTCGAGTGATTGTGCGTGATCCAGCGAGGCAGACACCAGCCCGAACCTTACAGACGTCTCTGCCGGCATCGTGTATAATGTCAGCGGAGGATGCGTGATGGGACTGGACTCTTACGGCGATGAGCGGGGCGGACCGGGTCTGCTGACCAGAGTATTACTTTTCGTGGCGGGCGCGGGAGCGGGCGCGGTGCTGCTGGCGCTGGCCGTATTCCTGTTCCTCCATTTCACGCGCGGGGCGGGCGAGCCGGGCGGCGTGGCTGCAGTCATGCGCCTGTTCGCTACCGCGACGCCCAC
>CAZTMA010000206.1:0-6402 GCA_964614645.1 uncultured Anaerolineales bacterium
CGCCAGCCCAGGCTCGGCACCCAGGTGACGATGCCCTCCGGGCTGAGCGTGAAGCCCGGCACGCCGATGCCGATCCCCCGCACCCGCTGGCCCGCGGGTCGGGGTGCATCCAGGAGCTGCTGGATCACTTCAAACAGGCTTTGCAGGTTGGCCTGCGCATCGCCGTTCTGCCGCGAGACGTCCAGCTCGCACTGCACATTGCCGAACAGATCGGCCACCGTGCCGAAGGTATGCGAGCCGCCCAGGTCGATGCCGATGACCGCGTGGGCCGAACCGTTGTACTCGATGAGGGAGCGGGGGCGTCCGCCGGTCGACGGGCTGCTGCCGCAGTAGCGCACCAGTTCCTCGCCGAGCAAGTCCTCGACGACGCGCATGGCGGTGGGCAGGCTGACGTGGAGTTGTTCCGCGATATCGGAGCGTGCGACGGGGCTGTGGCGGCGGATGAAGTCCAGTACGGCGGCGCGGTTGATCTCGCGCATGATGCGGGCAGTAGCGGTTTCTCGAATCTGAGCCACGCGCGTTGCCTCCCGGGATTAGGCCAACATTGGCCCGGCCAACGGTGGGTCGACCCACAATGGCTCGACCCACAATGGGTCGACCCACAATGGCCGAGTAGAGGTGCAGTGGATGTTACTTACTTACTGGTTGTAAGTAAGCGTTAATTTATCATGCTTTGTGAACGTTGTCAATATCCCAAAACTGCCATCCGCGATGTGAATTTCACTGTAGACAGGCACTGTTTTGTGGAGTAGAATGATGTCTGTGAATCGCGTAACAACCTGATCACACGGAGGTAAGCATGAACTATCAGAACAAGGTCATCGTGATCACGGGCGGCGGGAACGGCATGGGGCGGGAATTGGTCCTGAACCTGCTGTCCCGAGGCGGTTGCGTGGCAGCCGTAGACCTCAACGAGGCCGCGCTGAAGGAGACTGCCACACTTGCCGGCGACAGGCGCGACCGGCTCTCGCTCCACGCGCTCAACATCATCGACAGGGGGGCGGTCGCAGCCCTCCCCGAGCAGTTGATCGCCATGCACGGCGTGGTGGATTGCCTGATCAACTGCGCCGGCATCATCCAGCCCTTCGTGCGCGTGAACGACCTGGACTTCGCCACCATCGAACGGGTGATGAACGTCAACTTCTACGGCACTCTGAACATGGTCAAGGCGTTCCTGCCCCACCTGCTCAAGCGGCCGGAGGCGCACATCGCCAATGTGTCGAGCATGGGCGGATTTCTGCCGGTGCCGGGCCAGACCATCTACGGTGCATCGAAGGCGGCCGTCAAGCTGCTGACCGAAGGCCTGCACGCCGAGCTCAGGAACACCAACGTCAAGGTCTCCATCATCTTTCCGGGCGCGATTGGCACGAATATCGCGGCCAATTCCGGTGTGGGAGCGACGCTGCGCGCGGAGAACAACGGCACACAGCAGCGCTCGATCAAGCCGCTGTCGCCCAAGGAAGCCGCCGAGCAGATCATTGCCGGCATTGAGGCAGGCCATTACCAGGTCTTCGTGGGACGCGACTCGCGCATGATGGACCTCTTCTACCGGATCAGCGCCAGGCACGCCTCCGGGATGATCGCCAAGCAGATGGCCTCGCTGTTGCCCGACTGAACACGCGGACATCGGGCGAGCAGATTGACGCTCTTCCCCTGCCGTGCTATCCTGTCCAACCATCATGCAGGCTGGAGGAGAGCGTATGGCTATCACGCGTGACCTGGCGCCGGAAGTCGCCGCCGAAGCTGTGGCGACCGCCACACCGGAGGAGCCGGCGCGATTCGAAGCCGGGCGGGTGGGCACCATCGCAGCCGGACACGGCATCCACGACAGCTACACGGCCTTCCTGTCGCCGCTGCTGATTATCTTCAGGCAGACGATGGGGCTGACGAATGCGCAGGCCGGCCTGCTGTCCGTGTTCATGCAGGAGGCGTCGCTGCTCCAGCCGCTCATCGGCGGTGCGGCTGATCGCATGGGCGCGCGCTATTTCGTCGTTTTCGCGCCTGCGGTCACGGCCATCGCGATGAGCCTCCTCGGCGTTGCTAAGGGCTACCTGGCGCTGGCCGTGCTGCTGACCGTCGCCGGGCTGAGCTCCGCGTGCCTCCACGCGGTCGGCCCGGTCATGACGGGCAACGTATCCGGCAAGAAGCTAGGGCTCGGCATGAGCCTGTGGATGGTCGGCGGCGAATCCGGGCGCTTCATCGGCCCCCTGGTCATCGGCGCGTTCATCCCGCTTGCGGGTCAGCAGAACATGCCGTGGCTCATGCTCGGCGGGCTGCTCACCTCCGCCGTGCTCTTCTTTGCACTGCCGGCGGACCGCCGCAGCGCGGCCAGTCTCGCCCGCGGGGGCGCCTCGCTGCGGGAGGAGCTGGCCGGCAAGGGCCGCCTGCTGCCCTCGCTGCTCGGGCTGATGATCGCTCATGTCATCATGAGCGCGGCGCTCGTCACCTACCTGCCTGCGATGCTCTATGATTCCGGCGACAGCTTCTGGCTGGCGAGCGCGTCCCTGTCGGTGCTGCAGTTGGCCGGTGTCGTGGGTGCATTCTTCGGCGGCACGCTGAGCGACCGCCTCGGCCGCCGGCTGATGATCTTCTTCGCCATCTTCCCCGCCTCCATCCTGATGTTCATCTTCCTGGCGACGGGAGGGTGGCTGCGCTTTCCGCTGCTCATCCTGCTGGGCGTGACCTCGCTCTCGATCACACCGATCATCATGGCCCTGGTCCAGGAGAGCTTTCCGAACAACCGCACGCTCGCCAACGGCATGTACATGGCGTTGAGCTTCGTCTTCCGTTCGATTGTTGTCCTGCTGGTGGGATGGGTGGGCGATATGTGGGGGCTGCGCACGGCCTTTGCGATGGCCGCAGTTGCGCCGCTCTTCGCGCTGCCGCTGATCAGGTGGCTGCCCGCGCGCAACGGCGGCTGATGTGGTGGCAGAGGGAAACGCGATGACAACGGCCATCTGGTGGGTCCGGCGGGACCTGCGGCTGCACGACAACGATGCGCTGCGCGCCGCGTTGGAGACGTACGACACCGTCGTGCCTGTCTTCGTCCTCGATCCGGCGTTGCTGGCTGCACCCGACATCAGCCCCCGCCGCGTGGCCTTCATGCTGGGCGGACTGGCTGCGCTGGACGCGGACCTGCGTGCCCGCGGCAGCCGGCTCATCGTGCGCCGGGGCGCGCCAGTGGATGAACTGGCCCGGCTGGTCACCGAGATCGGGACGGCGGCCATCTATGCGGAGGCCGACCCGTGGCCCTATGGCCGGCGCCGCGATGCCGCGGTCGCCGCGGCGCTGCCCCTGCACCTGAACCCCGGCGTCACCGTCTGGCCCGCGGATGCCGTCGTGAAAGCCGACGGCACGCCCTACACGGTCTTCACCCCCTACAGCCGCGCCTGGCAGGCCCTCCCGCCCCCTGTGCCTGCACAGCTCTGGCCGCCGCCCGAACAGCTGCCTGCGCTGCCGGATAACCTTTCCAGCCTGCCTATCGCGGTGGAGCCCGCAATGCCGGACGATGCGCTCTTCGTGCCCGGTGAAGCGGAGGCGCTGCGCCGGCTGCGCGCGTTTGCCGGCGGTCGCGCTGCTCCCATCGGCCGCTACGACGCCGAGCGCAACCGGATGGACCTCGATGGCACCTCGCAGCTCTCGCCCTACCTGCGCTTCGGCATGGTCTCGGCCCGCCGGGCAGCCGTGGCCGCACGGCATGCCATGGACACTTCGGCCGACCCCGGCGCGCGCAAAGGCGCGGAAACCTGGTACAGCGAGCTCATCTGGCGCGAGTTCTACATGGCGATCCTCTACCATTTCCCGTTGGTGCTGGACCAGGCGTTTCGCGAGCAATATCGCGCGATCCCCTGGCGCAACGACGAGGCCGAGTTTGCTGCGTGGTGCGCCGGCCGCACGGGCTACCCCGTGGTGGACGCAGCGATGCGCCAGCTCAACGCAACCGGCTGGATGCACAACCGGGCGCGCATGATTGTGGCATCATTCCTCGTGAAGGACCTGCTGATCGACTGGCGCTGGGGTGAGCGCTTCTTCATGCAGCACCTGCTGGACGGCGACCCGGCGGCGAACAACGGCGGCTGGCAGTGGACCGCGGGCGTGGGCACCGATGCCGCGCCCTACTTCCGCATCTTCAACCCTGCGCTGCAGGGCGCCCGGTTCGACCCCGACGGCGCCTACGTCCGCCGATGGGTGCCGGAGCTGGCGTCCGTGCCCGCGAAATACATCCACGAGCCGGGGGCGATGTCGCCGGCTCTGCAGCGGGAGCTCGGTGTGGTGATCGGCCGCGACTACCCCGCGCCGGTCGTCGATCATGCGCTGGCCCGCGAACGCACCCTGGCTGCATACGGAAGGTGACGATGTGAACATTTTGGCTTCATTTCTTGCATTTATGTCCCTCGTGTTCGGCGCCCTGCACTTCGTTCGACTCCGTGGGTGGCTCAATGTGATGCTCTTGCTCGTCCGGGTCCTCCCCGGTGCACTGGCGCCGGTCTGGGCGCTGTTTGGGCTGCTCGCGGCTGCGCTCGGATGGGCAGGCCGGCGGCCCCTGGTCGCGGCGGGCGGACTGGCCGGTCTGGCTGCCTCCGGGCAGTACATGGCGCGCGTGGGGCAGGCCGCCGGGCCCTACGGCATCCCGCGGCCCGCGTGGCCCGCGGCCCGGCCGCAGGTCCAGCGCGATCTCGTCATCCACACCACTGTCTGTCCCTCCTCTGCCGGTGAAGGGCCCCGGCCCATCTATGCCGACCTGTGGCTGCCGGGGAAGGGAGTCGTCCGGTCCGGCGTCGGCGTGGTGTATCTGCACGGGAGCGCGTGGTACCTGGGCGATAAGGGTCAGATGACGGGCGGGCTGTTCCGCCCCATCGTGGCAGAGGGCCATGTGGTGCTGGATGTGGCCTACCGGATGTGCCCCGAGACCGATCTGCGCGGCATGGTCGCGGATGCGCAGGCTGCGGTCGCGTGGCTGCAGGATCACGCCGCGGAGTACGGAGTGGATCCCCGGCGGATCGTCCTCAGCGGCACGTCTGCAGGGGGACATATTGCGCTGCTGGCAGCCTACACCATGGACCGGCCGGACTTGCGCGTGCCTGAATTCGCCGGTCGTGACCTCACCGTGGCAGGCGTCTTCACGCTCAGCGCGCCGGTTCACGCCGGCCTCATGCTGGAGCATAACCCGGGGATGATCGATTCGGCCCATCCACGGCCCGGCCTGGCGTACGACCCGCTCACCGACCGCGACCCGCTCGTGCCCCCCGGTCCCGCCGCCTCCCTGGCAGAGAAGGAGCGCTGGAACCTGGCCCAGTGGCGCCGCGTGAAGGGTCTGCTGCGCGACCTGCTGGGTGGGGGACCGGATGACGTGCCGGAGATGTTCGCGCTCGCGACGGTGGAGACCCACGTGCGGCCCGACGTGCCGCCCACCCTCCTCATCCAGGGCGACCAGGACATGCTGGTGCCCGTGAAGGCCACGCGCCTGCTGTACCAGCGGCTTCAGGCCGCAGGCGCAGCCGTCTCCTATCTCGAGCTGCCGCAGACCGAACACGGCTTTGACCTGGCGTTCGTGCCCGTGTCGCCGCCGGCTCAGGCCGCGCTGCAGGCCATTCGCCGCTTCCTGACCAACCTACGATGAGTGAGGTGCAGACATGCTGCAGTCTTCAGAGAGTAAGGCCGCTTTGCTCGATCGCTTGCACCGTGAGAAGGCCTGCTGGGATGCCCTGCTGCAGGTGGTCAGTGAACAGGACATGCTTCTCACGGGCGTGATGGGCGAGTGGACGTTCAAGGATGTAGTTGCCCATCTGACAGGCTGGCGCAAGCGCACGGTCGCGCGCTTCGTGGGGGCGCTCCAGGGCACGGAGCCGCCGCCGCCCGAGTGGCCGGCCGAGCTTGGCGACGATGTGGCCGAGGTCAACATGTGGATGCACCGTTCACAGCGCGACCGGTCCCTCGACGAGGTGCTGGCTGAATCCCGGCAGGTTTGGGAACAACTGGTGGAGGTTGTCGAGCAACTGTCTGAGACGGACCTGCTGGAAGTCGCACGATTCGCCTGGCTGCCTAACCATGCGCTCGGTCCCGCCAACCTGGCCTGGTCTCTCGAGCACCTCCACGAACACGCCGCGCAGGTACACGATTGGATTGCCCGGTTGTACAGCCAGGTGGAATAGACACGTCAATATGGCAGCAGGACGCCCATCCACCTTACTTTGTGGCTACTTCACTATCGGTGTACAATGAGCAGAGTGGAACATTGATCATGAGGAGCGTGAGTTATGAGAAACACAAGAGGGACGCTGTGGTTGCTGTTGAGCATGCTGGCAGTCTTCGCCTTGCTGGCCGGCTGTGCACCGGTTCCCGCGGCGCCGGCACAGCCCGCTGCGGCTGAGCCAGAGACGGCTGCGCCTGAGCAGGCCGCGG
>CAZTMA010000207.1:0-6300 GCA_964614645.1 uncultured Anaerolineales bacterium
ATGGCCATCAACCTCGTGCGCGTCAAGATCGTGGCCGTCCTCCTGCTGCCCTACGGCGTAGGCATCACCTCGCAGGTCACCAACCTGATCAACACCCTCACCGTGCTCCTGTTTGTCGGGCTCGGGCCGGGGGTGGCGAAATTCCTCGCCAGCCACCGCGAGTCGGGAGATGAGGCGGCCGCGGCCCGGGTGGTGACGACGAGCACCACCGCCCTGGTCGTCACATCGCTGGCAGGCCTGGTAGCAGGCCTGGCGCTCGCCGGACAGCTCGCGGGCTGGGCGCTGCAGGACACTTCCCTCGCCGTCCTCGTGCTCATCGGCCTGATCGGCGTCCCCTTCTCGGTTTTCTACAATCTCGGCCGCGCGTTTCTGCAGGGCCACAAGGCCGTGCGCGCCATCGCGGTCGCCAACGTGGCGAGCGCGGCGCTAAGCTTCGCCACGGTCGTGCCCCTGGTCTATTGGCTGGGGGTCCGGGGTGCGGTGATCAACATCAGCCTCACATGGGCGCTGAACGCGGGGCTCTACTGGTACTTCTGGCTGCGGGGGTCCGGAGGGCGGCTCTTCCGCCGGGACGCATTCGACTGGCCGGTGCTGGCCGAGCTCGTGCGCTACGGAGCGGCCAGCCTGGCCGCCGGCGCAGCCATCTCATTGGCCCTGCTGGCCGTTCGCAGCCTGATCATCGATCAGTTCGGCGCGGACCAGAATGGGCTGTACCAGGCCGTCTACGGGCTTTCGGTTCAGTACATGACGCTGGTGACGGGCGCGATGGCCACCTATTCGTTCGCCCAGCTCTCCGGAATCGCCAGCCGGCTGGATCGTGACGCATCCGTCCGCGTGGAGCTCGAGCGGGAGATCAACAACAACGTCCGCCTGGTGCTGCTCGTCATCGTGCCGGTGCTCGCGGGGGTCGTGCTGCTGCGCAGGGTGGGCCTGATCGTCTTCTACAGCCCTGAGTTTCTGCCCGCGGCGCCCTTGTTTCCCCTGCAGGCCCTCGGCGATCTCTTCCTCGCATGCGCCTGGGCCTTCGGGCTCGCGCTCCTGCCGCTCGGCCGGGTCGGCCCGTGGCTGCTCATCAACCTGAGCGCGCCCTTGAGTCTCCTGCTGGGCTCCGCCATCCTGCTGCCCCGCATGGGCCTGCCTGGGGTCGTGACGGCTTACGCGGCCGGCCAGGGGCTCCAGGCTGCGCTGAGCTGGTGGTATCTCCGCCACACGACGGGATTCACGCTGGCACGGCAGAATCTGCGCCTGCTGGGCACGTCGGTGGTCACGATGGCCGCGCTGGCCGCGTTCGCTGGGCGCGGACCCTGGGGCTACCTCGTCTCGGGCGCCTTCGTGGCGCTGTGGGTGCTGCTCGCGCCCACGCGCGAGGAGCTGCACCACGCCGGCCTGGCGGTGCGGGTGCGCATCGACAGGCTCGCCGCAGCGCTGCGCAGGAGGAGAGAACCGTGACGAAGGTGGCGGTGCTCGGCACGTTCGAAACGGTGGCAGAGAACAGCGAGATCGTCGCGCGCCACATCGAGGCCGCGGGCGGCCAGGCAATCCGCATCCACCGCAATGAGCCATGGATCAGCAAGATACGCAAGATTCTGTCCAGCCAGGTCGTATACGGCACAGGCTTCGGGTTCGCGGCCAAGCTGTGGCTGCTCGGCCGCGTCCTGGGCAGGCGAACGATCAATCACTGGGTGGGGACGGACGTGCTCATGGCGCTGGAGGACCCGCGGATGCGGCGCATGGCCCAGCGAGCTGCACCCTTCATCGGCCAGCACCTGACGGTCGCGCCGTGGCTGGCCCAAGAGCTGGAAACGGCCGGCATTCGGGCCAGCCTCGTCCCGCTGGTCACGCCGGTGCGCTACGACCTGCGCAGGGGGCCAGCGCCCGCAGGCGTGCTGGCCTATCTGCCCGACGACCGCGCAGATTTCTACGGCGGCCCGATCGTCTACGCGGCAGCACGCCAGCTGCCCGAGATCCCCTTCGCGGTCCTTGCGGGCACGCAGGAGAAGCAGCCCGCGATCCCAAACGTGCGTTACTTCGGCTGGATCGACGATATTGCGCCCCTCTACGAGCAGTACCCGATCCTCCTGCGAGTGGCGCGCCACGACGGGCTGCCGAAGATGGTCCTGGAGGCGCTGGCGTTCGGCAACCACGTCATCTTCGAGTATCCGCTGGAAGGCTGCCGCCACGCACGCACCGAGGCGGAGGCCGTGTCTGCCATCCGTGATATCGTTGCCGAGGGTTGCCCGGTCAACGAGGCAGGGCGCCGGCTCGTGCAGGAGCACTACCGGCACGACCAGGTGGTCGCCGCGCTGCTGCAGATGCTGGGGGTCGTGCCGCAATGAGCGAACGCACCGTGCTGGTCGTCGTCCACGATTACCCGCCGATCCGTTCCGCGGGGACCGAGCGCGTGCTCAAGTTCTGCCAGTACCTGCCTGAGTTCGGCTACCGGCCGATCGTCCTGACGACGGGGCGGTACGGAGGCCAGCCCGACGACGCCCAGAGGGACGTGCACCGCGCGGACGACCTGGTGCACGCTCTGTTCAGCCCGCTGCGGCGCGGCAAGGCCGCGGGCATCGCACCCGAAGAGCAGGTGCGCATCGCCACCGTGTCCGGCGGAAGCCTGCTGGGCAGGCTGCGAGACCGCTCCATGATCCCGGACACGAAAATCGGCTGGCTTCCGCCCGCGGTGCAGCTTGGCCGGCGGTTGATCGCAGAGCGCGGTCCCCAGCTGATCTTCAGCAGCTCCCCGCCGGAGACCGCACACCTGATTGCCCGACGGCTGGCGCGCGGGGGCATCCCCTGGGTGGCCGACCTGCGCGACGGTTGGCTGTTCGAGCCGCCGGTCCCCAGCCTGCGCAGCGGGCGTCTCCGCCGCGCGGTCGAGTCGCGGATGGAAAGATCCATGGCCGAAACCGCGGCTGCGATGGTGGCCGTCACGGATCCGATCACCGAGGACCTGCAGACGCGCTATGCCGGCTGCATCGGCCGGACCCGAACGATCAGCAATGGGTACGATGCCGCGGATTTCGCGGCCCTCGCGCGGCAGCGCGCGGCCGATGGCCTGTTCCGGCTCACCTACACCGGCGCCTTCTCCGGCAGCAGCCAGGGGCGATCCGCCGAGGCCCTGTTCGCGGCCGCCGGGCAGATCCTCCATGCCGACCCGCAGACGCGCCTGCGGCTGGAGATCGTCGGGCCGGCCAGCGAGGTGGAGCGAGGCCTGGCGGAGAAACACGGCGCGGCGGCCATCACCTCGTTCCTGCCTCCTGTGCCGCGGCGACAGGCCTACCAGCACCAGCTCGACGCGGATGCCCTGCTCCTGGTCACCGCGCCGGGGGTGCGCAGCGTCGCCACGTCCAAGCTGTACGACTATATCGGCGCGGGCAGGCCGGTCCTGGCCCTGGCGCAGGGCAACGCAGCCGCAGAGACCGTCGAACGCTTCGGGCTGGGGCTGACCGTGGCGCCGGATGACGCGGCCGCGATTGCAGCCGCGCTGGTCGAATTGATGCAGCGGCACGCTGCAGGCAATGCGTGGCCGGGCTTCGAGGAGGCAAGACGCCATTTCGAGCGCCGGGCGCTGACAGGTGCGTTGGCCGCCCTTTTCGACGAAGTGCTGGAGGCCGCCTGACGTGGACCTTTCCATCATCATCGTCACCTGGAACGTGCGGGCGCTCCTGCGCACCTGTCTCCTGGCACTGCCTGCGGCCACCGCGGGGCTTGAGACCGAGGTCATCGCGATCGACAACGGATCGACCGATGGCTCTCCGGAGATGCTCGCAGGCGACTTTCCTCACGTGCGCCTCCTGCGTAACGCGGAAAACGCCGGCTTTGCCCGCGCGAACAACCAGGGCCTGGCCCTCGCCGCGGGACGTTATGTCGTCTTGCTCAACTCCGACACCGAGCCGCTGCCCCGGTCGCTGACCGGCATGGTGCAGTTCATGGACGCGCACCCGAAGGCAGGTGCAGCCAGCCCGCGGCTGGTGCGGCCGGACGGCTCGCCCCAACCCTATGCCTACGGCGAAGATCCCTCACCCATCTACCTCCTGCGCCGCGGCCTGGCCCACCTTCGCCGGGGCTATCTGCACGACTGGGCCGCAGCCGAACCGCTGCAGGCCGGCTGGGTTTCGGGCGCGTGCCTGGTCGCACGCCGCGCGGCCGTCGAGCAGGTGGGCGGCCTGGACGAAGGCATCTTCATGTATTTCGAGGACAACGACTGGTGCCGGCGGATGCGGCGGGCGGGCTGGGAGGTGTGGTACAACCCCCACGCGAAGGTGCTGCACGTCGGCGGCGCGAGCCTCGCCCAGAATCCGCGCGCCCGCGGCCTCTATTACGACAGCCTGGCCTACTTCTACCGGAAGCACTACGGGCGGCTCGCCGGCGCGGCCATGCAGGCGATCGTCAAGGCGATGCACCCGCGCCGGCCCGCGTAAGCCACGGCGCCCGCGGTGGATGAATGTTAACAGACTAACCGTGTGACGACGGTCGTCGCACCGCCGCATCACCGCCTGGGCGTCAACGATGCTGTTGGCAAACACTAAACGGCCAACTGCATGGGTTGCAGACAGCCCAGGCGCGCTGGCCGGGTGGCGGCATGCGGCCGTCCCATCAGCCATAGAGCGGCGCGCTTCAAGTTTAGGGCAATGGCCGTGAGCAAGGTTTGGACTTGCGTCTTGGCTAGGCCGATATAGCGCGTGCGCCGTGCGCCGTGGGTTAGCGCGGCTTGCGAGATGGTGCCTTCGATCCCGGCCCGGCTGGCATAGGTCTGCGCAAACTGCGCCGTGTGCTGACGCTGCCGAACGGCCAGAATGGCATCGTGGTAGATGCTGATTTTGAGCGTCCGCCCACGCGCAGCGCTCTGGGTACAACGTTGGCGCACGGGACAAGCCGTACAACTGGTCCGACTGAACTTGACATCGACGACCGATTGGCCAAGTTCGTTACGGCGGACCGGCGACATGCGGGCCCGGTGCCCTTGCGGACAGGTGACTTGCTGGCGGACCCAGTCGATCTGGAACTGCTCAAGGGTCACACCGTCCGCTTGGCGGGCCTGCCAGCTGCTGTCGGCCGGCAGGCGGCCGATCAAATTGATGCCATAGCGGTCACGGCTCTGCACCAGGCTGTGGCCCGCCATGTAGCCTTGGTCGACGATGTGTTCGGCCGGCAAGAGCTGACGCTCGGCTAGTCGGGCGTGGATCTCGGGCAGCACCTTGACATCGGGCGTCGGGGCGGGCACGGCCTGCACATCGGTGATCAGGTGCGGCCGGTCGGCGTCACAGCTTTCGGTCCAGTGCACGGCATAGCCGTGCCAAACGCGTTCGCCATGCTGGCCGGGTCGCGCTTCCGGATCATGGGGCGTCACGATCAACTGCATCCCGGGCGGGCTCTTTTCCGGCGCCCGCCAGTGCACCTGAGCGTCTTGACATTCGAACTGCTGCGCCCAAACCTGGCGCAACACCTGCACCTCGGCCAGTTCGTTGGCGTGCCGGGGCGCCGCGGGTTGCGCCAGGGTCGTCAGCAGGTAACAACCATCAGCGCCAATCGCCAGGGCCAGCGCATCGCGCTTAGCTGGGCTTTTCGGGAGGCGGGCGCTGGCCCATTCCTCGCGGTAGCGCTCGTACCAATGCGGCTGGGCGACCGCCCGCAGCCAGGCCGGGTCAGCCGCCGCCAGGGCTTCGAGTGCAGAGACCATGGTTTCGCGCACCAACTCCAGGCGGTTGAGGTGGTGGGTGGCGGCCAGGACGTAACTGCCATCGGTGCGCTGTCGACCGCCAGGGCGGACGAGTCCTAACGCGGCCAAGCGCATCAGAACGACGTCAAACAACTGCGGGGCAGCGGCGTGCCGCAGCAAACGCTGCCGGAAATCATGCAGCACTGAGTGATCAAAACCTGGATCGGTGAGCGACAGATGCAAAGCATACTTCCAGTCGATACGCGAGAGCACGGCCTCGGCCGCTTCGCGGTCGGACAGATCTTCAATGAAGGCAAAGACCAGCACCAACGCCAACAAGTTTGGCGAAAGGGCCGGCGCACCATCTGCAGCGTACAAGGCGCTAAAATCCACCTCGTCAAACAGCGTGCCGATGTGGTCACCGATGGTCAGGTAAATGTTGCCTTTGCGCCGAAAGGCGGCCTTGGCAACCCGCACCGTATCTGCCGGTATGGGCGGAAAGGACTGAGTCTGCAGCGACATCTGCTACCTCCAAGCAAGCCTTTGAATACGGAAATCATACACGATTCTTGCCTGGAAAGAAGCAGAGACAGACCGGCAGTCTCAGCACTTCAGCCCGCAGTGTTTGCCAACAGCATCGT
>CAZTMA010000208.1:0-6002 GCA_964614645.1 uncultured Anaerolineales bacterium
AGTGGCGGGCCGCTCAGCCTGAACCTGGTCCAGATCCCCCCACCGACGAACGACAACTTCGACGGCGCCAAGGAGATCGGCTCACTACCGTTCTCGGAAACACAGAATACCGAGGGCGCAACGGTGGAGGCGGGTGAGCCCGTCCCGAGCTGCAGACCGTACGCGGAATACAGCCCGACCCGCACCATCTGGTATCAATACACGCCTGGAGAAGACGGATCGGTGCTGGCGCAGGCTTCTGGATCCTTCAGCGCAATCACGGCTGTATACACGGGCAGCGATCTCGGCTCGTTGACGGAAGTTGCCTGTCGCCCTTACTCGGAGCGAGTCGTCCTGGATGTCCAGCAAGGAGTGACCTACTACTTCCAGGTCGGCAATGTGTACAGCCAAGAATTCGGCGACGTGAACTTCGGGCTCGATGTAACGCCGCCGCCGACTGTGGACATCTACTGGTACCCGTCGGATCCGTCCAAATACGACAGTGTCCAGTTCTGCAACAATCCATACGATCCGGTCTGGGCTGGATGGTCCGGCTTCTGGTGGGACTTCGGAGAGGGCGTTGTTCAGGCAGATTACTCCTGTGCAAGTCATAGGTTTGGCGTGGACGGCGACTACTCGGTCTGGCACAAGGTCCAGACCATAGACGGCCGCGAGGCGGAGGTGACCAAGACAGTGGAGGTCCGCACGCACGACGTGGCCATCACCAAGTTCGCCGTGCCACAGTCGGCCAGTGCGGGACAGACCCGGCAGATCACGGTCGGATTGCGCAACTATGCTTATCCCGAGCAAGTGCAGGTGGAGCTGTACAAGAGCTCGTCTAGCGGTTACGAGTGGATCGGTGTGGCGCGCCAGGAGGTGGCCGTCCGCAGCGGCAACCGTACCACGGACTTCAAGTTCAGCTATACCTTCACGAAGGACGACGCGAGCCTCGGCAAGGTCACTTTCCGCGCCGTCGCGACGATCCAGAGCGCGCGCGACGCGCTGCCCGCAGATAACGAAGCAATCTCATCGCCCTGCAGGGTGAGTGGGAAGTAAGAGGGGAGGCTGTAGTGCGGCGCAGGGGCGAGGCGAACTCGCCCCTGCGCCGGAGTCACGGTGGTCAGTCCCGGATCCGCGCCTTCATCCACTCGTTGCTGTTGTGGAAGTCGGCGACGGCGTTGCCCGGATGGACCAGGGCGTCGAAGAGCGCGCGGTCGGAGTCTGCCAGGTTCATCTCCAGGACCGGCAGGAACTCGTCCATGTGGGCCATCGACTTGGGGCCGAAGATGGGTGCGGTGATGCCCGGCTGGTCCTTGCACCAGAGCAGCGCGAGCTGGGCGCCGGTCATGCCGCGCTCCTGCGCCATGCGCGCGACCTCGGCTGCGACCTCGCGGCCGCGCGTCGAGACGCGCTCGCGGAACAGGTCGCTCCGCGCGGCGCGCGAGTCCTCGGGAATCTCGCTGCCGGGCGGGTAGCGGTTCGCCAGCACTCCGCCGGCCAGCGGCGACCAGGGGATGAGGGCCATGCCGTACTTCTGCGCGAGCGGGACCAGCTCGTTCTCGATGCGCCGGTCGAGCAGGTTGTAGGGCGGCTGCTCGCTGATGTAGCGGTTCAGGCCGAGCCGCTCGCTGGTTGCCAGGGCCTCCATGACCATCCACGCCGGGTGCGTCGAGCAGCCGATGTAGAGCACCTTGCCCGCGCGCACCAGGTCATCGAACGCGCGCAGCGTCTCGTCCTGGGGGAACTTCATCGGCGGGCGGTGCAGCTGGTAGAGGTCGATGCGGTCGGTCTGCAGGCGGCGGAGGGAGTCCTCGCACGCCCGGATGATGTGGTAGCGCGAGTCGCCCTGTTCGTTTGGGCCGGGACCCATCGTGCCGTGCACCTTCGTTGCCAGGACGATCTGGTCGCGGCGGCCGTTCTCCTTGAGCGCGCGGCCCACGATGCGCTCGCTTTCGCCCCCATTGTAGACGTTCGCGGTGTCGATGAAGTTGATGCCCGCGTCCAGCGCCCGGTCGATCATGGCGATGGATTCGGCTTCCTCCGTCGGCCCGCCGAAGTTCATTGCGCCCAGGCATAGCGGCGATACCATGACGCCCGTGCGTCCCAAAGGTCGGTAATCCATGTTATGCTCCTTCTTCTGCTCAATCCTGCAAGTACACGCGACGGTGGAACCATACGACAGTTGGGGGGATTTGACAAGTCCGTAGGTTCGTAGTAGGCGCTTTAGCGCCCGTTGGGGGGCACGAGAGGCGCTGAAGCGCCTACTACGAACCTGCGACGGGGCGCTGAAGCGCCTACTACGAACCTGTGGCGGGGCGCTGAAGCGCCTACTACGAACCTATGACGGGGCATCGAGGATGTCGTCCCAATCTCGCCCATAATCCCGTACCGGATAGCTTGTCCAGAGGTCTCGGAGCCAGTCACGCCCCATGTGCTGCAGATACCAGTGGACGCTGCTGTGCGGCCATGCGTAGGGCAAGGAAGCCCAACCATGTTTCACCGGATTGTAATGGATGTAATTCAGCGTGGTGAAGTAGTGTCGTTCGGATCGGATGGCACGGTCGGTGTACCGATACCACACCTTGCGGCCTGCTTGCTCATCGGCGAGATTCCAATAGCGCGCGGTCGCGCCGTGAATGGCCCTGAATACTTGACCCAATTCCGCCAGATTGACGGCGTCTGCGATGAGGTGATAGTGGTTCGGCAGGATCACCCAGGCGGCGATCTCCATGCCCGCAGAAAGGAAGTGCTCGAATATGGCGTCCAGGAGTTCGCGCCGGCGTTCGGGTGAGTTGATGATGCACTGATGGCCGTAGCAGGAGGCTGTTAGCAGGTAGAGGGTTCGATCATGGACCGGATGAGGCGGTTCGTGTGGTGGGTAGCCACAGGAGAGGCGGTCCTCGATCAGCTTGGCGCGTTCTTCTGGGGTGAGGCGGCGGTAGTTGTACATGGTGTGTCCTTGGGCGCACCTGCGCCTACTACGAACCTGCGACGGGGCGCACCTGCGCCTACTACGAACCTGTGGCGGGGCGCACCTGCGCCTACTACGAACCTGCGCACGGGGCGCTGAAGCGCCTACTACGAACCTGCGGCGGGGCGCACCTGCGCCTACTACGAACCTGCGACGGGGTGCTGAAGCGCCTACTACGAACCTTGGCGGGGCGCTGAAGCGCCTACTACGAACCTGGACGCGCGAGGAGGCGGGTGCGGCCGCGTCTGCCGGTCTCGATGAGGACGCCGGTCTCGCGGAGGCAGTAGGTCAGCTTCTGGGTGAGCCAGAGGGGTTCGCCCGTTGCGGCGGCGAGGTCACGGGCGGTGAAGGGCTCGGGGAGGTCCGAGGGCAGGAACGTCGCGAGGTCGGCCGGGGTGCGGAAGATGCGCGTGTCGATGACTTCCAGCAGCCGGCGCTCAACCGTCATCCAGCCCTTGCGCCGCCAGTTGCGCGCGTGCGTGGTGTCGTGCCGGCGCACCTCCTCCTCGCGGATGAGCGCGACCTCGATGGTGAAGTTCGGGTCGGCCAGCAGGCGGGGGAAGCTGACCAGCTCGCGCGCGACCTGCATGGCCGAGCCGTGCAGCGGCGACTTGCGCCGGCCGAGCGGTGCGCCATCGTCATCGACGCGCAAAATCCACTTCTCGGCGGCCACAGGGTAAATCAGGTGGACGACGTGGGTCCCGACGAGCCGGGCCAGCTTGCGCCGGAGCGCGACGAGGCCGCGCGTCTGGATTTCGATCAGCAGGTCCCCGCGCACGATGTCGATCACGTACCCGTCCACCGCGACCTCGAACCGGTCGTCGGGCTGCGCGTACCATTCCTTGAGGGCCGCGTGCAGCGGCTTTTCGTTCAGCGTGCCGATTGCCATCGTGTCCACCCCAATAAGAAAGCCCGGAGAGATGCTCTCCGGGCCTCCTTATACCTTAATCGAAGCCGTTTATCAATGGTACGGGATCAGCAGCATCTGGCCGGCGATGATGCGGTTCGGGTTGGCCAGGTGGTTGACTGCCGCCAGGTAGGTATAGCTCCAGCCGTAGTGTCGCGCGATCGAATAGAGCGTGTCGCCCCAGCGCACCTGGTAGAGGAAGCCGAACGGCACCTCTTCACCCGGCACGACGCAGAGCGTCCGGCCGGCCACGATATAGTTCGGGTTGGCAATTCCATTCAGGCGGGCAAGGGCCCAAGTGGTCGTGTGAAAACGGACAGCGATGCGATACAGCGTGTCGCCCCACTTGACGGTGTAGAACTGCTGACAGCCGGATCCTCCGGCGGTGGCTGCCGGTGCAGCCGACGCGGGAGCCGGTGCAACCGCCAGGAAGAGCATTGCCGCAAGCACAAAGACGGAAAGCCACGTGTACAAACGCCTCATCTCTTGCCTCCTTCAATCGCTAAGATCGCCGGCAAGGGCTGGATATTCAGCCCTGCTATATAGACGAATGATGCGGCAAGAAGTTCCGCTCAGTTTTATAAGTTGCCGGGGTTGCGCTCCACAAATCTGATCCGAGTATCCCGATGCGAGATTTGGTGGTAGGATAATGCCACGGGGGGAAACCAAGTGACAACGTCTACCAACCAGAACCTGCCCGGCGATCCGTGGTACACGAGCTTCTTCGGCGAAGACTACCTGCGCATCCACGAGGCTTACCTGTTTCCGGAGCGAACGCAGTGGGAGCTGAGGGCCATGCTTGGGCTGCTGCAGGCTGCGGGGTTGCCGGAGGGAGGCGCGCTACTGGACCTGGCCTGCGGGCAGGGCCGGCATGCGGTCCCGCTGGCCGCGCTGGGCTACCAGGTTACGGGGCTGGACCTGAGCCCGGTGCTGCTGCGCCGGGCGCGGGCCGCGGCGCGCGCTAGCCGGGTGGCAGTGCGCTGGGTGCGCGGCGACATGCGGCACATCCCGTTCGTTGGGGAGTTCGATGCGGCCATCAACATCTTCAACACCTTCGGCTACCTGGAGTCGGAGGCGGAAGACCTGGCCGTGCTGCGTGCGGTGGCCGGGGCCTTGAAGCCGGGCGGCGTCTTCCTGCTCGAAACGGTCAGCCGCGACACGGTCCTGCGCCATTTCATGCCCGCCGCGGTGGACCGGCTGGCGGACGGCGCGCTTGCGCTGCAGGAGCAGACGTTCGACCTGCAGACGAGCCGGCTGGACGTGCGCATGACCATGATCGAGGCCGGCGGTGCTCGCCGGAGCTACGTGCAGTCGGTCCGCATCTACACGCCCACGGAGCTGTGCCGCCTGCACGAAGCTGCCGGCCTGCAGGTTGAGGGCGTGTACGGCGGGCTGGACGGCAGTCCGCTGACGCTGGACAGCCTGCGGCTGGTCGTGCTGGCACGCAAGCGCATGTCTGCAGATTGAAGATTGAAGATTGAAGATTGAAGATTGAAGATTGAAGATTAGCGCGCTGATTGGGTAACAGGAATTGGACAAGTACCTTACAAGTGGAGAGTATGTTGTGATATAATTGCTCCCGTGTCTGACCTGTCCGAAGGGGGCAGGGCCAGCGATCCACATGCGGAGGAGTTTTATGAAGTCGATGCGCTTGATGATGCTCGGGTTGTTCCTGGTCACGATCTGCCTGGTCGCGACGCCCGTCTACGCTCAAACCCCCACGCCTGACGCGGCCCCGGCGGCGGAGACTGCTGCGACCTCCGAGCCAGACTCGGAACCCACCCCGCCCCCCACGCCTGCACCGGTTAACGTCCAGGCCATTGCGCAGGAACTCGCGGTCCCTGCTTTTTGGTGGATTCTCATTCTGGCCTTCCTGGCAGGCGGGCTGGGCGGCCTGGTCTACGAGCTGATCACCCTGCAGGGAAGCCTGGAACTGCCGCACCGATTGACCGCGGAGGAGGTCTCCGAGGCCTTTCCTTATGCTCATCAGAAGTACATGCACGACCTGGGATCCATGGCGCGCATCATCATCGGCGGGCTGGCAGCCGTGGCCGTCTTCTTCGTCTTTTCGCCCACCTCCGCGCTCCAGTTGATCGCAGTTGCCGTCATCGCCGGGTCAGCCGGCACAGCCATCTTCAGGTCACT
>CAZTMA010000209.1:0-5933 GCA_964614645.1 uncultured Anaerolineales bacterium
AGGTTGCCAACGGCGACTGGCGCGTTTCGCCCGATGGCCGTTACGTTGTCTTCGTCGAGAGCGCGGACCGCAATGTGTGGGTGCTGACGTTGACTCGGTGAAGAGGTGAACAGGAGAACGGGAGAACAAGAGAACAGGAGAAGAGGTGATGCGGCGTTGCAGCTTTAGCTTTCTGTCGCCACCATCGCGGACCATACCCTCTCACAAGATATCACTCCCGTCCGCACTCACCTGTTCTCCTCTTCACCTGTTCACCAGTTGCAGTCCCACCAGCACGATCATCCCGACCGCCAGCGTCAGCAGGACGCTGCGCGTGCGCCAGGCGACGAGCGCGGCGGCCAGCCCGGCCCAGAGCTGGGGGTTGGCCGGCGACAGGTCCATCCGGTCCTGCCAGGTCGCTAACTCGGGGAAGATGATGGCCGTCAGCACTGCGGGCGGCACGTAGCGCAACCCGCGCTGGAACCACTCCGGCACGGTCACCCGGCCCCACAGGAAGATGAACGAGAGCCGGATCCCGAAGGTGATGAGCCCAGCCAGCACGATGGTCAGCCACAGCGTCATGCTGACCTCTGCTCGACCCGGCGCTCCGCCCACATGCCCGCCGCGATGCCTGCGAGCGCGGCCAACAGCAGCCCCGTCTTGAGCGGCAGGCCGCTGGCCGCCAGTCCCACGAGGCCCGCAACGAGCGCCGCGACCACGCTTGGCCGGTCCCGCAGCGCGGGCACGACCAGCGCGATGAACGTCAGCGGCAGGAAGAACCCGGTCGGCCAGCTCTCGGGCAACCGCGCGCCGATGAGCAGACCGGCGAGCGTGCTGGCCTGCCAGGAAGCCCACAGGGTCAGCCCCGCACCCAGGAAGTACCAGTGGCGGCGGTCGGGCGACTCCGGCTCGCTGGCGACGCGCTGGTAGTGGGTGATGACGACTGCGTATGCCTCATCGGTCAGCAGGTAAGCCAGCACGAGCTTCCACGCCGGCCCCAAATGTTTGACATAAGGCGCGATCGACGCGCTGTAGAGCGCGTGGCGCAGGTTAACCACGAAGACGACCATCAGGATGACCAGGCCGGACGCGCCCGCGCCGACGAGCTGGGCGGTGATGAACTGCGCGGATCCGGCGAAGATGATGGCCGATGTCGCCTGGGCGAGGGCAGGCGGTATCCCGGCACTGATCGCCAGCGCGCCGAAGATCAGGCCGAAGGGCGCCACGCCCAGGAGGATCGGTGCTTCATCGCGCACCCCGGCGAGGAACTGGCGTTTGCGGGTGGGTGAAGGCATGAGGTGTGTCGCAATCCTTTGGCAGCAAATGCCGCGTATGTTAGCATGGGTGCACCAAAGCGCAAAGAAGGAAGCCTGATTCATGGCTGAATCGCAGACGGACGCGGCGCCTGGCCGCTTCACCCGTCCCGAAGAACTTGCCTATGCCGGCTTGGGCGAGCTGCTCAAGGTGTGGTCCGGCATCGGCCTGCAATCGTTCGGGGGCGGTGCATCCACCCTCTACCTCATCCACGAGACGTGCCGGCGGCGGGGCTGGCTGTCTGAGGAAGAGTTCACGCGCGCGTGGGCGCTTGTCCAGATCTCCCCGGGCATCAACCTGATTAAGCTGACGCTTCTCATTGGATACAAGCTGCGGGGCTGGCCCGGGCTGCTCACGGCGCTGGCCGGGCTGCTGCTGCCCAGCGCCGTGGTGACAGTGCTGATGACCGCGGGGCTGGCCGCGGTCCGTGAGCAGCCGGTCGTTGCCGCGGCCATGCGCGGGGTGGTTCCGGCGACCATCGGTCTGAGCATTGCCCTGGGCCTGCAGATGGCCTGGCCGCTGCTGCGCGCGGCGCGCAAGGAGGGCCGTGCCAGCGTCATCGCGCATCTGCTCATCATCCTCGCGGCCCTGCTGCTGCTTGTCGTCGCCCATGCGTCGCCGCTCCTGGCGTTGGGCCTTGGGGGAGCGGCTGGCGTGTTGGTGCTGGGGCGGCTGGCGCAGCACTCGAAGGGCGTTGCGCCGTGAATTGGATCCTCTACTTCTGGTTCTTCCTCAAGGGGTCGTTGTTCTCCACGGGTGGGTTCGGCAACCTGCCGTTCCTGCACGAGGACCTGCTCGCTCACGGGTGGGCGACCGAGGCCGATTTCGTGCAGGCGCTGGCCGTGGGCAACCTCAGCCCAGGGCCGAACGGGCTGTGGACCATCAGCCTGGGTTACCTGTCAGGGGGCTGGCTGGGTGCGGCGCTGTCGCTCCTGGCGATCACGCTGCCGACGCTGCTGATCCTTGGCGTCGTCGCGCTCCACCGCCGCGTGGAGGACCGGCCCGCGGTTCGCAATTTCACGCGCGGGCTGTCGCTCGGCGTCGTCGGGCTCATCATCGGCGTCGCGCTGACGCTGTTCAGCTCGACCGTGGCCGACTGGCGCGGGGCAGCCATCACCGCCGGCGCACTGGTCCTCGCGCTGAGCAAGCGCGTGCCGGTGCTCCTCGTCCTCGCGCTCGGCGCGGCCGCGGGGTGGCTGTTGTATGGTGCGTGAGAGTTGAGCCTGGAACCGCTCTCGTGTTTTCGCACAAGCCTGTGATTCGTATCATACTTGCTCTATTATTGTATCTCATCTTACCTCTGTTCCTGTCCCCCAGTGCTAAACTTGCCACAGCTTTAGCAGTCCCGTGATACGAAGCCAGGCACGGCTGCGACCAGTCCGTTTCTCGCATGGAGGTCCAAACATGGTATCGAGTTCTCTCCGGGCGGTTGTGATCGGTGCAGGCTGGGCAGGCGAGGGCCATACGCGCGCCCTCCAGTTTTGTGGTGTTGACGTGGTCGGGATATGCGCCCGCGACAAGCCCATCGTCGCGGATGTTGCACAGCGTCTCGGCATACCGCATGCGTACGATGACTGGAGGCGGGCGCTGGACGAACTGCGGCCCGACATCGTGGCCCTCGCCACGCCTGCCGAGCTCCGCACCGAACCCATTGAGGTAGCTGCCGCGCGAGGTGTCCATGTCTACTGCGACAAGCCCCTATCTACCACGGCCGGCGAGGCTCGACGCATCTACGAGACGGTCAAGGATGCCGGGATCAAGCACGCGTACGCCGCCACACTCTGCTACGATCCAGCCGTAACGTATCTGCGCGAACTGATAGCCGAGGGCTCAGTCGGGCAACTCCGCGGGGTCGACATGGTGTACTGGATGCCCTGGTTCAACCCGCTGGCTACCTGGACTCGGTATGATTCGCTGGCGTTGGGCGGGGGCACACTCAATGGAGCGCACACGCACGCCCTTGCCATCCTGGAGCGCTTCACGCGTGGCAAGGTTGTGGCGGCTGTAGGGCACGCACGGGTTGCCCGCACGCGCGCTCCTTACGCGGGTCCACAACACGACTCGCGCGCGCTACCCAATCTGAGCGCCGAACAGGCTGCGCAAATGGAATGGCGTGGGTGCGATAGCGACAGGAGCTACACAGCCCTGCACATGTTCGCATTGCCAGATGGGACGCGCGTGCCGGTCTTTACTGCCTTCCACACTGATGCCCCCCAGGTCGGCCCGGTCCATGGTTGGTTCATCTACGGGGATAAGGGCACACTGGTGGCGAAGGACGAAGGTGTGATTAAGCTGGCTGTGTATCGCCAGGAGGGTAACGAACTCGTTCCGATGCCTACACCCCAACGGCTGGTCGACGCCGTGCCGCAGTTGAGCGACCATGTCATGAGCCGCTGGGCGGCCCTGGCGCGCGACTTCGTGGCCGACATTTGCGGCGAGCCGCACGAGCCGTACCTGACGTTTGAGGATGGTTGCAGGTACCAGGTCATGATCGACGCAATTCGTAGCGGAGCGGGATGGAGCGAGTTACCAACGCGGGTGTAAGACAAGGTAACGAGATTTTTGGAGCCCCAATTTTCAGGATGACAGCTCGGAAACCCGCGTCAATACGCGCCCTGGCTCGGTTGTGCAACCTCCGGTTGCCGAGACCGCCCAGAGCGGTTCCTCGTATCAGACACTCAGCCGCATCAGCTTCCCCTCCGCCGGGCCGAGCCAGAAGTGGACGACCAGCCCGTCGGCGTAGCGGCGGACGGCCTGCGCGCCCTGGTCGAGCGTGACAGACCGCAGCTCGCCGGTGCTGCGCGCGACTTCGCTGACCTCGGTATGTGAGGTGCGCAGCCGCAGCGTGACGCGCGCTGAACGCGTCCGGTCCCGGTTCGCCAGGTAAATCCACGGCAACCCCTCGTCGTCGCGGAACTCCCCGATAACGTACTCCCCGCCATCCACCCCGGCCACAAGGTTATCCAGCGGCTGCACGGTCGCTCCTGCCGGCGCGTCCGGCCAGTGGTGCACCGCAGTCGAGGTGAGGCCGAGCATGTGCCGGCCCACTCCGGCCAGCTCCCGGTTGATGCGCGCCACCACGTCGTACTTCGGCGTGGGCCGGCCGTCCAGCCCGATGATGCCATCGCGGAAATTCTCCACATCCGGCGTCCAGTAGGTGAAGTAGGCCAGTCCCTTGCCGCCGTAGGCCAGCGTCGTGGTGACCTGCCAGCACAGGTCTGCAGGTGACGGGTCGCGGTAATCGAAGTGCGGCGTGGCGAGGATGATGTTCCAGAAGGGCACGCCCGCGGCCAGCGCCTCCGCCCGGATGGTCTCGAGGTTGGCGAAGTAGCCGGACCGGTCGCCCCATTCCATCAGCGCGTAGTGGTCATATGACAGGAAGGGCGGCCTGACCGTCTGCAGGTATGCGCGGACGTGCTGGCTGTAATCCACCGTGCCGAGCTGGTCCGGCGATGCGTAGTTGGGGAACAAGTTGATGAAGGCGGCGTGCTGCGGGTCGGCAGCCCGGAACGCGGCCGTGAGTTGCGCCAACGCGTCGAAGTGGTTCAGGCTCGGCTCGTCGGTCAGGTAATAGCCGAACAGGGCCGGATGCGCCGCATAATCGCGCACAACCGTTGCGACGACCTCCTCCCAGCCCTTTTGATGGGGCAGGTCGCGGTGTATGCGCGCATCCAGCACGATGCCCTGCATGCGGTTCTCCACACACAGGTCGAGTGCCAGTCGCCCGGCCTCCGGTGTGTCCGCGGGCACGGGGACCACGGTGAAGCCGCACGCGGCAGCCTCGCGATAGCGCGCGGCCTCGGTTGGCGGCGCGCACCAGTAACTGATGGGGTAGATGTCGGTATTCATGCTGCTCCAGTTGTGGTGACGTAGTCGAAAAGCAATGGCCCCAGTATATGCACAAATCGGCTCGGTCGCGAATCAGCTACGCCGGCAACTGACCTGATTCATTCGCAACATAAACCTAACAAATTCTTTATAAATTCTTTGCATATCCATGATATAATTCCTGTGGGCCTGCAGAGCAGCTGCCGCACTCCGCAGGCCGACACCGGGCGCATCGCCGTTCGTTCGAAAGGAAGCGCAGCGAATGACGCATCCACCCCAGGAGAGCACCGGCTCGCGTTCTGCGGCCTGGCGGCGTCTGCTTGGTCAGGCGAAGCGCGCCGGCCCCTTCGCGTTGGGCGTTGCTGCCACTATGCTGGGGCTCTATCTCTACAATGCCTTCAACCCACCAACCCCGCCGCTGACCACGCAGCAAGTCAACGAGGCCGTTGCCGAGGCGATGGCCGAAGCCACCCCCGCACCGGCCTACTCCACGATGGTCTATCGTTCGATTCAGCCCTCGCTGGTTCTCATCACGACCGGCGCCGCGCCCGCCAACAGCGATGACGAAGGCGCCTGGGAAGACGGCGATCCCGCACGCCAGGGCCTCGGAAGTGGGGTCGTGATCTCCGAACGCGGGGAGATCCTGACTGCGCTGCACGTGGTGGACGGCGCGGAACTCATCCGGGTCATCTTCGCAGATGGCACCGAATCAACTGCCGAGATTACCGCCAGCCAGCCCGAAAACGACATTGCCGTGCTCCAACCCAACCGGCTCCCACAGATGATCATCCCCGCCGTGATGTGCAACCCCA
>CAZTMA010000210.1:0-1345 GCA_964614645.1 uncultured Anaerolineales bacterium
GCGTCACGACGCTGGCCGCGACGTGGGTGCTGCGGCGGTGGGGGTAACCCGGGTGCGCGCTGCGGGAATATGACCGTCGGGGGGAGGACAGATGACCTTGGATCGCGCAGGAGCCAAACGGTGGACAAGATCAACCTGTTGGACAAGTTCGGCCGGTTCAGCGCCGCGTGGCAGCCGAAGATCATCGCCGCGCTGAACGGGCAGTACGTCAAGCTGGCACGCTTCCGGGGCGCGTTCATCTGGCATCACCATGCGAGCGAGGATGAGCTCTTCCTGGTCGTGGACGGCGCGCTGCGGATCGAGTTCCGCGACCGGGCGGTGGAACTCGGTCCGGGCGAGCTGATCGTCGTGCCTGCAGGGATGGAGCACCGGCCGGTCGCGGATGTGGAGGCGCTGGTGCTGCTGGTGGAGCCGCAGACGACGCGCAATACGGGCGAGGTGGTAGACGCGCGGACGGTGGGAGAGTTGGAGTGGGTGTAGGTGCCGCGTTGGCCGCTGGTGTGGGTGAGGGCAAGGGTGGCCTGTCGGAGCATTGCTCGCCACCCAGGCAGATCCGATAGGCCACCCTTGTCAGAGGAGATCATCAGAAAAACGTCGGGAGCTGATGCCATGCACCAGCCTTGCTCAGATCTGGGCCTGGCTCGAGGATCGCTGCTTCGGCCGGCGCAGTGCGCCTGCACCCGGCGCCGGCTGCACCGGATACACCTGGGGCCGGATGTCGCTTGCCCGCAGATAGGCCGCAGCGACGTGCGCCGTAAACGCCGGCACCTGCGGCCCGTCGACGAACGCGACCAGGCAGCCGCCGAAGCCTGCCCCTGCCTGCCGGGCGCCGATGACCCCGGGCGCGTCGGTCATCGCGGACAGCATCCATGCCATCTCCGGCGAAACGATTTCATACAGCTTGCGCGCTCCGGCAAACGAGGCTGCGGTCAGCGTGGCAATGGCAGCATGGTCTGCCGCTGCCAGCGCGTGCCCCAACTCGAGGACGCGCGCGTTCTCCTCGACGATGAACCGGCAGCGCCGCGCGACCTCAACTGGTAGATCACTCTCGTGCGCCGCCAGCTCTGCGCCGGACACGTCGCGCAGCGCAGTCGCCTTGGGGTAGTAACGCTGCAGCAGCCGCACGCCCTCCTCACACTGAGCACGCCGGGCCGCGTATTCAGTGCCTGCCAGCGTCCGCTTCGCCCGCGTGTCACAGATGACGACGGTCACCCCAGCCGGCACGGGCACGGGCAGGTGGGTCAGGTGACGGCAGTCCAGCAGCACGGCATGGCCGGCCGCGGCCAGGACCGAGGTGTATTGGTCCAGGATCCCGCAGTTGACGCCCACGAAGCGGTTCTCGGCC
>CAZTMA010000210.1:1355-5766 GCA_964614645.1 uncultured Anaerolineales bacterium
ACGCCGGTCGCCACCTCCAGTGCGGCCGATGAACTCAGCCCGGCGCCGAGCGGGATGGTGCTGTGGACCAGGCCGTCGAACCCGACCAGCGGATAGCCTGCCTCCTGCAGCATCACCGCGACGCCGCGGACATAGTTGGTCCAGCGCACATCCCGGTCGAACGCGATGTGCCGGAGGTCGAACTCGGCCGCTCCCGGCACATCCAGCGATTGGACGGCGACCCGTCCATCCGCGCGCGGCCGCGCTGCGATCCAGGTCTCCCGATCGATGGACATCGTCAACACGAAACCCTGGTTGTAGTCCGTGTGGCTGCCCATCAGGTCCACCCGGCCCGGCGCGCGCACCCAGTGCGTCGGAGCAGCACCGAAGCGGGCTGCGAACTCCCGCTCCAGGTAGGTCTTGCGGTCTGCTGTGTTCATGAGCCCTGCAATGCCGTGAAAGCTGCCAACAACGCGGCGACGTTGGCGGGTGGGATATCGGCGGTCATCCGGTGCGAGGGCGCGAGCAGCAGCCCCGTGCCCTCAGGCGCCAGGGCGGCCACACACGCCCGGGTGGCCGCCTCGACCTCGTCAGGCGTGCCGTGCGGCAGCACGGTCTGCGTCGAGACGCCGCCGTAGAAGGCGAGCTGGCGGCCGTAGGTCTTCTGCAGGGTGGTGTGATCGAGGACCTCGGGCTGCACCGGGTTGAGCGCGGTCAGTCCGATCTCGACCAGGTCCGGCAGGATTTCCGCGATCGCGCCGTCCGAATGCAGGATGACGGGCAGCCCGGCTTCGCGCAGCGGCCGGAAGATGCGCGCCAGGCGGGGCTTGAACAGCCGGCGCCAGGTGCGCGGTGAGAAGAGCAGCGACCGCTGGGCGCCGTAGTCGTCGCCGAAGTAGCCGCCGTCAATGCCGAGCGCAATGAAGCGGCGCACCAGCGCTTCCTGGATGACGGTGATCCGTTCCAGCAGCTCCTCGGCGTAGTCCGGCGCCAGCGCCAGGTCCTCGCTGAAGCGCTCGAAGCCGCGCAGCGACCAGGCCCGCTCGAACAGCACGAAGCCCAGGTTGGGCACGACGAAGTACGCGCCGCCCGCGCCGGCCAGCGTGCGCTCAGCTTCGGCTAATAGCTCCGGCGGAGCGGGATCCGGCCAGGGGAAGGCCGCGAGGCTGTTGTCGGCGGCCAGGGGGGCATCGGCCAGCCAGTAGCCTTCCGTTTCGGTATGCCAGCCCGCCCCCCACCAGTCATACTCGACCTTGCCATCCGCACTCGTGCGGCGCGGGTGGCTGAGATCCACGCGCAGCAGGTGGTTGTCGAGCCGGACCGGCAGTTCTGCGGGCGTGACGCCGAGCTGCCCGGCCAGTTGCCGGCCCATCGCACCCGTATAGTTGACCTGCGTCGGCAGGCGGTCGACCGGCTCGTGCTGCAGGGCGCGGCGCAGGCGTTCCCGGTGGGTCAGCATCGTGCTTCCATCCTTCACTCCGCCAGGCGCAGGTACATCGTGTAGGGCTCATCCTTGAGCGCGTATAGCGGCCACAGCTGCCACTCCCGCCCCTCGCCTCGAGCCACGAAGCGCAGGGGCCCCCAGGGCCGCGCGCCGTCCGGGAAGCCCGGCATCCGGTGCTGGAACTGATTGGACGTGATCCAGGTCTCGGGCTGGCTGCGCCGGCCCTTGAGCGGCACTTCGCCATCGGCCAGCGCCACCATCGTCAGCGGCCCATACAGCGCCGCGGCCAGATCCGGGGCATCCGGCAGCGGTTCGAACTCCCAGTGCATGGGCATCTGCAGCTGCACCTGGTCGCCATCCTGCCAGGTGCGCTCGATGGGATAGAACGAGGAGGCCGGATAAGGGCCGGCCAGCGGCTCACCGTTCAAGAGGACCGCGACATCGTCGCGGCACCACCAGGGGATGCGCAGCGCGAGCGTGAAGCTCTGTGGCTCAGCGAGATGGACCGTCAGCTGCGTCTCGCCGCGCAGCGGGTACTGCGTCTGCTGTTCAATCCGTACCTCCGCGCAGCCCGCCCGTTGCCAGCGCACTTCCGACGGCACGAACAGGGTGACATAGAGGGCCGTATCCTGCGGATCGTGGAAGTAGATGCTGCTGGCCAGATCGGCAAACGCCTGCACGCCCGTGCCATAGCAGCACCAGAACGACTCGGTGGGCGTGCCGAACACCTTGCGCGTGCCCGGCGCCATCGGCATCCAGTAGGTGAACTGGCCATCGTCGGGCCGCTGCGCCGCGATGATCCCGTTGTAAAGGTTGCGTTCGTACTGGTCGGCATAGGCCGGCTCGCCGGTCCAGCGCAGCAGGTAGCGGTTGACCCACATCCAGTTAAAGGTGGTGCAGGTCTCCTGGTTGTGATTGGCCGGCCGGCAGCCGGTGAACGCGTCACTGCATTCCGGCCCATGCACGACCAGGGTCTTGCGCAGCTGCCCGGGTTCCGACCACAGCTCCTGGGCGTTGCTGCCGCCCGTGGCGTAGCTGCGCGCCGGCCAGATCATGGACCAGAAGTTGGTGACGGCATCCCGGTACCATGTCTCGCCCGTCGCCTCGTAAGCTTCGGCCGCCCCGTAGACCTTCGGCAGGCTCGTATTGGCGTGGAGGAAGCTGAGTTGGTCGTCGTTGGCGGCCAGCGGTTCCAGGAACGCCTGCTGGTCCCAGCGCCGGGCCAGCGCCAGGTGGCGTGGGTCACCGGTTTCCCGGTACAGCTGGTAGCAGACGTGGGCCATGCCGCCGTGCTCTTCGGTGAGCTGCCAGGCCATCTGGGTGTCACTCAGCCGGTCTACGCGTGCCTTGATGTAGTCCGCCATGCGTACGAGGATATCGAGGGCCTGCTGGTTGCCGGCGAACTTATACATCTCGTAGCAGCCCATCATGGTCTTGTGGATCAGGTAGTAAGGGCACCAGGCAAAGTCGCTCGGCCCGTACTGCTCGACGCGGCTCAGGTACCGTTCCGGGATGCCGCCGCAGTAGCCGTTGCCGTTCGCATCCTGACAGTGGGCCAGCTCCGCGACCAGCTGGTTGGCCTTGCCCAGCAGTTCGCCATCATCCGAGCTGGCGACCGTCCGCGCGCAGGCCGACAGATAGTGGCCGAAGAAGTGGCTGCGCACGCGCGAGAGGGGCTGCTCCCAGCCCCCGAAGGGCCGGCCCGGCGTCGGCATCAGCGCCTCGAACCGGAAGGGCAGCAGCAGGGAGTCATTGGCGAGACTGAACAGATAGGCCCGGTTGACGTCGAAGCGCTGCTTGAGCAGGCCGGGCAGCAGGCGCACGTCCTGGTAGGCAAAGGCATCCAGCCTGAGGTGCACGGGCTCGGCGGCAGAGTGTATCATCTTGGGCTCCTTGGTTCGCTCAGGCCTGGCGCAGCCAGACGGTCATCTCGCCGCCGCCGCGATTGCCCCAGGCAAAATATGGCACGGCTGTCAGCCGGATGGTCTCGGTCTCAACGGGATCGGCCGTATAGAGCTGCGTTGTCCAGTCCGCCGGCCGCTGCCGCCGGGCCGTGCCCACAATCCTGACCATCCCGCCCAGCAGCCCGGGATCGAAGACTGCGGTTAATTCCGCGTCAGCCGGCAGGGCGACGTCGGCCAGCTGCGGTCCATTATCGAGTTCTTCCAGGCAGTAGACCAGCGGCCCGCGCTGCAGGGCCACCCGCCCGGCGGCCGACCGGACGGCCGGATGGGCGGTGATGCGCTCGACCGGCATGGGCAGGTCCAGGTCCACCGTGTCGCCGGCCCGCCAGGTCCGCGTGATGTGGGCGTAACCGCGCTGCATCACCGCGGGCACATCCATGGCCTGGCCGTTCACCCGCAGGTCGGCGTGGCGCGCCCAGCCGGGGATGCGCAGCGCCAGGGTAAATTCCGTTTCGACCGCCGGCTGCACGGTGAAATGGATCTGCCCCTCCCAGGGATATTGAGTTTCCTCCAGGAGTGTGACAGCCGTGTCGTTCAGCATCAAATGTGCTTCGCCGGCCACATACAGGTGGACATAGGCCGTCTGCGCGGTCGTGGACAGCGCGTACTGGCCGAGCGCGGCCAGCAGACGCACGATGTTAGTCGGGCAGCAGGAACAGCTGAACCAGGGCTCGCGTTCCGGCGCCATCGTGCCGGCCCGGTAGAGGTCCGGGCGCCGGGCATGGGCAATGGGGGTGACGTCCAGCGGGTTGGCATAGAAGAAGCGGTCGCCCTCCAGCGAGACGCCGCTGATGACGCCGTTATAGAGCGCGCGCTCCATGACATCGGCATACGCCGCGTCGGCCTTGATCTGCAGCAGGCGGTGGGCCCACAGGACCAGGCCGATGGCGGCGCAGGTCTCGGTGTAGGCGATGTCGTTAGGCAGGTCGTAATCGAACGTGAAGCGCTCCAGGTAGGCCGATGAGCCGATGCCGCCGGTGACATACATGCGGCGGGTCGTCACGTTGGCCCACAGCCGGTCGCA
>CAZTMA010000211.1:0-5742 GCA_964614645.1 uncultured Anaerolineales bacterium
CCGCTCGTAGCCGAACACCTCCACCGGTTGCACGCGTCCCGCAGTCAGGAAGCGCAGCGGCGCATCGAGCCCCCAGTCCAGCGCAACGGGGGCGTGATATGGCGCGGTGTCCAGGTATTCCGCCAGCCCGTTGATGGCGTCGGAGTGCGCGCCGACCCCACCGGACATCGTCAAGACCCGGTGATAGGAGAGCGTGCTGCGCAGGTCCGTGACCAGCCAGGCGACGGTCAATGCAAGGGCAAGCACCAGGCCGGCCATTGTTCGTTTATCCATCCGTTGCGCCGCCTCGCCCACCGCCAGCCCTGCGGTCAGCGGGATCAACGGCAGGAGCAGCGCAAAGTGCGTGACAAACAGGTCGCTGACCGTGAACGCGCTCTGCGCGACGGCCAGCGCCAACAGCGCGAGGGGCAGCAGGAACGCAGGCAATGTCCGCCGGGACTGTGTTGTCAGGCGAATTCCCCACGCGACCACGCCAATCGCCAGCACCCCAGCCGCCAGCCAGACCGCCCACTCGTTGGCCTGCGCCTCGCCCAGATACCAGAACTGATCGCCGCGCAGCAGCGTCACCACCTGGCCGAGCCGGGTTGCGAGGTTGGGCAGATATGCGCTGTTATCCACGCCGTAGTACGACTGGCCCAGGTTGCCGAAGACGGACGTGAGTGTCCCGCCCGTGCGGATGTTGAAGATGATGAGAGGAGTCAGCGGCGCGAGGTAGCAGACGGCTGCACCGAGCCACGTGAGCCATGAGGCATCCTTCGAATCCGTAGCGCGATCCTTCGACTCCGTCCGCATCGCGGTCGCAGAGCGACCGTCAGCATGCTCTTGCTCAGGATACGTGCTGCTCCGCTCAGGGTGCGTCCGCTGAGCAAGCCACTCGGCTGCCAGCAGCGCCAGGGCAACCACAACCAGCGCGCCGATGGCCCAGGCGAACAAGAGCTTGGCATAGAGGCCCATGCCCCACAGCAGCGCGGTAAGCCATAACCAGCGTCGCTGCTGGGGCGTCGTACGCCGCGTCCTCCACCACTGCAGCCCGGTCCACAGGCTCGCCATGAAGAGCAGCGCGGTCAGGTTGGTGACGAAGATGCCCTGGCGGCTCCAGAACACAAAGCTGGGGTTGACGGCCAACAGCCCGGCAGTCGCTGCGGCGGCGACCGGCCCGCGCAGCCGGTGCGCGATGACCCAGGCCAGGACCAGCGTCCCTGCGCCGGTCAGCAGCGGCAACCAGCGCAGGGCAGCTACGTTGACCCCGCCAACGGCCAGGAAGGGCACGGCGAGTACCACGTTCAAGCTGCCGATGTAATCCTGCACCATTAACGGCAGATGCCACGGGCCGATGGTCACCGTGGCATCACGAAAGGCAGTCACCGGCTGGCCGGTGAGCAACTGCATGGCGTTGAGTCCCGCCTCTTTGGCCTCATCATAGTGCAGGCCGGGCAGGTCAAGCTGGTGGCTGCCGAGCAGGAGAAAGACCAGGAGCGCCAGGCCCAAGGGCACAACCGGCAGCCGGCGGCTGAGCATGGCGCGCCTTACCGGACCGTCAGGGCGACGTCTGAAACGAGGCTCTCGTAGTCATGCCCCATCGCGTAGATGCTGACGGAGTTGATGCGCGCGGGGCGAGTCTCCTTCAGCAGCTCGAACAGGTTGGGAGACTCGAAGGTGTACCACAGGCCGAACGGCGTCCGCTCGCCCGTCGGTTCGAGGTATGGGCTGTTGTCCGGCAGGTCGAAATAGTAGAACCCCTGGTACCAGTGCAGGTCCTTGCCGTAGATGTCGGTGTAGAACAGGTCCACCATCACGGGGTACTCGGTGGCCTTCTCACCGCCGCCCGGCACGCTCTGGTACAGCAGCTTCACATCCAGCCGCAGCGCGAGCGAATCGTACCCTTCCACGTCCCGGTCAACCGTCTGCTGCACGCCGGCGCGGTTCGGCACGCCATCTTCCGTCCGCCGGGAGAGGCGGATGGCCGTGCGCCGGCCTTCGGTAATCAGCTCGACCTTGCCGGGCTCGTATCCTTCCTTGACCTCTGCGAACTGGCTCCACAACGGTTCGAGCGAACGTTCGAACGTGCCGTTGAGGATCAGGTTCACGGTGTCGGGTACGGGCAGCGACGGCGCACCGCCTGCCGCGACCGCGACCCGCTGGCCCGGCCCGGCAGTCACCTGCCGGTCACTTGCGATGACGTGCGCCTCGCCGGAGCGGATGCGCAACTGCGTCTCGCTTTCCAGGACGGTCACGTCGAACGTCCCCGGGTCGAGGACGAGCTGGCTGTGCGGGGTCGTCAGGTACATCACGACATCGCGCTGGTCCGTCCGCTGGTTGGCGATGAAGAGCCGGCCGCGGGCCAGGTCGATGTCGGTGCGGTGCGGGTCGGTGCTGAGTTCGAAGCGCGGGGTGCGGATGTGCGACAGCGTGATCGCCGTATCGCCCCACAGCTGGACGGTGGACAGCACCCGCTCGCCGGCCTCATCCGCACTGACCGTCAAGACGCCCTTCGCGCTGGTGTCGGTGATAATCTGGCTGCCCTCGGGCGCCAGCCGGCGGTCGGTCACGGCGGTCCGGTCGCTGGCCCCGGGCGCGCGCAGTTGGACGGTCCCGTCGGTGGCCGCAACATAGGCCGTCTTGACCCGTGTCGCGTGCAGCACATAGCTGCGCGTCAACAGCGGCACGACGACTGCCAGGAAGCAGCACGTGAGGAAACTGGTCATCAGGATGATCCAGGCCACCCGGGACGGGTTCTGGCGCCAGCTCATGGTTTACCCCTGGGGTTCGTCCCTGTCCAGATCGCCCCGGCGGATGCGGTCGAGCCACAGGCGGGCGTCTGCGTCCGCCGGGTCAGTGTCGAGCGCTGCCTGGAAATGCGAGGCGGCGCCAAAGAGGTCATTCCGTTCGAGATAAATCAGGCCCAGATTGTAGTGGACGTGCGGCGCAGCCGGGTTAAGGGCCAGCGCGTGCTCGAAGGCAGTGATGGCCTGGTCCTGCTGTGCGCGCTCAGCGAAGGGCAGCTTGCCAAGGTAGGCCGCGGCCAGGTTGGCCCACACCGTAGCATTGTGCGGGTCGAGCTGCGCGGCCTGCTCGAGCACGGGCACGGCCTGCGCATGTTTGCCCTGCAGGATGTAGGCGCTGCCCAGGTTGAGCGCGGCGTCCGCGTTGTCGGGCGCCAGCTCCAACGCCCGGCTCAAGAGCGGGACAGCCTCGCCGGGCCGCCGCGCCATCAGGAGCCGCGCCCCTTCGTTGAGCAGCGTGCGCGCGCGTTCATCGCGGCCGGCAGGCGGGACCGCGTCTTTCGCGGGGCGCGGGAGTTGCGATGGTCGTCGTTTAGCCATACTGATCTGCGCTGTCAGTTCCAGTCCTCGTCGTCCTCGCCGGCTTCATCAGCCTCGTCGAGGTCGTCCAGGTCATCGTCATCCCAGCCGTCTTCGTCATCGTCGAACTCGTCGTCATCGTCCTCATCGAAGAGAGCGATATCTACGAGTTCGTCGTCTTCAAGATCACCGAATTCGTCTTCCAGTTCGTCGCCGGCCAGGTCTTCTTCGTCGTCCTCGCCATCCGATGGCCGCGTGCGGCCTTCATCGCCCAGGACATCATCCAGCCTTTCGCCGCCGAAGTTGAGCTCGTCCAGCGCGTCCTCCGCAGCCTGGGCCAATACTTCATCACTGCCCTTGGCGAGCGCCTGGAGCGCACGCTTCGCAAGCGGCCCGCCAATCTTGCCCAACGCGGTGATGGCTGCATCGCGCACGCCGGCATCCGGGTCATCCAGCCGCCGGATCAGCGTCTGGACGGCCTCACGGAGCGCCATTTCCCCGGCCGCGAGGGCCGCTTCGAACCGCATGGCCGGCTCGGGGCTGCCCAGTTCGGCCAGCACCAACCGCGCCCAGCGCCGATCCGCGCTGCGTCCCATTGCGAACAGCGCACTCTGGCGCATGAGTTCGTCATCATCGAAGTACGCATTCTGAATCAGCGTGGGCAGTTCCGGCATGCTGCTGTACGCGAGGCTCTCCAGCGCGCGCCGGCGCACCTCAACCGGCTCGCCTGCGCGATACCAGGCCATATGCAGCGCCTCTTCAGCCACGCGCGCCAGCTCATCGCCGATCTCACCCAGCGCACCGAGCAGCATGAAGCGGCCCAGCGATGTGGCAGCCGCCGCGCGCACCTCCGTCGCCGGGTCATCCTGCAACAGGCTCACCAGCGGCGCCATCAGATTGGTCCGCTCATCCTCCCACAGTCCCTCGATGGCAATGCGCCGGACCTGGGCATCAGGGTCGCTCAAGAAGGTTCGTAAGATAGCATGGAAATTAAGATGAATATTGGCCTCAGCCTGCTCGACCAGCGTCCTGACGAGTTCAAGCCGCCGGGCATCGTCGAGCACGGCCCATGCTTCCCTGAAGGAGCCCATTTCGCTGCGTGCGAGGTCAGACAGGTCGGTCAGATCGATACTGCGCACCGGTCGAGTTTGATCAATGATTTTCGCCAATAATGCCTGGATGTTCTCCGCCATGCTTCCTTATCCCCAATAAAAGGCGCGCATACCGCTGGCCGGGCTGAGGGGTATGACCCGCTCGCCGCCCTGACCGTCTGTTGTGACCTGTACGACACGCACGAACCAGGTGTACTTCCGATCCGGCTGGTCCGCCCGCAGATAGAGCCACGTAGGAACGCGGCTGCCTGTGGCCGTGGTGGCCCACCAGTGCTCCTGTGGCCCGCCCTGTTCGGTCCAGCGCACCACGACCTGATACTGCTGCGCGGTAGTCATCCCCAGGACCGGACTCCAGTGCAACTCGATGATGGCATTGTCCCCGCGGAATGAAGCCTGATCGCCCGGACCGGTCAGCACCGGTGCGGGCAGGTCAGGCGCGGGCGGCGGCGGCTCAGGTGTAGCAGTCGCCGCCGCCCGCGCCACTGTGGTCGCGGACGGCGCTTGCGTGGCCACCGGCGCAAGGGCGGAGCCCGCCACCGGAATGGTGAGCTCCTGCCCGATGCGCAGCACTGATTTGCTGGTCAGCCCGTTGGCCCGGGCCAGCTCCTCCCAGGTGATGCCGAACTTTGCGGCAATGCTGGAGAGGTTGTCGCCCGACTGAACCTTGTATTTCGTTGGCTCCGCGCGCGGCGCCGGTGCGGCGGGCGCCTCGGCGGATCCTGCCACCGGGACCTTCAACTGCTGCCCGGCGCGCAGCACGGATCTGCTGGTCAGGCCGTTCGCCTGTGCCAGGACTTCCCAGGTGATGTTGTACTTAGCTGCGATAGACGACAGCGTGTCGCCTGACTTCACGGTATAGATGACTTGCCCGGCAGGCAGCGTGGGCGCGGCCGTGGGAGTTGCGGTTGGCTCCAACGTCGGTGTCGCCGTCGGTTCCAGGGTGGGTGTCGCGGTCGGCTCCAGCGTGGGTGTCGCCGTGGGCGCGTCCGTCGGCGCCAGGGTCGGCGCCAACGTTGGAGTGAGAGGGAGCGACGTCGTGATGGGGACGGTGCTCGTCAGCCCGGCCGTGGCCGTGAGCGGCACGGTGCCGGTCAGAGTTGCGGTCGTCGTCAACGCCGCAGTGGCGGGCAAGGCTGCTACCTCACCTTCACCAGCCGCAGCTTCTTCCGTCAGCGGGCCGGCGGCCTCCGCTGCCACGATGACTTCATCGGGCGGCGCGGCCTCCGTTTCGAGCGGCTTCTCGTCGAGCATCGCGAGTTCTTGCGAGGCGACCACGGCTGCCACGGCTTGCTCGCCGTCGCGCGCAGGGCCGATGACCTGGATCAGGC
>CAZTMA010000212.1:0-1811 GCA_964614645.1 uncultured Anaerolineales bacterium
GAAGGGGTGGCCAGTGGGGCTTGAACCCACAGCCTTCTGGGCCACAACCAGATGCTCTGCCGTTGAGCTATGGCCACCACGTATTCGTAGGCTGGAACCGGGCGTCATACCGGCATCCGGTTCCTACCCCGACTCGGGGGCAGGGATTCGAACCCCGATACGCAGCTCCAAAGGCTGCTGTCCTGCCGTTGAACGACCCCCGAATGCCCGACCTAGGTGCCGAGGCCCAGACTTGAACTGGGGACACCGCAATTTTCAGTCGCGTGCTCTACCAACTGAGCTACCTCGGCCTGAGAAAAGAAAAGGCTGATGCAGATGGCCACCGACGGTGAGAAGCGCCGGCCGGCAACCCTCTTCGATCAGCCTCAGCCATCAGGCATGCACTCTCGTGCGAGAGAGCGGGTGACGGGATTCGAACCCGTGACCTTCTCCTTGGCAAGGAGACGTTCTACCACTGAACCACACCCGCGGGCGATATTCGGTTGTTTGCACTTACGGGCGCATTATAGCCAAAAGCATGAGTCTGTCAAGATTCGGCTGATGCGTCCTGTATGGTGGACCCGGCCGGATTCGAACCGGCGATCTTCTCCGTGCAAGGGAGACGCCTTCCCGCTAGGCCACGGGCCCAAAAAGACTTAAGGTGCCGACGGGGGGATTTGAACCCCCACGCCCCAAATCTGTCGCCAGTTATTATAACCAGGTGCGGGCTAACTCCAAATAAGGGAGCGGGTGTCCGCATGAACGCTCACGTTATGATTCTCTCAGGCCCCAATCCCCAACACGCTCTTTGTGCGTCATGAGCACTGTACGCAGCGCGGGGCCGGCCTGCGAATTGGGCAGCCGGCCCCGCCAACCAATTACAGCAAATGGCACTCCGGCTGCGCCAACAGTCGTTGAATCTCGGCAGTTTCTGCTTTTCTTCCAACGAATGACTAGTGGTCAAGCATGCGTTTCAACCGATCATCTGAAGATGCGCGCGGCTGGCCCTAGCACCCCCAGTCAAAGATTGAACCATTGCGGTGAAAGACCGCCCACTACGGGCCATCTTTCACTGTTCTCATTCTTTCTGGTGCCGACGGGGGGATGTGAACCCCCACGAGCTTAGCTCAGCAGATCCTAAGTCTGTATGGCTGGACTTCGCCCAAAAAGCCGAGTACGTCCAACAGACTGACCCGCTTCGCGCCGCTCGCTCACTGGATCTGTTGCCCATTATTATAGCCGCATTTGCCCGCGGTAAAGCCGAAACTCAAGCTGCACCGAGAGGTTGCTGAGGCCGGTCGGGGAAGCCGCCGTGGGCATGCCAGCGTTGCCTGGGTCACGATCCCGCCCGGCCATCCTTACGGAGCGCCTGCGCTCGCTCCTTGAGCTGGCGGAAGTAGTCGCTCTCCGTGATTTCGGCCACCTCCCGCGCCTTCTTCGCCTCATCGATTTCGATGCGCAGCGCTTGAACCTGCTGTCTCAGAGCCTGCTCGCGGGCGATCACCTCGCGCGCCATTCGCTGAAAGACCCGGCCGAGCTGGCCCAGCGCGTCCGGCCGGGCCGCCCGAGGCGATGATGGGCACCGGGCACCGGGCCGCCACCGCGTCCAGCGTCTCCGGGATGAACTCGCCTGTCTCAATACCTGCGGCTGCCGCCGTCAGCCGCGCCACCTGCTGCAGGTACTCGATCTCCTGGTCACGCAGCTGCTTCTTCTCCAGGCATGCGCCGGTCCGCGCGCGTAGCAGCAGCGGGTCGAACGGCTTCGGCAGGAAGTCCTCCGCGCCCATCGCGATGCAACGGATCACGCTGTCCATCTCGTCAAGTGCCGAGAT
>CAZTMA010000212.1:1868-5721 GCA_964614645.1 uncultured Anaerolineales bacterium
CGCGCGGGATCGGCCTTGAGCCGGGCGAGCACCTCGAACCCGTCCATCTCTGGCATCAGGATGTCGAGCAGGATCAGGTCGAAGCCTTCGCGGTCAAGCAGCTCCAACGCCTGCCGCCCGTTCTCGACCAGCGTGACGGCGTGCCCCTGCTGTTCGAGGTGCCGCTTCAACTGCAGGCGATTCAGCACGTAGTCGTCGACGACCAGGATATGACCCACCTGAAGGTGGCCTTGAATGGCTTCCGTAGTCCTCCTCCTTATGTCAATCATGCCACGCAGGCCTTGAGCGCGGCCGAGACATCCTCGTACGCGGCCGCGGCAGCGTCGATGCGCGCTTCTACCCCGGCCAACTCGCCCGAGCGCCCCAGGTATTCCAGTTCCTTGCACTGCGCAGCGAAGGCCAGCGCGCCCATGTTTGCGCTCCCCGTTTTGAGCGAGTGCGCGGCCCGCTGAAGCGCCGGCGCGTCGCCACCGGCGGCAGCCTTTCGCATTCCCGCAAACAAGTCGGGTGTGGATTGCAGGTAAGCGTCGACCAGTTCCTTCACAAACTCAGCGTCCCCGCCCACGCTCTCGAGGAGTGCGGCAAAGCTGGGCTGGTCCAGCACCTCGGCCATCTCATTCCTCCTTGCACCGGCTCAGCGCCCGCACCAGCTCCTCCACGCGGATCGGCTTGCTGACGTAGTCATCCATGCCCGCCTCCAGGCACATCTCGCGATCGCCCTGCATCGCGTTTGCGGTCATCGCGATAATCCGAGGCGCGTGCTGCCACTGGCTTCGGATCTGCCGCGTGGCTTCCAGCCCGTCCATCTCCGGCATCTGGACGTCCATCAGCACCACGTCGTAAGGTTGCCGCTGCAGCGCTTCAATCGCCTCGACGCCGTTGGCCGCCACCTCGGCCCGGTACCCCATCTGCGCCAACAATCGCAGCGCCAGCTTCTGGTTCACGACATAGTCCTCTGCCAGCAGGATGCGCAGTGGCAGGCGCTGCGCCATCTCCGGATCGGGGCGGCCCGCCGCTGCCGGCGCCGGAGATGCTGCGCTCCGCCCGGCGAAGACGCCCATCAGCGCGTCGAACAGCGCCGAGGTCCGCGTTGGCTTGGTCAGGGTGACGGCGAACAGCCCAGCCGGAACTTCCTTGCCGAACCCGCCGAGGGAAGACAGCAAGATCAGCGGGAGCGCGCGGGCGTCGCGCCCCTCCCGGATGCCTCGGGCCAGCTCGACCCCGTCCATCTCCGGCATCTGCAGGTCGAGGATCGCCAGGTCGAACGCATCTCCTTCCCGCACCCACGCCAGCGCCTCACGCGGCGACGCGGTGTCGCGTGGCTGCAGGCCCCAGCCTTGGGCTTGAAGGCTCAGGATGCGCCGGTTCGTCGCGTTGTCGTCCACGATCAGCAGCTTTCGGCCGCGCAGCTCGAGCGCCTCGCGCTGCTGGTGCGGACGGGCCGGAACAGCCGCTGCTTCCGGCGCGCAGATGGTGAAGTGGAAGGTCGAGCCCTGCCCGGAACCCGCGCTCTCCACCCACATCGTGCCACCCATCATCTCGGCCAGCCGCTTGCTCACCGCTAGGCCCAAACCCGTCCCGCCATACTTCCGCGTCGTCGAAGCATCTACCTGGCTGAACGCCTGGAACAGCCGCCCGAGCCGGTCCGCCGGGATGCCGATGCCCGTGTCACGCACCGCGAAATGCAGTTCCACTCCCTCGCCAGACCACTCAGGTTTCCGGAAACCTGGCAGGTCTACGGTAACAACGACCTCGCCGCGCTCCGTGAACTTCACGGCGTTCCCGAGCAGATTCACGAGAATCTGCCGCAGACGGGTCACATCGCCGGTGATGGCGGCCGGCACATCTCGAGAAATCTCGCAGGCCAACTCCAGATCCTTCTCGGCCGCCCGCACCTTCATGAGGTCCAGCGCACTCTCGACGCACTCGCGCACCTCGAACGGCTGCTGTTCCAGGTCCATCTTCCCGGCTTCGATCTTCGAGAAATCGAGGATGTCGTTGATGATGGTCAGCAGTGCGTCGCCTGAATTTCGCACGGTCTCGGCGAATTCGCGCTGGTCTGCGGTCAACTGTGTATCGAGCAAGAGGCCCGTCATGCCAATGATGGCTTCGCTTGTGTCGCTGCCTCCGCCTCCGCCTTCGCCTGGCGCAGTTCGTTGAACAGCCGGGCATTGGCCAGCGCCACACCCGCATTCGCGGCGATCGTGCTCAGCAGGCGCAGGTCGCGCTCGTCATAAAGGTTCGGCTTTGGGTCCTGCAGTGCGATGACCCCGCTGACGCGGTCGCCCGTCATGATTGGCACGCCCATCCACGACTGTGACGTCGTGGGGCTGCCGTCCTCGACGGTGACCACGCCCTGCGCCTGCTGGTCCTCGAAGGTGCCCAGTAGCAGCGGCTGACACGTCCGAATGACGACGCTGGTCAAGCCGGAGCCAAGCGGCTCCGGATCGACCTGTATGCACTGGTCGCCTGAGGTGAAGTACGGCCACGAGATAACGGTCGAATCGGGGTCGTACAACGCTACAAAGCAGTCCTGGCCTTTGAATATTTCGCTTCCCTTGCTGCCCACCAACTCGACGATGGTTGCGCTATCCAGTTGCCGCGCCATCGCCTCGCTGATGCTGTTAATGATGGTCAGCTCGGCAGTTCGCTCAGCCACCCGCTGCTCGAGGATGGCGGCCAGGTTTGCATTTGTCAGCGCGACCGCGGCCTGGCTCGCCAGGACCGACAATAAGTCGCGATCACGCTCCGTGAACCGGCCAAAGCATCCGTCCAGCTCGGCGTAAACGAAGCCGGCCAGTTTGCCGCCGGCAACCAGTGGCATGGCGAGAATCGAGCGCTGTCCGAGCGGGCCTGTGCCTTCGGGCATGTACCTCAGCAGCGCGGCGCGCTTGCGTTCGCACTCGTCGAAAAGCGGCGCCAGTTCTTCCAGCCACGCCTCCTCGGTGGGCGACGTATCTGTTGGAGGCAGCATGCCCTGAAGGCCGAACTCCCACATTCGCAGGGGGCTGATCTGGTTGGCCACGTGCCGCGCGCCGTCAGCGTCCAGCAGCACGAGCGCGGCCCGGCCCGCGCCGGTGAGCTCGACCACCTCGTCGAGGATGTGCGCCGGCAGCTTCGCGGGCTCACGCCCCTCCTTGAGACGTGTTCCAATGTCCAGCAGCCGCCGCAACTGCTCTTCGCCGCCGGCGGGACCGGTCAGTTCCGCCGTCAGCGGCTCGAGCGGCAAACCCAGCTCCGCGGCCACCGCGAGCCAAGTTTCGACGGTCTGACGGTTGATGGGGTCCTTATTGAAGTAGTTGCGGCGCAGCCCGTCGTCGTTCAATCCGGCGACTGCTTCCAGCATCGTCGCGCGCGTCCGGTCTAGCGCCGCCCACGCGTCGGCGCTCGGCAGCCCTGCGGCCGTGAGTGCCTGGTAGCGCCACCACCAGACGTGCGCTGTGGAGAACTCGCCGGTTGCCTCGCCGTTGGCCTCGAGTTCGGCAACCGCATCGGAGGTGGCAGCGAGCGCTCCCGGTATGTCGCCCGCGGCAAGGCGGGCTGCGCCCACCCAGGCCAGGGAGGATACCCGGTCAGGTGTTCCGATCTCGCCGAAGATGGCGGCACCCGTCGCATAGAATCCCGCTGCTGCCTCTGGCTGACCCGCGGCCAGCGCCAGGTCAGCGCGCACGCCCAGCAGGCACGCGGGCAGACGCGGCTCCTTGAGCGTGTCAAGGGGTCCCGCAGCCTGTTCCACGACCGTGCGAGCCGCTTCGAAATCCCCGAGTGCCAGCAAGCACGGAGCCAGATTGATAAGGCTGTAGGCCTCTCCCGCGACGGACCCCATCTCGCGACCCAAGGCCAGCGCTTGCTC
>CAZTMA010000213.1:0-5610 GCA_964614645.1 uncultured Anaerolineales bacterium
ACACCCTTCTGGCCCCCAGGCGTGCCTGCGTGCGCACCCGCCTGAATAGTTACAATATGTGTTGTTACCCCCCCAACAACCGTGCAACCGTGCAACCGCTCGTCCAGGCCGCGCCGAAAAATAAATGTGTGATATCCCCCCGATTCACGGTGCATCGGTGCATCGGCTCGTCCAGCCGGCGCTACACAGCACGACGTGGCCGCGGCCAGCGCCGGTCGTCGATTTCCCGGCCCACGGCTGGGGTCTGGTATAATACCCTCACTCCTCATGACAGGTAGTGACTATGGCCGACGATTTCGTGCATCTGCACGTTCACACCGAATATTCGCTGCTCGACGGCATGGGCCGGGTGAGCCAGCTCACCAAGCGCGCGGCCGAGCTGGGCCAGCCCGCGCTCGCGCTGACCGACCACGGCACCATGCACGGCGCGATCGAGTTCACGCGCGCATGCAAGGCTGCGGGCATCAAGCCGCTGCTCGGCGTCGAAGCCTACATCACCCAGCACGGCCGCCCGATGGAGGGCCGCGACTCGGAGCTGGACAAGAGCCGCCATCACCTGCTCCTGCTGGCCCAGGACATGACGGGCTACCGCAACCTGCTGCAAATCTGCTCCGATGCGCAGATGAAGGGCTATTACTACCGCCCCCGCATCGATGCCGACTACCTGGCCGCACACAGCGCGGGGCTCATCTGCACGTCCGGCTGCCTCACTGCGGAGCTGCCGAGCCTGCTGCGCCAAGGGCAGGAGCGCAAGGCGCTGGAACGGCTGCACTGGTATCGCGAGGTGTTCGGCCCGGACCGCTGGTACATCGAGTTCCAGGAACACAACATCCCGGAGCTGACGCAGGTCAACCGCCAGTTGTTCGCCTGGGCGAAGCAGTATGACATACCGGTCATTGCCACCAACGACGTCCATTATGTGAAAGAACAGGACGCCACGCCCCATGACGTGCTCCTGTGCGTGCAGACCGGCGCGCTGATGACCGATCCCAACCGCCTGCGCTATGGCGGCAGTTCTTACTTCCTCAAGTCGCTCGACGAGATGCGCCAGACCTTCCTGCCGCTGGCCGACCTGCCCGCCGGCGCGTTCAGCAACACGGTCAAGATTGCGGAGATGTGCGACGTCGATCCGGAGGATCGCGAGTATCACCTGCCCGACATCGACATCCCGGAGAGCTACAACTACCAGAGCTACCTGCGCCACCTGACCGAGGAAGGGCTGCGGCGGCGGTACGGCGGCCGGGCCGATGACCCGGATGTGCAGGCCCGCAAGGAGCACGAGCTCAAGATCATCCACGACATGGGGTTCGACGTCTACTACCTCATCGTCTGGGACCTGTGCATGTATGCGCAGCGCCGCGACATCTGGTGGAACGTCCGGGGATCGGGCGCGGGCTCCATCGTCGCGTACGCGCTGGGCGTGACCAACCTCGACCCGCTGCGCAACAAGCTCATCTTCGAGCGGTTCCTCAACCCGGGCCGGGTGACCATGCCTGACTTCGACCTGGATTTCCCCGACGACCAGCGGGAAGAGCTGATCCGCTACACCGTCGACAAGTATGGCACTCACCGGGTCGCGCAGATCGTGACATTCGGGCGTATGAAGGCGCGCGCCGCTGTGCGCGACGTGGGCCGGGCGCTCGACGTGCCCCTGCCCGAGGTGGACCAGCTCGCAAAGATGATCCCGGCCATCCCCGGCAAGCCCGTAACCATCACGGATGTGCTGACGCCGGAGCACGAGTTCTACTCGATAGACCTCAAGAACCGCTATGAGAGCGACGAGAACGTCCGCCACCTGCTCGACCTGGCGAAGGACCTGGAGGGCGTGGCGCGCCATTCCTCGATCCACGCCGCGGCCGTCGTCGTGGCAGACCGGGAGCTGACCCACTACACGCCGCTGATGCGCCCACCCAAGTCGGCCATCACCCAGACGGTCACGCAGTACGAGTACCCGATCCTCGAATCCATCGGCCTGCTCAAGGTGGACTTCCTGGGGCTGGCGACTTTGACGCTGATGCGGGAGGCCGCCGCGCTCATCAAGGAGCGCCACGGGGTCGCGTACACGCTCGAGAACCTGCCGATCGACGACCCCAAAACCTACGAGCTGCTCACCTCCGGCGACGTGATGGGCGTGTTCCAGGTGGAAGGTGCGGGGATGAGACGGGTGCTGATGGACCTGCGCCCGACGGAGTTCGACCACATCACGGCCACCATCTCGCTCTATCGCCCCGGCCCCATGGAGTTTATCCCGGACTTCATCGCCTGCCTGCACGGCGAGAAACAACCGGAGTACGTACACCCAATCTTGGCACCTATCCTTGCCGAGACCATGGGAGTGTGTGTGTACCAGGAGCAGGTGATTCAGATCCTGGCCGACATCGCCGGGTACCTGCCGGGCGAGGCCGACCTGGTGCGCCGCGGCATCAGCAAGAAGTCCAAGAAGACGCTGGACGAGCACCGGGAGATCTTCGCGAGGGGCGCGCACCGGGTCTCCAAGCTCAGCCGCCGAGAGGCCGATGCCATCTGGGACGCGCTCATGGGGTTCGCGCGCTACGGCTTCAACCGGGCCCATGCGGCCGATTACGCGGTCATCGTCGCGCAGACGGGCTACCTCAAGGCACATTACCCCGTCGAATACATGGCCGCGCTGCTCACCGTCGAACGCCACAACACCGAGAAGATCGGCGTGCTGATCGCCGAGTGCCGCCGCATGGGCATCGAGGTGCTCCCGCCCAGCGTCAACGTCAGCGGCCACCGCTTCAGCGTCGAGAAGCTGCCGGACGGGCGCACGTCTCCGCGCCAGTCGACGGTCTACCCCTTCCCCATCGAGCCGGGCATCGCCATCCGCATGGGGCTGGACGCCATCAAGAACCTGGGCGAAGGTGCGGTGGACCTGGTAGTGGCGGCCCGCGGCGACACCCCGTTCGCGTCGCTGACCGACTTCACCGAGCGCGTGGACCTGCGCGAGCTCAACCGCCGCGGGCTGGAGTGCCTCATCAAGGTCGGCGCGCTGGACGACTTCGGGCCGCGCGGCCGGCTGATGGCCGCCATCGACGCCATCCTCAACGCCAGCGCGAGCTCGCATGCGGCGGCTGAGGCGGGCCAGATGTCGCTCTTCGGCGGCGCGGATGCGGCTGACGGAGGCGCCTTCGCGGGCGACGACGACATCCTGGCCGCCATGCCGGGCAGCCTCCAGGTCACCCCGAAAGAAATCCTGGAATGGGAAAAGGAGCTTGTGGGCGTGTACGTTTCCAGCCATCCGCTGCAGCAAATGACCGTGGACTTGCAGAATGTCATCACGCATGCCACGGTGGACATCACCGAGGAACTCAAGGGCACTTCCGTCGTGGTCGCCGGGCTGATTGCCGATGTGCGGACCATCACGACGAAGAAGGGCGAAACGATGGCGTTCATCAAGCTGGAGGACCTGCAGGGGGCCGTGGACCTGACGGTATTCCCGCAGTTGTTCAAGGAGCGGCGCACTCTCTGGACGAACGACAAGATCGTCGTCATCTGGGGCAAGGCCGACTTCCGCAACGGCCGCGTGAGCGTGATCGCCGACCAGGCGCAGGATTATGTCGAAGGGATGAAGATCATCGAGGACACGACCTCGGTGTATCACCGCTATCGCAACGGCCAGAACGCGCCTGCCCGGCCGACCGTCCGCCAGGGCAACGGCGGCCCCGCCGCGACGCCCGGCGCGCGGCCGCCTGCCCGCCCGATGCCGCCCCCGCCCGCCTACACAGGGGATGAGGACGACCCCTACGGGGAAGACATGAACCCCTTTGCGGCAGACGAACCGGAGTGGTTGGCCGCCGAAAGCTGGCCGCCGGAAGCCGGAGTCAACAAGCTGCAAGCCGAGAGTCCAAAGCCGGAAGCTGAAGCCGAGGACAGTCGCCCGGCCGTGAAGCCGAGTGAGGAGCCAGGCGGCGACAACGGAGGCAACGGCCACAGCGATCCGGATTCGGACTACCAGCGCCCCGCCGCCCAGACCGGGCCGTCGCTGCTCAGCCTGCAGCCGGAGCCGCCCGCAGTGCTGCCGGCAGCCGTGCCCGACCCGGCGAGCCGTCCGGCGGAGATGCCGCGCGTGACTGGCTACAACGGCCAGCCGCAGGTCGCGTACACCGGCGGCAGTGCGCAGCCCGCAGCCCTGAACGTGCCGCCTGCACCCGGCCCGCGCACGCTGCGCCTGACGTTCCGCCGCAGCCACAGCCTGGAAGCCGACCGCCGCCGCCTGAGCGAACTGGTGGACCTGCTGGAGAAATACCAGGGCGACGACCGGTTCGAGATCGTCATCGAGGCGCAGGGCAATGCCCGCTACCAGCTGGCCTTCCCCAACAATCGCACGCGCATCTGCCGCACGCTGCAAAACGAGCTGAGCCAGCGCTTCGGCTCGGGCGCGTGGACAATTGTGACCGTGTAGCTGGCTGCAGTCCGAATCTGCAAGATCGATGGAGTCACCAATCGCATGACCGACCGCAAAATCCGTGTACTGGTTGCCAAGCCCGGCCTCGACGGCCACGACCGGGGCGCCAAAGTGGTCGCCCGCGCGCTGCGCGATGCGGGCATGGAGGTCATCTACACCGGCATCCGCCAAACGCCGGAGATGATCGCCGAGGCCGCGCTGCAAGAGGATGTGGATGTCGTGGGCCTGTCCATCCTGTCCGGCGCGCATATGGCGCTCTGCCCCCGCGTCGTCGAGCTGCTGCACGGGGAGGGGCTGGATGACGTGCTCGTCGTCGTCGGCGGCATCATCCCCGACGATGACATCGAGCCGCTCAAACAGGCCGGCGTCAAGGGCGTCTTCGGCCCCGGCACCAGCACACACGACATCATCGAGTTCATCCGGACGCAGGTGGGTTGAAGGTTGGAAGGTTGCAGGTTACAGGTTTGGCGATCTCGAACCTGCAACCTGCAACCTGCTAACCTGCAACCGTGAAGACACTCATGGATCTCGTCACCGACCTCCTCGCCGGCAGCCGTCGCGCACTGGCCCGCACCATCTCGCAGGTGGAGGACCGCACTGACGGCGCGCACGCGCTGCTCGCCGCGCTGTACGGGCACACGGGCCGGGCGCACATCGTCGGCATCACCGGCGCGCCGGGCACGGGCAAATCCACGCTGGTCAACGCGCTCGCGCGCACGTACCGGGCCACCGGCCTCACGGTCGGCGTCATCGCGGTGGATCCCACCAGCCCCTTCTCCGGCGGCGCGCTGCTGGGCGACCGGGTGCGCATGCGCGACCTGACCGGCGATCCCGGCATCTTCATCCGCAGCATGGCGACGCGCGGCAGCCTGGGCGGGCTGGCCCGTGCAACCGCAGATGTCATCTCCGTGCTCGATGCGGCCGGGTTCGATCGCATCCTCGTCGAAACGGTCGGCGTCGGCCAGGCCGAGGTGGATATTGCCAGCGCGGCGCACACGACCATCGTCGTCGAGGCGCCGGGCCTGGGGGATGAGGTGCAGGCCATCAAGGCAGGCGTGCTGGAGATTGCGGACATGTTCGCCGTCAACAAGGCGGACCGGGAGGGCGTGGATCGCACGGTCATGGCGCTTCAGATGATGCAGGGGCTCGCGGCCCCGCCTGCAGGGCATCACCGCCCGCAGACG
>CAZTMA010000214.1:0-3260 GCA_964614645.1 uncultured Anaerolineales bacterium
AGGCGGCCTACGCCGACCCGGCCGAGCTGGGCGCCATTGCGGCCCGCATCATGGCGGGCGGGCGGCGGCGCCGCACGTGGGCCGCGCCCCAGGTCGCGCCGGGCAGAAGGCTCCTCTCAGGGCGGGCACGATGAAGGCGCTGCTGCCGCTGCTGATGTTGGGGTTCGGGGTGGCGCTGGCGGTCATCATCGGCCAGCGCATGTCGACCGACGCGATGGCCGTCGTGATCGGCGTGGCCGTGGGCGTGGCGGCCAGTGTGCCGACCAGCCTGCTGCTGGTGGCGCTCCTGCGGCGCGAGCGGCGCAGCTACCGGGACGAGCCGCCGCCGGCGCCGGCCTACCCGGCATTCCAGCAGCCCAACTTCATCGTGCTCGACCCGGCTCAGCTCATGGCCCAGCGCAACCTCCAGCAGCCGCAGATTCCGCCGCCGCCCCTGGAACTCAGCCAAGACGCGGGCATGCGCCGCCTGCGCGTCATCGGGGATGTGGATGATTGGGATGAACGCTGAACAGGATGGAGTGCTCCGCGGCCGTTACGAGACCATCTCGCCGGGCAGGTGCACGATCCGGTTTTGATAGCGCAGGCTGACATACCCATCCCGCCAGATGCGCACCCGCGTGATGCCGGTGTTGTCGTGATGGAAGAACACTCGCGCCCCGGCAGGCAGGCCCGTAAGTGCGCGCAGCAGGAGCGTGAGGAACCCGCCGTGCGTGACGAGGGCAATATGTGCATCGGGCGTCTCCTGCGCCCATGCGCGCAGCTTTGTCGCAGCCGCCACAGCACGCACGGTAGCATCCTCTTCGTTCTCGTTGCCCCGGCGCTTGTCCCACCAGCCCTGCGTCCCAACCGCTTCCGGCAGCACTATGTCAGGGAACGCGGCTTCAATCTCCGCGCGCAGCATCCCGGGGTAGCCCGCGATACCCTCTGGCACGCCATGGTCCAGCCACATCCCTCCATGCTCGTGGATATCGACCCACACTTCGGGCCGGAGGTCCTTTGCGCGACTGATGGCCCAAGCCGTCTGCAGCGCGCGGTGCATCGCGCTGCAGTAGAGCTGGTCGATGCGGTAGCCGCTGCCATTCGGACCGTTGGCCCGCTCGTCCTCCGACGGCCGGGTATCGTTGTCAGTGCCCTCGGCCAGATGCTGCGCCAGAAGTTCAGCCTGACGCAGGCCCAATTCCGTCAGGGGCGGATCGACGACGCGCAGTCGCTCGTCCGCCAGCGCGTTGTTGCTCGATTGAGCGTGACGAATGAGTAAGATTTCCATGCGGTGCATTTTAGCACCAGCGGCGCAGCGGTGAGAAATCAGGCGGGTTCGTAGTAGGCGCTTCAGCGCCAGCGCACGACGGGGCGCTAAAGCGCCTACTACAAACCGGACGGGGCGCACCTGCGCCTATTACCAACCCTGCATTCTTGTCAGGCGGGCAGGTCGGCCCAGATCTTGCGGTAACTTTCATAGCGCATCAGGTAGAGCTCGCCCCGGCGCACGGCCTGCTTGACCGCGCAGCCCGGCTCGCGCGTGTGCGAGCAGTTTGCGTATTCGCACCGCGCGGCGAAGGGGGCAAACTCGGCATATAGCTGGCCCAGGTCTGCCTGGCGCAGGCCCGCGAGGCCCATCTCGCGGATGCCGGGCGTGTCGGCCACGAAGCCGCCCGCGGCCAGCCCGTGCAGCGTCACCTGCGTCGTGGTGTGGCGGCCCATGTGCTGGTGCTCGTTGACCTCGCCCACCTTCAGGTTCAGCCCCGGCTCCACCGCGCTGAGCAGCGACGACTTGCCTACGCCGGATAGCCCGGCGAGCACGGTTGTCTTGCCTTCCAGCACCTCGCGCAGCTCCGCAAGCCCGGCGCCCGTCACTGCGCTCGTGAGAATCACCCGGTAGCCGGCCCGCCGCAGCGCGCGGGCCGCTTCTTCGAGCGGCGCGGGGTCCTCCGCCAGGTCGGCCTTGTTGATGCAGATGACCGGCGCCAGGTTGTTGCGAACCGCGGCCAGCAGGTAACGATCCACCAGCTCGGGCCAGAAGTTGGGATCGCGCCACGAAGCGACGATCAACAACTGGTCGACGTTTGCCACGATGACCTGCTGGAGGTGGCCGTAGAACACATCGGGCCGCGCCAGCGCGCTGCGCCGGGGCAGCACCGCGTCGACGATGCCGCGGCCGTGCCCGTTGTGTGAGACCAACACCTCATCGCCGGCAGCCACGATGTTGCTGAACCCGCTGTGCGGCGTCCGCAGCGACGGCCGCAGGCTGCAGAGCAGCACGCGTTCCGCTGCCTCCTGCGCGGCGAGGCGGACCCGGCACAGCCCCGTGCTGACTTCGATGACAGTGCCCTGGCTGCGGGTCTGCCCGGCAGCAGGCTGCGAGATGCCGGGCGCGGTCTCTGCCCCGGCTTCCGGCTCACCGGCGAGTCTCGCCAGCCCCAGGCCCTCATGCAGCGGCGAACCGGCGCGCTTGACCTTGCGCGCCTCGGCCTCGCCCTTCGGCACGACACGCTCGACCGCGGTGATGTCAAGGTCGTCATAGCCGTCCGGGTCTTCGTTATATACTTCGGTCCAGTCGCGGCGCCGGCGCGCCTTCTCGGGCTTCGGCGCCTTCTTGGCAGCAGGGCCACCCATCGCCCGCTGCGCCCTGTTTTCCATATAGTGCTTCCACTGCTGTTCATTACGAGTTGCCAACGTCGGAGTCTCCCTGTGAACTAAAAAGGCCATGAGCAATCGCCCATGGCCTTATGTATAGCCCGCCACACCGGGCCGGGATACAAAAAGGCCATGAGGGGGCGATAAACCCGCCTCATGGCCTTCACCGAGGAGTGATGGCGTCGTCAGAGCGTCGTCAGAACGCCGTCTTATCGCTCGTTGGACAGCTTCAAGGGGCAAGGATTATCGCCGCATACCGCAACGGTCTGCGCGAGCACTTCGATATGAGCCATAATACTCGCTCCTTTCGGCAGAAATGGAATCCGGCGGCCGGGCCAACTGACCCGCACCAGTACGATACAATATACTCGCTATCGCGAAGTTGTCAAATTTTCGATTTCCGCTCGATGACTTGTCAAGACCGTGCGGGTCTGGTAAGCTACGCCCCGTACGAGCCCGATCCCCCTGGCCTTGTGCCCACTGCATTACAGAGAAAGCCAAACAGATGACGCACGCAACTTCTCCCATACTGCCCCAGGACCTCGGCAACGGGCTGGTCCTCCGGCGTGCAACCCCGGCGGACAGCGACGCGCTGGCCGAGTTCAACGCGCTGATCCACCGGGAGC
>CAZTMA010000214.1:3270-5605 GCA_964614645.1 uncultured Anaerolineales bacterium
TGTGTTAGTTCAAAGGCGTGGTCCACCGAGAGCCGGACCAGGTCGAGCCGGACATCAGCGTGGCGGGCTGGGTGCGCGACCTGCTCAACGGCCAGCACCCAAGCTTCCCGGCGGAGGACTTCACCCTGGTCGAGGAGCAGGCGACCGGCCGCATCGTCTCGTCGCTCAACCTGATCTCGCAGACGTGGACCTATGCGGGCATCCCGTTCAAGTTGGGCCGGCCGGAGCTGGTCGGCACGCTGCCCGAGTTCCGCAAGCAGGGACTGGTCCGCCGCCAGTTCGACATCATCCACGCGTGGAGCGCGGAGCGCGGGGAGCTGGCCCAGGCCATCACGGGCATCCCCTACTACTACCGCCAGTTCGGGTACGAGATGACCATCGACCTGGGCGGCGGCCGGATTGCGCCGCTGATGAGCGTCCCGAAGCTCAAGGAGGGACAGGCGGAGCCGTATCGCCTGCGGCCGGTCACGGAGGCCGACCTGGCATTCGTCCGGGAGCTGGACGACCGCGCAGCCCAACGTTCGCTGGTGGCGTGCCCGCGCGACGAGACGATGTGGCGCTATGAGATATTGGGCAAGAGCGCGGACAACGGCAACCGCAACGAATGGCGCATCCTGGAGACGGCGGAGGGCCGCGCGGTCGGGCTGACCAACTACTTCGGCATGTGGCTCTGGGGCCCGGTGCTGGGCATCATGTACCTGGAACTCGTGCCCGGCGTGTCATGGGTCGCGACCGCGGCGAGCATCCTGCGCGGGCTGCAGGCGGAGGCCGAAGCGGTGGCGGCGCGGACGAACAAACCGCTGGGCGGGCTGCGATTCAGCCTGGGCGCGGAGCACCCCTTCTACACGGTCACGCACGACCGGCTGGGGATTATCCGGCCGCCCTATGCGTGGTACATGCGCGTGCCGGACATACCGGCGTTTCTGCGCCACATCACGCCCGTGCTGGAGGATCGGCTGCGCAACTCGCCTGCCGTCGGGCATACGGGCGAGCTGAAGCTGAGCTTCTACCGGAACGGCGTGAGGCTGGCCTTCGACGCGGGCCGCATCACTGCGGTGGAGCCGTGGATGCCAACCCATGCGGAAGGCGGCTCGGCCGCGTTCCCAGGGCTGACGTTCCTGCAGCTGCTCTTCGGCTACCGCACCCTGGACGAGTTGCGGGCGGCCTTCGTCGACTGCTGGACCGAGGGGGACGACGAGCGGGCGCTCATGCTGGCGCTGTTCCCCAGGCAGCCGTCACGCTTCCTGCCGGTCTCATGAGGGAGCCAGACTTGGAAACATCGAACAAGACACTCTGGGAACTGCTCTGGGACTACGATCCCAACGGCCTGCTGGTGGTGGACACCGGGTTGAACGTCCGCATCGTCAACGCCGCGCTGTGCAGCATGTTCCAGACGACGCCGGCTGCGATCGTGGGCCGGCCGGTCTCGCTCATCCTGGACGACCCCGAGGAATTCCTCAAAGTGTGGGAGGATAACCAGGTCGTCAAGGCGCGCGAGAAGCATTACGCCAGCGTGGACCTATACGTCCGCAAGGTGATGTTCCCGCTCCGCGACGAGGGGGTCATCGCGTGCATCATGGTGGACGTCACCCACGAGGCGCACCAGAAGGCCGAGATGATGAAGCTGCAGCGTGAGACGATTGCGCGCGTCGGCGAAGTCATCACCAACCAGATGCGCGTCGCGCACGAGATCGCGGGCCTGCTGGGCGAGACGACCGCCGAGAGCAAGGTCAGCCTGCTCAAGCTGATCGACATGGTCGAGAAGGGCGTCGTCTGACGCGCGACCGGCCGCCGGCGCCTCACCGCTGCGGCTGAGTGTCGGCAGCAACCGGTACTCTGACGAAGATCACACAGGAGGAATGATGCCTTACTTCTACGATGCGAGCCAGCGCACTACGCGCGAGAACATCCCCGGCGTGACGCTGCGGACCTTCTGGGGCGAGAAGATGCTGCTGGCGCTGATCGACCTGGCGCCGGGTGCGGTCATTCCGCCGCACAGCCACCCGCACGAGCAGGCCGGCACGCTCGTCTCCGGCGAGATGGAGATGACGGTGGGCGGCGAGACGCGCACCGTGCGCGTGGGCGATGTGTACATCGTGCCCGGCGACATGGTGCACAGCGTGGCCGTCGGCCCCGCGGGGGCGCAGGCGGTCGAGGTCTTTGCGCCTGCGCGGGAGGAGTACAAGTTTCCGGACTGAGAGCGCCTGGGTTCCCGATTTGACCAAAACAGCCATTCGGCATAAAATAATCGACGTAATTGGGTCGCTAGCTCAATTGGCAGAGCATCTGACTCTTAATCAGAGGGTTCAGGGTTCGAGTCCCTGGCGACTCATAC
>CAZTMA010000215.1:0-5557 GCA_964614645.1 uncultured Anaerolineales bacterium
GACCGCAACTTATACCATCGGCTTGCCGTCGGCCTCTACTTTTCAAACAGCTTCTCAGGATACTTGCGCACTGGTGCAACTATCCGCCCTGGTTTGCGTAATGGAGTTCAGCAAAAGGTCGCTCCGTTACTTTGGTTTCTAACCTGACCGGCCTATAATGACAGAATGGGCGTACATAATGTTGCCGCCCCACGCTGAAAGGAGCACTCATCGATGAAGAAGCCGACACTGAATGCGGTAATCGGGCTTTTCCTGATTGTAGCCGTAGGCGCATGTACACCGCCTGCGCCGGCCGCACCTACCGTTGCCGTCGAGCCAACTGTTGCGGCGACTGCTACGACTGCGCCGACTGCAACTGAGGAGCCGATTGCCACCGCGGAACCTACTTCAACCGCAGAACCCACTGCGACCGAGGAGCCCGCCGCCGGCATACCGGACGTGCAGAGCGATCCTCTGGGTGCGCTGCTGTACGCGAGCTCCGGCGACGCCATGCAGACCGCGGAGTTCGAGTATGACATGGTAATGACCATGGAACCGGCGGACGAGGCGGCTGAGGAAGCCCTTGGCCCGGCAGTTGGGGTACTCTCGGGCTTCACGATGACGGCCACGGGCACCGGCGCAATGGAGATCGTGGACGCGACAGCCCTCAAGAACAAGATGCGAATGCAGCTTGACATGGAGGCCGCAGGCGAGCAGATCGCGTTCGAGATGATCATGATCGAGGACACAGTCTGGGTGCGCATGGGCGAAGATGGCGAATGGGAAATGACCGAGGCGGATCAGGCTGAAACTGCGATGCCCGGCGGCATGGACCCGAACGACATGATGAAGGCCTTTACCGACGCCACCGAGGTCGAATGGGTGGAGGATACGGAGTTGGACGGAGAGGCCGTCTCGCGCCTGCGCTTCACCGTCGATCCGGCAAAGTTCGACCTGGGTTCTCTGACGGGCACCCTCGGTGAGGATGCCTCGGCGGAGGAAGTCGAGGCGATGCTGAAGGACATGACCATCGACGCAGAGGTGTGGTTGACGACGGATGAACTGCAGCTCCGCCAGCAGCGCATGGTCATCGGCATGATCATGTCGCTGGGCGAGGAGCTGGAAAACGCGGACGCGCGCGTCCGCATGAACATGGATGCGACAATGCGGCTCATGAACGTGAACGAACCAGTCACCATCGAGCCGCCGACCGAATAACTGTAGGGGCGGACCTGTGTGTCCGCCCCGGTGCGATGGTGATGGTATGGGCGGACACATAGGTCCGCCCATACCATCTAGATTTCAAACACCAGCGGCAGGATCAACGGGCGGCGGCCCGTACGGTTGTAGCAGTACTGGCTCAGCACGTCCTTGATCTTGTTGCGCGCCGACGAGGATGCGCCGGGCGTGCGCAGTACCTGCCACATGCGATCCTTCGCCCCCTCGATGAGTTCCTCGGATTCCGCCACGTAGACGAAGCCGCGCGTCAGAATTTCCGGGTCGGCCACCACGTCGCCGGTGGCGCGGTCGATCGCGACCATCGCCACCAGGAAGCCGTCGCGCGACAGGTGCTTGCGATCGCGCAGCACCGCGGCGCCGATGTCGCCCACGCTCAGGCCATCCACCAGGACGTGCCCGCCGCCGATTTCTTCGCCCAGCGCGATGCGGTCGGGCCAGACCTCGACCACCCGGCCGCTCTCCACGATCAGCATGTTTTCCGCCGGAATGCCGGCCTCGCGTGCGAGCCGTGCATGCAGCACGAGATGGCGGTATTCGCCGTGCATGGGCACGAAGAACCGCGGCCGCGTCAGCTCCAGCATGAGGTTCAGGTCTTCCCGGCTTCCGTGACCCGACACATGGACATCGCAGAGGTCCGAGTAAATCACATCCGCACCCAGCCGGAACAGGTCATTGATGATGCGGTTGACCATCTCCTCGTTGCCGGGGATGGGCGTCGCGGAGAGCACGACGGTGTCGCCCGCCTGGATCTGCAGTTGCGCGTGCTCGTTGGCGGCCAGCCGGGCGAGCACCGCACTCGGCTCACCCTGGCTGCCCGTGCAGACGATGACTACCTGTTCCGGCGGTAGATTGTTCATCTCCGAGGTGCCGAGCAGGTCTTCATAGGGCGTATCCAGATAGCCCAGGGCCGCTGCCATCCGCACGTTGTTGACCATGCTGCGGCCGATCACGCCGACGCGGCGGCCATTCTCCCGCGCGATGTTTAGCACCTGCTGGATGCGCGAGATGTTGGATGCGAAGGTCGCGAGAATGATGCGGCCCGGCGCATCGGCCATGATATCTTGCAGCGCGGCGTTGATCTGCTGCTCTGAGGGCGTGAAGCCGGGGCTGTCTGCGTTGGTCGAGTCCGACATCAGGAGCAGCACGCCCTGGTCGCCTACACGGCGCAGCTTGTCCACCTCCGTCAGCTTGCCGTCCACCGGGTTCTGGTCGAACTTGAAGTCGGTCGCGTGGACGATCGTGCCGCTGGGCGTATGGATGATGATGCCAACCGCATCCGGGATGCTGTGGCACACATGGAAGAATTCGACGCGGAAGCAGCCGAGGTCAAGCACATCGGCGGAGGTCACGGTATGCAGTTCGCTGTCGGCCAGCAGCCCTGCCTCCTTGAGCTTGATTTCCGCCAGCCCGCGCGTCAGCGCGGTCGCATAGACCGGCACATCAAGATATCTCAGCAGATAAGGCAGCGCGCCGATGTGGTCTTCGTGGCCGTGTGTCAGGACAATTGCCTGCAGCCGGTCGGCCCGCTGAGTAAGGTAGGTGATATCCGGGTACACAAGGTCAATACCCAGCATGTCGCTTTCCGGGAACATCAAACCAGCGTCAATGATGAGGATGTCGTTCTCGTATTCCAGCGCCAGCAGGTTCTTCCCGATCTCCCCGAAACCGCCCAGGGTGATTACGCGCAGAGGTGAGTCCGCCAACCAGGACCTCCTATAGTCAATCGGTCTTTTCCAGTTCAGCCAGCAGCATCGGAATCTGCTGGAAATCTCGCAGCATGTCAGCGCGCCAGTCGTCCCGGCGCAGCGCCGCGGCCGGGTGGAACAGCGGCAGGTAGCAGGTGTTGCCGACCCGCTTCGCCTGGCCGTGTATCTTGGTGATGGATTCGCCGGAGAAGTAGCGCGCCATCGAGTGACGACCGAGCGTCACGACGACGCGCGGTTGAATCAGGGCAATCTGCCGGTCCAGGTACTCGCGGCACGCGGCCAGCTCGTTGGGTTGCGGATCGCGGTTCTCGGGCGGACGACACTTGACCACATTGGTGATGAACACCTGGCTGCGGTCCAGCCCGATGTCGGCCATGAGGCTCTGCAGGTAGCGGCCCGACGCACCGACGAAGGGGCGGCCCTGCAGGTCTTCGTGGCGGCCCGGCCCCTCCCCGATGAACATGATGCGGGCATCCGCGGGGCCTTCGCCGGGCACAGCGTGCGTCCGGCTCAGCGCCAGCGGGCACTTCGGGCAGATGCGCACTTCAGCGGCGACCTGTTCCAGCGAATCACGTCCGGTCATGTCGTGCCTCCGTTGTGTCCAAGCAGCGGGCCACGCGTTCCAGGGCCTCAGTGTGGGCCGCGGCCAGGCGCGCCTGCAACACGGCCCCGGCCAGGGGTGGAGTTGTCATAATCAGGCCGTCTTCGCCGTCTCGATAATAGCGCCGCCGCTTGCCGGTCACCTCGTAGCCCAGTTTCTCATACAGCTTCATGGCCGGCGTGTTGCTGACGCGCACTTCCAGCGTCGAGCGCACCGCGCCCCGCTCGAAGGCCGCCTGCATGAGAGCCACCATGAGCCACTGCCCCAGCCCACAGCCGCGCCAGTCCGGGTGCGAGGCGATGGTCGAGATATGTGCCTCGTCCACCATTAGCCAGAAGCCGCCCCAGCCCAGGATGCGCGGCAGGCACGCCGACTCCTCAGCCTGTGGATCGGGCCGCAGGGCGAGATATGTCGCCATGAAATTGTCGGTCAGGTCCACATAGTACATATGCCGGGTCCACGGGTCCTTGAATGCCCGGCGCTCCAGCAGCATGATGTCATCCAGGTCTTCCGGGGTCAGCGGCGTGATAATGGGCAGCGTCATAGTGCTTCGGCTATCCCTGGGCGACGGCAGGTGTGACGGTCCCGTCCGGCTGCTGCATGTAAAGCGGGCTGAGCGTCGCCGGGTCGGCCCATTGACCGGCTGCGTGACGCGCCCAGGCCAGCTCGGCCAGGCACGCGGCGCGACGGGCGGACAGGGCCGGGGGCAGGAATGCGGCGCGGTCGGGTCCCAGCAGCTCGTCTTCTAGTGTCTGCCGGTCGGCCTGGCTCAACTCCCCGACGAACACGACCGGTTCGGTGATGGCCGCGGCCAATGCAGGGAGGGTAGCGAGCGTGTAGGGCGCCTGTGCGGCCCAGCCATCCGGTCCGTGCGCGTAACGCGCCCAGCACACGCGGCCGCGGCCGGCCTGCACCAGCGCGATGACGGGCCGGGCCTGTGCCTGGTGTGGATAGGCGGTGAAATCCAGGGTGGAGATGCCCACCAGTTTAAGGCCCTGCGCTAGCGCCAGCCCCTTGGCTGCGGCCAGGCCCACGCGCAGGCCGGTGAACGAGCCGGGACCGATGGCGACGCCGACAGCCGTCAGGCCGTGAGCCGTAAGCTTCGCGCGTTCAAGCATCTGAGCGGTCGCAGGCATCAGTTCTTCGGTGTGGCGGTTGGCCGAGTGCCAGTTGTACTCCGCGATCAGGCCCTTATCGCCGTCGTACAGCGCAATGCCCGCCTGGCGCGTGGATGTATCAATGGCAAGGAGCATCGAGGGTCTCCAGAAGTCCGGCCGCTGCCGTGGCCTGCAGGTGCTCGAGCATGCTGTCAAAGGCCGCGCCGTGCGGTGTAAAAGTAAGACTGCGCTGCGTGTCATCCACGTAGGCGAACGAGACCTCCAGATAGTCGGGGGGCAGCAGGCCGGGGATGCGGTCGGCCCATTCGATAACGACGATGTCTTCGCCCGCCAGCAGATCATCCAGCCCGATGTCCCACATCTCCAGCGGCGCATCCTTCAGCCGGTAGCAGTCCGCGTGGTGGAGCCTCCGGCCGTCGGGCAGGCGGTAGCGATTGACCAGGATGAAGGTCGGGCTGGTGATGGCCGCAGTGATGCCGAGCCCACACGCGAGTCCCTGCACGAACGTGGTCTTGCCCGCGCCCAGATCGCCCGACAGAGCCAGCACCGCACCGGCCTCTGGGTGCGCGGCGGCAAGCCGGCGCCCCAGGTGCGCTGCCAGCGCCTGCGTTGCTGCGGCGCTGTTCGTGATGATGGTCCACCGATCTTTCGGCATTTTGTAGTCTAGATTTGCCTCGGTAGCAAGCAGAGGAGTTCCGCATCTGAGGATGCGGAACAGCCCGCACTGCAGGAAGCATCGTTTGCACCTGAGGATGCAAACTGCTCCTGCCACTTATCATGATTAGCCAGGTAGAGCTTCAACTTTCAAGACGTCGACCATTATACCAGGAGTGAGGGCGCGCCCCAAACACTTCCACGCTCAGGAATTCCAAATGGAGGGAGGGCCTGGGATTGAACCGGCAGGCTGATGTCGA
>CAZTMA010000216.1:0-5450 GCA_964614645.1 uncultured Anaerolineales bacterium
CGTACTGCCAGGGTGACCCGTGCGCCGCGCCCGGCAAGAAGCCGAGCCGCCTCGAAGCCCAGCCCGCTGTTGGCGCCGGTAACAATGGCACGCCGACCCGAAAGATCGGGCAGGTTCTCTCTGACCCATCGTTCATATCTTGTCATGCTCGTGGCACCGTAAAACAGATAGTCGCGCCCTGGCCCGTTTGACTCTCGATCCAGATGCGCCCGCCGTGGCCCTCGATGATATGCCGCGCAATGGCCAGCCCGAGGCCGGTGCCGCCCTTGGTACGCGCACGATCGGCCTTGTAGAAGCGCTCGAAAATGCGACTCTGCTCGTCCTTAGGAATGCCCGGCCCCGTGTCGGACACACATACGCGGATGTCATCGTCTTGTATAGTTGCTTCTATGCTGATGATGCCGCCGTCCGGTGTGAACTTGACTGCGTTGTGCACCAGATTGGAGATGACCCGGCCAATCTGCTGTTCGTCCACGAGGGCCATCAGGTCGCTGGGTACCACGAGACTCAGGTGCTGCTTCTTGACCGCGGCCTGGGGCAAGAGATGCGTCACGCTGCGGCGCACGACCGGCTCCAGCGGGGTCGGCACCAGCTTGAGCAAGACCTGGCCCGACTCGATCTGCGCCAGTTCCATCATTTCCTGACTCAACTGACTGAGCGTCTGCACCTGTACCTGGATGAGGTCCAGCATGCGACGAGTCAGCGCGGGGTCGGCCGTAGCCTGCCGGAGGGTCTGAGCGGCCAGGTCGATATTGGCAAGCGGCGTGCGCAGCTCGTGCGAGATGTTGGCGACGAAATCACGGCGGGCGCGGCCAAGCCGCTGCAGCTCGGTGACATCCTCGATGGTGACAGCCGCGCCGTCGTGCCCGGCGATCGGGCAGGCATAAATGCGCAGTGACCGCGAACCCACTGCTGCTTGGCGGACCATGGAGCGTTGCCCGGCGACCGCATCCGCAACGGCCTGGTTGAGCTCATAGTCGCGCACCAGGGTGATAAACGTATGGTCGAGCGCCGGCTGCCCGTCGTTGAACATATCCCAGGCCGCTTGGTTGCCCCACACAATGTTACGGTTGCCGTCAAGCATCAACTGAGCGTCGCCGGTCGCCTCTCCCAGCGCCACGAGAAACTGCCGGGAACGCGCGACCCGGAGCTCCAGCTCGGCCTGGCGGGCTAGGGCCTCCGCCCGGTCTGCATACGCGCGCTGCGCCCGATCTTCCAGCCGTCGGTAGCGCACCTGGACGGCTACGGCAAGGAAAGCCGCAACGACAAAGAGTGCCAGGAACAAAAACGCCAGATCATTCATGATTCATTACTGATAATCCCCGACCCTCACCCTTCGAACCGATAGCCGATGCCACGCACAGTCGAGATACGGGCGGGCTGCGATGGAATCTCCTCAATTTTCTCGCGCAGCCAGCGTACATGTACATCCACAGTGCGCGCATCGCCGTAGAAATCATACCCCCAGACGCGCGTCAATAGCAGGTCGCGCGACAGGACCGCGCCCTGGTGCCGCATCAGCTCCGCGAGCAGGCTGAACTCCTTGGGGCTCAACACTAACTCACGCTCACCCAGGTAGGCCCGGCGGCTGATGAGGTTCAGCAGCAGGTCGCCAGAGCGCATCTCGTCGGTGGACTGGCGTGTGCCTGCGCGGCGCAGCAGTGCCCGAATGCGCGCCTGCAGCTCCCCCAGGCTGAACGGCTTGGTCATGTAGTCGTCTGCGCCGCTCTCCAGCCCGACAATCTTGTCCAGCTCGCCCGTCCGCGCCGTGAGCACCAGGATGGGGATATCAGACACCTGCCGCAGGCTGCGGCAGACGGTCAGGCCGTCCAGCTCCGGGAGCATGAGGTCAAGCACGACCAGTTGGGGCGACTCCGCGCGGGCGACTTCTAACGCGGCCACGCCGTCCGCAGCCGTCACAACCTCATAGCCGCTCGACCGCAAGTTGAAGGCCAGCGTGTCGAGCAGCGCCGGTTCATCATCAACGAGAAGGATTTTTTCTGCCATCCATCACCGCTTGATTGAGAATCTGTTCGTAGGGAGGAGTCCGCATTCTCAAATGCGGACGGCTATCCGCCAATTGCGGGAGCCGTTCCGCGCCTGAGGACGCTCCACTCCACATCAATACAAGGAATCTCTCTGATAGATTCCCCACGGCTACTCAGCCGGCCGCACCTGCGCCAGGACATCGGCGCCCGCAGGTAGCCCGCCCGCTGCGACCGCTTGCTGCGCACCCGCAACAACGGCCAGCGCAACTGCCTCCGCCGCGTATGCGCCGACGAGCAGCGGGCTGGCCCGCACGCCACCCGTCGCCAGCGCAAAGAGCGTGTCCCCGTCGAACAGCGTATGCGCAGGGCGGATGGTGCGGGCGATGCCGTCCTGGGCCATCTGTGCGACCTTGCTGACCTGCTCCCGGTTGAGTCGGGCGTTCGTCGCGACGACGCCGATGACGGTTGCGCCGGCCACGCGCAGCGCAATCTGCCCGGTCAGACCCCTGAGCAGTGTCAGCGTATCCGCAAACCCGCCCCGGCGGTGGCGCGCGCCCGCGAGGATCTGCCCCTGTGCATCGACCACATCGCCGAAGGGGTTCACCGCGATGAGTGCAGCGACGACCAGCCCGCGGCCCAAGTCTATCGCCGCACTCCCGAGCCCGGTCTTGGTCGCGAGCCGCGCGCCGAGCACCTTCCCCGCGCTGCAGCCCATCCCAACGCCGACATTGCCCTGCTCGACGGGCGCGCTGTTCGCAGCCTGGCACGCGCGGTAGCCCATCTCTGCATCCGGCCGCACCTGAGAGCTGCCGACGGCCAGGTCGAACAGGATGGCTGCCGGCACAATCGGGACGCGCACCGGGCCGGATGCATAGCCGACCCGGCGCTCGTCGAGATAGCGCATTGCGCCGTCCGCGGCGGCCAGCCCGAACGCGCTGCCGCCCGCCAGCATGACCGCATGCACGCGCTGCACGAGGTGCATGGGCCGGAGCAGGTCCGTCTCGCGCGTGCCCGGTGCGCCCCCGCGCTGGTCCACGCCGCCGACGGCCCCGCCTTCACAGAGCACAACCGTGCAGCCGGTCAGCCCGGCGGTGTCGGTTGCATGCCCGACTTTGATGCCGGGCACGGCGGTCAGGGTATTATTCATGCTGGCACGCCTGACAGTCAGGCCGCGAGCCGCAAGATCAACCCCTCGTTCGCGGCGAGCGCCAGGTGTGCGAGTTCACGCGACCCGGCGGGCTGCCCCGTGGTTGACATGACCAGCTCGGCCCGCGGCGCAATAGCCGACAGGTCCAACGGGTGCGCCTCACTGCCAAGATTCAGCACGACCAGGAACGCGGTCCCGTCGCCCTCCCGGACGTACGCGAAGACATCCTCCGCACCTGGCTCGACCGAGCGGTAGCTGCCGGTGATCAGTGCGGGCTCGGATTGGCGTAGCGCGGTCAGCGCGCGGAAGTAGTTGAGCATCGAAGACGGGTCGGGGTCCTGCGCGGCCACGTTGCGGGTCTTGTAGTCCGGTGCGACGGGCAGCCAGGTCTCCACGCCCGCGGGCGCGAAGCCGGCATTGGGCGAGTCATCCCACTGCATCGGCGTGCGCTCCGGATCGCGGCCGACGATGTGGGCAATCTCCGGCTGCTTGACGGCGGGCGGGTCCTGGATCATGTGCGGCGGAATGGCGACATCTTCCATGCCAATCTCGTCGCCGTAGTAGCAGGTGGGTGTGCCGCGCAGAGTCAGCAGCAGCATGTTGGCGACGCGCGCCTGGGCCGGGCCGATGCGCGTGGCCAGGCGGTGCTGGTCGTGGTTGCCGAGCACCCAGTTGGGCCAGCCGCCCGCGGGCAGCACGGCTTCATAGCTGTCCACCAGCTTGCGCACGATGCTCGCTTTCCACGGTGCGAGGATCAACTGGAAGTTGAACGGCAGGTGGCACTCATCAAGGTCGCGGCCGTAATACTGCATCAGCGAGTCGTTCGGCAGGTAGATCTCACCCACCATCATGCGCTCGTCGTAGGCATCGAGCACCTTGCGCATCGCACGGATGAGGTCGTGCACCTCTGGCTGATTGTGCGTATAGTTGTGCATGATGCGGTTGTGCGGGTTGACGCCGTCCCAATCGGGGTTGAGTTCTTCATCGCGCAGTAGCTCATCCTTGATCATCATCCAGATGACATCGACCCGGAAGCCATCCACGCCCTTATCGAGCCAGAAACGCATGTTGTCGAGCATGGCGGCAAGGACAGCGGGGTTGCGGTAATTGAGCTCCGGCTGCTGGCTGACGAACTGGTGCAAGTAGTACTGGCCGGTATGCGGGTCGAGCGTCCACGCCGGGCCGCCGAAGCTGCTGAGCCAGTTGTTGGGCGGGCCGCCATCCGGAGCCGGATCGCGCCAGAAGTACCAGTCGCGCTTGGGGTTATCGCGGCTGCTGCGGCTCTCGATGAACCACGGGTGCTCGTCCGAGGTATGGTTCGGCACGAGGTCGAGGAGCAGCTTGAGGCCGCGGCTGTGCACGTCGGCCAGGAGCGCATCGAAGTCGGCCATCGTGCCGAAGAGCGGATGGATGCCGCAGTAGTCGGCAACATCATAGCCGAAGTCGTGCATCGGGGAGGGAAAGATGGGCGACAGCCAGACCGCCTGCACGTTCAGGCTCTGGATGTAGTCCAGTCGGCTGCGAATGCCGGGGAGGTCGCCCACACCGTCAGCGTTGCTGTCCATGAAGGAACGCGGGTAAATCTGGTAGATGATCCCGGTCTGCCACCATAACTGCTGTGTCATATCTCCTCCTTATGCGGCTCCAAACCTAAACTGCTTCCAGAGCCAATCCCACAGCCAAGACCTTCGAGGTCGTGCCAAGCTTCGCTTGGCCTGAGACCTCGAAGGTCTCGCATGCAGATTCCACCGTGGAAGCAATTTAGTCGGCGTCCACGGTCGAGTTAGGCACGTTCTCCCATTGCTTGAACTTGCGGTTGAGAGCCAAGCGGAACTCCAGGTAGAGCATACGCCGGTCCACCTGTGCGTCGGGCAGCAGCTTGTTGAGCGCCTCTTCGAGCGCGGTGCGCATCTGCGGGTTGAACTGGTCGAAAAGCTCCTGTGGTCTCACGCGAGCCATGAGTTTCTCCTTCTGTTACTACCCATCGGTCCAGTATAGCATGTGAGATACGTTGCACCAATGATCTAGCATCACCGGTCAACTACCCCAAGCGGCTGCAGTAAAGTGTCAGCCACAGAGCGCACAGAGAACACAGAGACTGGTCTTGATTATCCTATGCTCAAGTCCCTGTTGTCTCGGTGTTCTCTGTGGCCATGTCCAGATTCAGTGTTGCAGCATGGGCAATACCGCCGCCAGCACGCGATCGGCCACGTCCGCCTTCGACATGATGGGCAGCGGCTCCTGGCGGCCGTCGGCAAAAAGCAGCGTCACGCGGTTGTCGTCCGCGCCGAATCCGCTGCCCGGCTCCGTCACAT
>CAZTMA010000217.1:0-5431 GCA_964614645.1 uncultured Anaerolineales bacterium
CATCCGCCAGACGCCGCTCGGCCCCGAGCTGTGGACCGGCGGCCCATTCGGCCCGGAGGCCGGGTTAATCCTGCTGCCCGCGCTCGCGCTCGGCACGCTGGCGGTGTGGGGATATACGCGGCGGTGTACGTAGGTTCGTAGTGGGCGCTTCAGCGCCGTCGCCACCAATGGCACTAAAGTGCCGACTACGAACCGTTCCGGTCAGACGTTCTCAATGACCCGCTGCAGCCGGCCGCGCACCTCGCCGGCCACCTCGCCCAACTGGCTGTTTTCAACTGCGGCCATGGAAGCGACCGGATCGACCGCGGACACCTCGACCTGCCCCGGTGCGTGCTCCTGCACGATCACGTTGCACGGCAGCATCGTGCCGATCTTGTCCTCGGCCAGCAGCGCCTGGTGCGCAAAGGGCGGGTTGCACGCGCCCAGGATGCGGTAGTTGCGGAAGTCCACGTCGAGCTTCTTCTTGAGTGTCGCCTTTACATCGATCTCGGTCAAGACGCCGAAACCCTCCCGCTTGAGTTCCTCCGTCACCCTCGCAATCGCCTCGTCGAACGTCATCTGCACGGTCTTGGTGAAATAGTAGCTCATCTTGCCCTCCCAGAGAAGTAGATGCAGCGGCGGGCTGATGGTTACAGAGGCGGGCTGATTGACAGCCTCTCGCCGCGATGCTAGACTGCCTGCCGAGCCACAAATCGCGGGAGGGAGGGCTGTCATGGTCGAAACAGGCATCGTCAGCCTGTTGCATGAGTCACCGGCCTGGCTCCGGCAGGCGCGCGTCGGCTTGGTGTCGCACCCGGCCGCCGTGCTGCCAGACCTGACCTCCACGCTCGATGCGTTGCTGGACGCAGGCGCGCGACTGACTGCGCTGTACGGCCCTGAGCATGGCTTTGACGGCTCCGCAGCCGACGGTGCAAGTGTGGCCGACGCCGTGCATCCCCGCACCGGCCTGCCGGTCTTCAGCCTCTACGGTCCCACCAAGGAGCCGACTCCGGAGATGCTCGACGGGGTGGATGTCCTCCTGTTCGACATGCAGGATGCCGGCGCGCGCTTCTACACCTTCATCAGCACCCTGTACTATCTGCTGCGCGGCGCGGCCCGCGCAGGCCGTCGCGTGGTCGTACTGGACCGGCCTAACCCCATCGGCGGTGAGGCAGTCGAAGGGCCGCGCATCCGGCCGGGGCTCGAGTCGTTCGTCGGCATCCTGCCCATCCCCATCCGCCACGGCCTGACGACCGGTGAGCTGGCGCGCTACATGAACGATCGCTGCGCGCTCGGCGCAGAGCTGGACGTCGTCCCACTGGGGGGCTGGCAGCGGCACATGTGGTTTGACGACACCGGGCTGCCGTGGGCGCCGCCCTCGCCTGCCATGCCGCACCTGAGCACCACGACGGTCTATCCGGGGCTGTGTTTCATCGAGGGAACCAACCTGTCCGAGGGGCGGGGCACCGCGCTGCCGTTCGAGATGGTGGGCGCGCCGTGGTGCGATGGGTATGGGATCGCCCGGCGCCTCAACGCGCTCGAACTGCCGGGCGTGCGCTTTCGACCGATGCACTTCGTGCCATCGGCCAGCAAGCACGCGGGCACGACCTGCCGCGGTGTGCAGGTCCACGTGACCGGCCGGGACGCGTTCCGGCCCGTCGAGACGGGCCTGCAGGTGGTGGCCGCTTTCCTGGCGGATGCACCGGACCAGTGCGCGTTCCTGTCGTCCAGTTGGGAGGGCCGGCCGCCGCACTTCGACCTGCTGACCGGCGACGCGGCGATACGTGAGGGGCTACTAGCCGGGGTGCCGGTCACAGACCTCGTGGCAGGCTGGGCAGAGTCCGAGCGCGAGTTCCGCCGCGAGCGCGCACCGTATCTGCTGTATAGATAATGGAACGCGATGAACGCTGATGGTCATGATCCTAATATCGAAGAGTAACTATCATGCAAATCAGTTCAATCAGCGTCATCAGCGTTCTATTTCGCGGCGGCTCTGCGTCGACGGCTGGCGGCGAATTCCGGTGCTTCCCGGACAGCCATGCCTAGGACGCCGAATGAGCGGAGGAACGCCGATGCCCCCGTCCGCTGCAACTCCAGCACCTTGTCGCCGACGTATGGGAAGCCCTGCTCGTCCGGCGTGAGCGTCTCCCAGTTGCGGAAGAGCCGTCCCCAGTCGCTGCTCAGCGCAGCGCGCACACGCTTCGCGCCGATGAAGGGATACCAGATGGTGTCGTGGTACGCGACCGAGGCCAGGTAGCTCCACGGTGCTAGCACGGTCTTGAGCGACCACTCGATCGGCTTCTTGAGCGGGCCCCAGTAAATCTTGTGCTGCATCCGCGACGCGAACGTCATCTTCTCGAACGGGCCGGTGAAGCGCCAGTTCTCCGCGGCCGCGTCCACGTCGCCCACGACCTCGATGTCCCGCGGGTCACCGCAGCCCAGCTCCAGGTCGTGCGCCAGGCGGATGTACTTGATGGACAGCGGATCGAACCCCATCAGCTTGGCGGCCAGCGCGTCGATCGCGACCTGATCGTTCGACGCCAGGATGACGTTCTTGGCATAGGGGATCATGCAGCGCGGCCCGGGCCCGTCGCCCGCAAACGTGCCGTCCATGACCGCAAACACGCCCCGGTGGATGCGCTTCTGGATCATCAACAGGTCTACGAGGGTCTCGTGGATGACCGGGTGCGTCCAGTGGCGGCGCTCGTTGAGCAGCCCGCCGAACGCGTTCTTCATCGCGCCGGTCGTTGTCGTGAAGATGTGCGTCTTCACCGTTGGCAGGTGGATGATGTTCTCGCCGATGAAGCGCCGCGGGATCATGAATCCATCGGGATAGACGTCGTTAAGCACGAGGAATTTCTTCGTCAGGTCGCCCACCGCATCCCCAATGGGCATCCACTCCTCGCCCTCGTACAGGTGCACGTTCCGCAGCCCGTGGGCCTCCACGACGTTGACCTGCTTGTTCTCCCGCTCGCCCAGGTGCGCGTCGATGACGACCGTGCGGTTGTGGCACGCGTGGATGAGGTCCGGATCATAGCCGTCGGCGTTCAGCGCACGGATGACGCCCTCGAGCTGCCACGGCGTCGTAGAGCTGCCGGGATAGAAGAAGTGCCAGGAGATGTTGACCTTCAGCGCGGTGTCCGCGTCCTTTGCCAGGACATCCTGGTAGCCTGCCAGGTTCAGCAGGCGATGGTAATCCGCCAGCACCGTGCGCGGGGACGTCCGCAGGATGGCGACTTTGCTCTTGCTCAATGGACGATGCTCCTCAACAAAAAGGAAGCGAAGCGCACCTGCAGCTTCGCTTCTTGTATGGGCCCCCCGGGATTCGAACCCAGGACCAACCGGTTATGCTTCCCACTACGGCTTTCGCCGCCCCGCGATCTCCGCCCGGCCAAGCTGCCAGGCCTGACGCCTGGTGGCCCGGACGCACCCGGAGACGGGTTTGTGGGCTGGACTATCCCTTCACCCTGAGGATCGGGTTGCCGGCCGTCATGCGACCCGCGCAGCCGCCCCCGTCGGGTGCCTGCCGTCTAGTCTCTACACCTTCCCCACCAACAACTTGGGGCTTGGCTCGGGATCACCGTGTCTTCACAACGTAGGCTTCCCCGAGTTTGACAGGTATCACCCGGCAGTCTCCCGCCGGGCAGCCCTTGACGATATACCCCGGACGACACAAGTGTCATCCAGAGCCGGGATCGCCACGAGCCGGCCGCTCTAACCGCTGAGCTAGGGGCCCTTATCTGTCTCCCAGTATACCAGCTTGCGGGTTCTTTGGCAAGCTTATTCGGGAACCCCAAACGTAATCGGAGTCGAGGCTTCAGCTTACCCTCACAGGTAGTAGTCGAAATCGTGCTCGGTGCGCACCCTGCGGCGGATGGCGAATATATGCGCCGGCAGATGGCGCGGGTCCAGTTCCACATAGTTGTGCGAGCCGTGCCAGATGTAGCGCGCGTCGGTCAGCAAGTCGTGTACCTGGAAGGGTTGGTGATAGTCGAGCCCCAGGTCCTCCAGCGGCAGATTGACAAAGCCCGACTGCCGGTAGCGCGGGTCGAGGTTGACGACGACGAGGACCTCGTTCGTCCGATCCGCGTTGCTCTTCGTGAACGCGATGAGCTGGTCGTTGTCGATGTCATGGAAGCGCAGGTTGCGGTTGGCGTGGAAGGCCGGGTTCTCGTGCCGGATTTGGTTGACGCGGCCAATTAGCCCGCGCAGGCTGTCCGGTCGGTGGATGTCCCACGCCTTGATCTCGTACTTCTCCGAGTCGAGGTACTCCTCACGGCCGGGTGCAAGCGGCCGGTTTTCGCCCAGCTCGAAGGCCGCGCCGTAAATGCCGTAGCTCGGGCCCAGCGTGGCGGCCAGCACCAGCCGTGTAATATGAGCGGCCCGCCCGCCGAACTGGAGATACTCGGTCAGGATGTCCGGCGTGTTCGGCCAGAGATTCGGCCCGCAGAAGTCCTTCACCTCGGTCTGCGTCAGTTCGGTCAGATACTGCGTCAGCTCCCACTTGGTGTTGCGCCAGGGGAAGTAGTTGTACGACTGGGTGAATCCGCGCTTTGCGAGGCCGTAGAGCGCCGCGGGCCGCGTGAACGCCTCGGCCAGGAAGATGGCGTCGGGCGTGTCGCGCTTCACCTCGGTGATGAGCCACTCCCAGAACGCGAAAGGCTTGGTGTGCGGGTTGTCCACCCGGAAGATGCGCGCTCCCTGGGCAATCCAGAACTCGAAGATGCTCTTCAGTTCCTCCCAAAGGGCGCGCCAGTCGTCCGTCTCGAAATCGAAAGGATAGATATCTTGGTACTTCTTCGGCGGATTCTCCGCGTACTGGATCGTGCCGTCGGGGCGCTGCCGGAACCATTGGGGGTGCTCTTTAACATAAGGATGGTCGGGTGAGCACTGGAACGCGATGTCCATGGCGATTTCGAGGCCATGGTCGGCGGCTGCGGCAACCAAGTGACGGAAGTCCTCGAGGGTCCCAAGTTCGGGGTGAATGCTCTTATGGCCGCCCTCTGCGGAACCAATGGCCCATGGGCTGCCGGGGTCATCCGGAGCCGGGGTTGTTGTATTGTTGCGGCCCTTGCGGAATGCCGTGCCGATGGGGTGGATCGGCGGCAGATACAGCACGTCGAAGCCCATGGATGCCACGTAAGGCAGCCGCGCCTCCACGTCACGGAATGTGCCGTGCTGGCCAGGAACCGGCGCAGTCGAGCGCGGGAACAGCTCGTACCATGCACCGAACCGCGCGCGCTCCCGGTCGACCACGATGGTCAGCTCTTTGCCATATGTGGTAATGAACTGCCGCACCCCGTGCCGCGCCATGAGTTGCGCCAGCTCGTCCGACAGCGCCTGGCGCGAGGCCTCCTCGCCGCCTGCAGCGAGCGCCTGCGCATAGCTGGCCAGCGCGTCCTTGACGCTGCCGGTAGCCTGCGCTGCCGCAGCCTCGACCAGCTGCGCACCG
>CAZTMA010000218.1:0-318 GCA_964614645.1 uncultured Anaerolineales bacterium
CCCGTCCAGCACTCCCTGGCGGACGACCTGTTGCAGCGCCGCGATGACGGGCGGATCCACCGCCGGGACCTTCCTCCCGATGCGCAGCAGATAGCTGCGCTCGGACTCCGCGACGTGGCGCACCATCTCGTCCACCTCGCGACCTCCGCCGCGCGGCCCCTTGCGCAGCTCTCGGCCCGCCGCGGCTGCGGCCGCCTCATCCAGCGCCCGCCAGCATGCCTCGATGATGGCCAGGCAGCGCGCTAGCTCCGCGGCACTGACCGGCTTCACGTCGCCGGGGAACGGCACGCTGACCGCGCCGAACTCCGTTCCAGCATC
>CAZTMA010000218.1:443-5343 GCA_964614645.1 uncultured Anaerolineales bacterium
GCCGCGCGACCACTTCCAACGCCGAGAGGCCGGACGGCGGCCTGAAGCCCAGGTGTGCGGCTGCCATAACCCGCGCATAACGAGACGCATACGCGAACAGGGTCTCCAGCGCACTCGCCTCATCGCGGCCGCCGCGCGCCCAGCCGAACCAATCGACCGCGTTCGCCATCACCCGCTTGTCGCCAACCTCGACGTAGACCCCGGTCATCTCCATCTCATTCTCCACGGTATTTACCACACCCCCGCGATGGCCGTACCGCATCGGTCACAGCGGGCATCCCGGACGTGCCGGCGTCCAACTTGGTAGCCCGCCCGCTCGACCACCACCTGGCCGCACTGCGGGCAGAACGTGCTCTCGCTGTGGTTGCCGGGCACATTGCCGACATACACATAGCGCAGCCCCGCATCGCGGCCGATCAGCCAGGCGCGCTCAAGTGTACTGGTGGGCGTGGGCGGCGTATCCAACATCCGGTACTGCGGGTAGAAGCGGCTGATGTGCCAAGGTATGTCCGGCCCCAGCTCGTCGTGCAGATAGGTTGCCATCCAGTGCAGCTCAGCGTCGGAATCGTTCGCGCCGGGGATCACCAGCGTCGTGACCTCCACCCAGAGCCCCGCGGCCTGCAGCCGCTTGAGGTTTGTCAGCACCGGCTCGAACGCTGCTCCAGACAGCTTCCGGTAGAACTCGCCGCGTCCCGCCTTGAGGTCCACGTTGATGGCGTCAATCCGACCTGCCATCAGGCTGATGAACTCGGGTGTCATGTACCCGTTGCTGACGAAGACGTTCTTCAGCCCCAACTGCCGAGCCTCGGTCGCGCAGTCAAGCGCGTACTCACCGAAGATGGTCGGCTCGGTGTAGGTATAGGCGACCGTCGCGCAGCCGGCGCGCTGCGCCGCGCGCGCGATTTCCCTCGGGGTCGCAGCGCGACCGGCAACCTCATGCGCCTCGCGCGGCATCTGGGAGATCTCCCAGTTCTGGCAGAATGCACAGCGGAAATTACAGCCCGGGGTGGCGATGGAGAACGCGGTCGTGCCGGGCAGGAAGTGGAACAGGGGCTTCTTCTCGATGGGGTCGACGTGCTGCGCAATGGTTTTCCCGTAGACCAGCGTGACCAGCTCGCCGTCCACGTTCTCGCGCACGCAGCAGGCGCCCAGTTTGCCGGACGGGATGACACAGCGGTGTGCGCACAGGTTACAGCGCACCCGCCGGTCCCCCGGCGCCAGCGGTTCCCACAGAATCGCCTTGTATGCCATGGTTCGCCTCCAGGGGCGGATTCACTCGTATCATACCACGGTAGGTGGCAGGTTGCAGGGTTGAAGGTTACAGGTTATCGTAGCAGGCAAATACAGTCCGATCCACACACTTGCGGAGGCAATTATGACAACCATCAGGGAGATCCTGGACTATGTGGCGGAGGCCATTGGCAAGCCGCTGGATGACGAGGAAGGGGTGCGACATGGAGGCCCGGCGGAGCGTCACATCACCGGCGCGACGGTTTGCTGGATGGCTGCACCTGAGGCCATCAAGGCGGCAGCAGCCGCGGGCCACGAACTGCTCATCGGCCACGAGAGCCTCTACTTTCCGTACAATGCGCATGACCCCGCGGCGCCACCGGCCGGCTGGTACGACTGGCCGGTGAACCGCCAGCGCCGGAAACTGCTCGACCTCCACGGCCTGACCTACGCCCGGCTGCACTGGTCGCTCGACGTGCTGACGATTCTGGAGGACTTCGCCCTGCTGCTCGAACTGGGCGCGGCGGTATACGATGACCGGCTGGTGCGCGTCTACGAGATCGAACCGTGCACGGTCGGCGAGCTGGTCACGCGCGTAAAAATAGCGCTGGCTATGCCTGCAATCCGGGTCAGCGCGCCGCGGGGGCTGGACAAGGTCGTGCACCGCGTGGGACTCCCGTGGGGCGGCCTGGGCCTGTTCGTCAACGTAGGCTACCAGCAGAACCTCATCGCGCAAGGGTGCGACGTCTTCATCGCCGGCGAGTCGGACAACTACGGGTTCCGCTTCGCGGCCGAGGCCGGCATCGCGATGATCGAAACCAGTCATGAGGTCAGCGAAAACCCAGGCCTGCGCCGCGCGACGGGCATCCTGGCTGCCGCGTTCCCGGACATGGATTTCCGGTTCCATGAGCTGGTCTGCGCGTGGGACATGCGGTAGGGGCGAGCCTTGCGCCCACTCCTACCGCTGTGGGTCGAGAGCGTCGCGAAGGCTGTCGCCCAGGAATGTGAAGCCGATGCTGACAAGCGCGAGGCATACGGCAGGGACGATGAGGACCCAAGGTGCGCTGCGCAGCGCATTCCGGCCCTCGTAGAACATGCCGCCCCAACTCAACGCATAGAAGACGTCGGGGTTCGCTACGGGGCTAATGCTGATGCGCAGATAGCCCAGAATCGCCTCGATCGTCACGACGCGCGGGAGGGTCGCCGTCACCCAGACCAGAATCGGGCCGAGAATGTTGGGAAGGATATGGCGGCCCAGCAACCGGAATGTGGTCGCCCCTGCGACCCGCCCCGCATCCACGTACAGCGCCTCCCGCAGCACGAGCGTCGAGCCGCGCGCAAGTCGCGCCACGCCTACCCAGCCGACCGCGGAGAAAGCCAGCACCAGCATCGCGAGGCCGTTAAGGAGGCGGCCGAACGCCGTCGCGCGCAGCAGCATGACCACCAGAATGTAAAACATGATGGTAGGAAGCGCGTAGAACACGTCGGCCAGCCGCATCAGTACATTATCGGTCAGCCCACCTCGATAGCCGCTCAGCAGGCCGACCGGCAGGCCGATGAGCAGGGTGAACAGCACGGTCAGCCAGCCGATCGACATGGAGATGCGCGTGCCGTACAGCATACGGCTAAAGACGTCGCGGCCCTGCCCGTCGGTGCCCAAAGGGTAGGCGGTGTCAGGGGTAAGGTTCGCCAACGACCGCGCCTGCCAGAACGGCGGCGTATACTCGCGGTCGTAGTCGAGCCGCCGGGGATCGTGCGGTGCGAGGGGCGGTCCGGCGACCGCGAGCACGCTGAACAGCAGGACCAGCGCCAGGCCGAACAAGCCGCGGGGGTCGTGCAGCAGCCGTGACCATACCTGCCGCCACAGGCTGCGGGGCGGCGCCATGCGAATCGTGTCGTTCGGAGACATGGCTGCGGCCCTCTCAGTCCACCTGCGCCCGCGGGTCGGCCGCGGCATAGGTCAGGTCGACGCCCAGGTTGGCAAAGATGACGAGCACGGCGTACAGCAGGGTCGCGCCCATGACCATCGAGTAGTCGTGCAGGCCGACCGCCTGCACGTACTCGCGGCCGATGCCGGGGAAGCCGAACATCGTCTCGATGACAAACGCACCGGTGACGAGCTCCGCGAGGATCGGCGCCAGCATCGTGACGATGGGGATTAGAGCGTTCTTGAGGACGTGGACGGTGATGACCGCCCGCTCGCCCAGGCCCTTCGCGCGCGCAGTGCGCACGTAGTCCTGCCGCACGACCTCCAGCACGCTGGCGCGCGTGAGGCGGACGATGGACGTGAGCGGGCCGAAGCCCAGCACGAAGACCGGCACAACCCACATGCGCGGGGGCGCCGTGGCCCACGATCCCGGCGTCAGCGTGATAAAACCCAAGCCGGAGCCGAGCACGATGATAAGCAGCAGGCCGAGGACAAAATTCGGGATCGCCACTCCCACCGCGGTTAGCACCCGGAGGAGGATGTCGAGGGGCCCGTTCTGGCGGACCGCGGCCAGGATGCCCAGGGGGATGCCGGCCGCAAGGGCGAATAGAAACGCGTAGAGGCCCAGGCGCAGCGAGTAACCGGCTCGGCTCTGCCAGAAGGAGTAGCTCTCGGGCGGCTCGAAGAAGATTTCCTCCACAGTGCGGCCCGCCTGACGGTAGGAAGGGCCGAGGTTGCCACAGACCGCGCCGCAGCGAAAGTGGCCGTCCTCATCGATGTAGCCGGCGATGTAGCGGACGAACTGCTGCACGAGGGGGAGATCGAGGCCATAGCGGCGGTCGAGCGCGGCGCGGGAAATCGGATCACGATCCAGGTTGACGAACCGGCGGCCCTCGCGGCTATCCCACGGGCTGCCGGGGACCGCGTGCATCAGCAGGAACATGATTGTCGAGACGAGGAGCAGGACCGGCAGGGTCCAGGCCAGGCGACGCAACAACAAACGTGGCATTGCGAGTCCATTATAGGGCAGCCGCGCGGGCTGTCAAGCCTGCCTGATATCCCGAATGAGTTCGGACATCAGGTAGGCCGGATGTGACAGCGATTGAACAGGTCCGGCTGGAGTCCGAAGCAGCGGACCTTCACCATCATCGGCAAGCTCTTCTCCCTGGCCTGCCTGGCCCTGATCATCCTGACGCCGCTGAAGACTCATCCAGGTGTGTTCATCGTCGGAGTAATGCTGTACATCATCGGCCTGGCCGGCCTCGTGACGGCGATGCTGAACTTCAAAGATACGCCGCCGGATCAGCCGGTGACCAAGGGGGTCTACAGGATCTCCCGCCATCCGCAGATCGTCAGCCTGTTTGCCATCTTCTTCGGGATATGCCTGGCGATCGGCTCATGGGCGGCACTCTTCACGCTGGCGATGTCCAAGCTGTTCCAGCATCTGGGAATCCTGGCAGAAGAAGAGGTATGTATGAAGCAGTATGGTGAGTCCTATCGCGCGTATTCGGCACGGACGCCGCGCTACTTTCCGTTCTTTTGAACGGTAACTTCGCCCGTAGGCATCAGAAGGTCCGGGTGAAAGTGAACAACCATCAGATTCGTGGACGTGGGGCGCAGAGCCGTGGGGCGCATAGCTGTGCGCCCCACGCGCTCCAAATCGCTATTTGGCCGGCCCCAGACCTAAAGTCGCCGCGATCTGCTGGTTCAGCGCACTGTCTACGGCGCTCGGGTGGATGGCCG
>CAZTMA010000219.1:0-5295 GCA_964614645.1 uncultured Anaerolineales bacterium
TGAAGGAGAACTACGTCGACCGGCAGGTCCCGTACTTCATGGATTACGTCAAGCGGTATACCGACCTGCCCTTCCTCGTGGAGATTCCGGAGTCGACGACGCGGACGAACACACGGGGCGCGCGCCGGGGCGGCGTGCGGCCCGGCCAATACCTGCGGGCCAACCGGCTGGCCGCGTACGAGGGCCAGGAGAACGGCGACTGGAAGCTGCTCGTCTGGGATGGACAGTCGGGCCGGCCGCGCATGCCGAAGGGCACGGTCGGCTTCCGCTGGCAGACCGAGAAGGGCCACTGGAACCTCCAGATGGAGGACGGCGCGACGGGCGAAGAGATCGCTCCCGAGCTCTCCTTCCTCGAAAGGCACGACGAGATCGTCCCCGTGGAGTTCGACGACTTCACCGGCGACACGACGCTCAGCCGGGGGGTGCCGGTGCGCCGGGTGGAGACGGCCAGGGGCACGATCCTCGTGACCACCGTCTTCGACCTCATCATGGCGCAGTTCGGCGTGAGCCGCGGGCTGGCGGGCGATTACCCGGCATCCTACGACGATGAAAGCAGCTATACGCCTGCCTGGCAGGAGCAGTTCACCGGCATCCACCGGGACACCTGCATCCGCTACGCACGCGAGTGGGCCAGCAACGCCGAGAAGACCAACGGCAAGAACATGGTCATCATCGGCGCCGGCGCGAACCACTGGTATCACAACAACCTGCTGTATCGCTCGGCCATCGTCGCGCTGATGCTGACCGGCTCGGTGGGCGTCAACGGCGGCGGGCTGGCGCACTACGTGGGCCAGGAGAAGCTCGCCAACCAGGCGTCGTGGAGCGCCATCGCGTTCGCCGGCGACTGGAAGCTGCCCAACCGCCAGCAGAACACACCCTCCTTCCATTATGTCCACACGGACCAGTGGCGCTACGAGCGCGGCTTCACCGCATACGACGTGCTGCCAGGTGAGAAGCAGCGCGAGCACACCATCGATTACCAGGTGCGTGCGGTGCGCAAGGGCTGGCTGCCGTTCTTCCCGCAGTTCAACCGCAGCTCCCTCCAGGTCGTCCGCGAGGCCGAGGCCGCCGGCGCGACCAGTGAGCCGGACGTCATCCGCTACGTCGTGGACAAGCTGCAGTCCGGTAAGCTGCAGTTTGCCGTGGAGGACCCGGATGCGCCGGAGAACTGGCCCCGCGTCTGGTTCATCTGGCGCGGCAACGCCATCGGCACCAGCATGAAGGGCCACGAGTACATGATGCGGCACTATCTCGGGACCCACACCAACACCACGGCGAGCGAGATGGCCAAGGGCTACACCAGCGAGGTCACCTTCCGCGACGAGGCGCCCACGGGCAAGCTGGACCTCGTGGTGGACCTGAACTTCCGCATGGACACCTCCGCGCTCTACTCCGACCTGGTGCTGCCTGCGGCCACCTGGTATGAGAAGACCGACCTGAACTCGACCGACATGCACTCCTTCATCAACCCGATGCAGGCAGCAGTGCCGCCGGCGTGGGAGTCGAAGAGCGACTGGGACATTTACAAGGCCGTCGCGCAGCGGGTCAGCGAGATGGCACGCGTGCACCTGCCCCAGCCGGTGCGCGATGTGGTCATGATCCCGCTGCAGCACGACACGGCGGACGAGCTGGCCCAGCCCGACACGCGCGACTGGAAGCGCGGGGAAGTGGCCGCGGTCCCCGGCAAGACGATGCCCAGGTTCCGGGTCATCGAGCGGGATTACACCCGGCTCTACGAGCAGATGGTCACGCTCGGCCCCGGCGTGGAGGATAACGGCGTCTTCGCACACGGGCTGCACATTCCCGTGGCGGACGAGTACCGCGCGCTGGCGGCGGAGCAAGGCCGCACGGTAGACGGCAAGCTCCGGCCCAGCCTCGTGGACGCACGGGACGTGGCCGAGGCCATCCTCCGGCTGGACCCGGTGACCAACGGCGAGCTGGCCCATCGCGCGTTCGAGGAAGAGGAACACAAGACGGGCCGCAGCCTGGCGCACCTCGCGGCGGGCACGCGCTCCGTGCGCTACAACTTCGCAGACCTCATCGCCCAGCCCCGCCGGGTGCTGACGACGCCGACGTGGTCCGCCAGCATCAACCACGGCCGCGCATACTCGCCCTTCACGCTCAACGTCGAGGAGCTGATCCCCTGGCGCACGCTCACGGGCCGCCAGCACTTCTACCTCGACCACGAGAACTACCTGCAATGGGGCGAGCACCTGCCCACATACAAGCCGCGGCCCGACCACACCATGCTCGACGAGACGCAGAACTCGCGCGCCGAGGCCCAGGGTCGCCTGATGCAGTACATGACGCCGCACGGCAAGTGGAGCATCCACTCGACGTACTCGGACAACCACCGGATGATGACGCTCTCGCGCGGCAACTACCCCATCTGGCTGAACGACAAGGACGCGGCCGAGATGGACATCGCGGACAACGACTGGGTCGAGCTGTTCAACGACAACGGCGTGTTCGTCCAGCGCTGCGCCATCTCCGCCCGCATCCCGCGGGGCACGGTGTTCGTGTACCACGCGACGGAGCGCACCATCAGCGTGCCGAAGTCGCCGCTGCGGGGCAAGCGCGCCGGCATGAACAACTCCATGACCCGGACCCGGCTCAAGCCCGTGCTGATGGCCGGCGGCTATGCTCAGTTCACCTACGCGTTCAACTACTGGGGGCCTACCGGCGTCAACCGGGACACGCACGTCTTCGTGCGCCGGGTGGACAAGGTCGAGTTCTAGAGTTGCAGGAGATCTATTCATGAACGTACGCGCTCACATGAGCATGTTGTTTCACCTCGATAAGTGCATCGGCTGTCACACCTGTTCCATCGCGTGCAAGAACCTGTGGACCGACCGCAAGGGTGCGGAGTACATGTGGTGGAACAACGTGGAGACGCGGCCCGGCACGGGTTACCCGACGCAGTGGGAAGACCAGGAACACTTCCACGGCGGCTGGGAGTATGACGGCGACGGCAAGCTGCGCCTGCGGCTGCACAGCCGGCTGGGTGGACTCGCCAAGCTCTTCTTCAACCCCGACCTGCCGAGCCTGGAGGACTACTACGAGCCGTTCACCTTCCGCTACGGCGACCTGTTCAGCGCGCCGGAAGGCGATGACCAGCCGACGGCCATCCCCATCTCGCAGGTGACGGGCAAGCCGCTCGACATCGAGACCGGGCCGAACTGGGACGACGACCTGGGCGGCTCGCCGCTGTATGCAGCGGGCGACCCCAACCGGCACAACCTGCCGGCGGACGTGCAGGACGCGCTCGGCGAGGTCGAGCGGGTCGTGTTCAACTACATGCCCCGCATCTGCAACCACTGTCTCAACCCGGCGTGCGTGGCGGCCTGTCCCTCCGGTGCGATCTACAAGCGCGCCGAGGACGGCATCGTGCTCGTCAACGAGAACAAGTGCCGGGGCTGGCGCATGTGCGTCGCCGCCTGCCCGTACAAGAAGGTCTTCTACAACTGGAGCACGGGCAAGTCGGAGAAGTGCATCCTGTGCTTCCCCCGCATGGAGACGGGCCAGGCCCCCGCGTGCGCGCACTCGTGCGTCGGCCGCATCCGCTACATGGGCGTGCTGCTCTACGATGCAGACCGCATCCCCGCCGCCGCCTCGGTGCCCGACGACCGCCTGCTCGACGCGTTCATGGGCACGATCCTCGACCCGTCCGACCCGGCGGTGATTGAGGCTGCACGGGCCAGCGGCATCGATGACGGCTGGATTGCCGCCGCGCAGGAGTCGCCCATCTACAAGTTCGCCAAGGTCTGGAAGATTGCGCTCCCGCTGCACCTGGAATACCGGACCATGGCGATGATGTTCTACGTCCCGCCGCTCTCGCCCGTGATGAGCACGCTGGAGAACGCGCTGACCCGGCTGGACATCAGCAACGAGGTGGTGGATTTCGAGCTGCTCGACCGGCTGGACGCGGCCCGGCTGCCCGTGCAGTATCTCGCCAACCTGTTCAGCGTGGGCGACGAGCAGGTCATTCGCCGCATCCTCCGCAAGCTGTATGCGGTGCGCCTGTACATGCGCCGCAAGACGGTGGAACAAGTGATGGACGCTGACACGCTGGCCGCGCTGGATGGCGCAGGCTGCACGCCGGAAGAGGCCGAGGCCATCTACAAGTTGACCACGCTGCCCCACCTGGCGGAGCGGTTCGTGCTGCCGCCCTACCATCGCGAGATGGCCGTGGAATCCTGGAAGGACCCGCTCGTGCACAAGGGCGAGGTCGGCATGGGCTATACGCAGCCCCCGAAGCGAGGTGAGTAATGGGCATCTGCGGACTGCTGGCTGAAGCATTCACCTACCCGCACCCCGCGCTGCTGGCCGAGCTGCAGGCGGGCCTCACCGGCCTGAACCGGCGGCATCCCGCGCATGACGGGCTGGCGGCCTTCTGCAAGCGTATCGCGCGGCTGTCAGTCGAGGAGTGGGAGGAGCTCGCCACCCGCACGCTCGACCTCAGCCCGGCGGCCGCGCCGTATGTCGGGTTTCAGATCTGGGGCGACAGCTACCCGCGCGGCAGCTTCATGTCGAAGCTGAACCGGGCCATGTACGAGCTGGACATCGACCCGGCCGGTGAGCTGCCCGATCACGTGGTGCCGGTGCTGCGTTATCTCGATGTGGCTGACGCGCCGCTGCCTGAGCTGGCCGAGCACCTGCCCGTCGCAGTGACACGGATGATTGCCATCCTGCGCGAGAAGGACCGGGACAATCCATACATCAGCCTGTACGAGGCGGTGCTCCACGCGGCAGAGAACCTGCGCGTGAAGGCATAGGGGGAGGCATCATGGACTGGAACACCCTCTTCTTCGTGGTTCTGCCCTACGTGGCCCTGTTCACCGCGATCATCGTGACGATCTACCGGGGCATCTACCGCCCGTTCAGCATTTCGAGCCAATCCTCGCAACTGCTGGAGCGGCGGCAGTTGTACTGGGGCTCGATCTCGTTCCACTGGGGCATCGTCATCATCCTGCTCGGCCACCTCCTGGCGCTGTTCGTGCCGCGCAGCATCGTGCTCTGGAACGCGGCGCCGCTGCGCCTCTACCTGCTGGAGCTGACGGGCATCGGCCTGGGCTTCTGGGCGCTGGCCGGGCTGGTGATCCTGCTCTGGCGGCGGGCGGCCGTCGACCGGGTGCGCGTGGTCAGCACGCCCATGGACTTCGTCGTGCTGGTGCTGCTGCTGGCCTCCGTCGTGACCGGCCTGATTACGGCCATCTACTACCGCTGGGGCTCCTACTGGTTCACCGGCATCTTCACGCCGTACCTGTGGGGCATCCTCACCTTCCGGCCGGACGC
>CAZTMA010000220.1:0-5155 GCA_964614645.1 uncultured Anaerolineales bacterium
GCTCAAACTGACGCAGAATCTCCCCGCGCGGTTTGATGTAGCGCTGCGGATCGGAAAGCACCTTGACGATGCCTGTGGCCAGTGCCTCGGCATCCGCGATAGGCACGATTTCGCCCATGCCTGTCATCGTCACCGGTTGGCGCACGCCCGGGAGGTTGGTCGCGACAACGGGCGTGCCGCACATGAACGCCTCGACCTGGACCAGACCGAACGACTCCGTGTTGTTGATGGACGCCACCGTGACCACATCGCACAACGCGTAGAAATCGGCCATCTGTGCAGGGCTGAGTGTTCCGAGGAAGGTCAGGTAAGGCGCATACTGCTTGATGAGCGGCTGAAGATCATCCCAGATGGTCTCCCCGATGACATCCTTGCCGTAGGGGCCGGCGAATACCAGCCGGATGTCCGGCAACTCGCGCAGGATGTACGGGATCGCGTTGATGAGATAGTCGGCGCCCTTCTCGTACGCAAAACGGGCGGCGAAACCGATGACGTGCGGCCTCTTTTCAGCAGACCCATCCCGATTCTCCGGCAACCCGATGCGCGCGGCGAGCGCCGCAACGCCCGCCGGCGTGGGGTCGGGGATGACCACCGGCGGCAGGATCACGCGCAGCTTGCCCTTGCTGCCCGGCCGGAAGCGCGAGAGGAACGGGCTGTGCCGCGCAAAATCCTCAGTATAAGCGACCACCGTGTCGGCCAGTGCACCTGCCACAATATTGTCCCAATAGGTGATACGGTCCACGAGCTTACCGTACCATACCGGCGGCATCTGCAGATCGCAGTGGTAAGTTAGCAGCGGCTTGCGCCCGCCGAGACGCGTCAGCAGCGCGCTTAGCGCCGCCTCAATCTGCGGCAGGTGGATGCTGACCACATCGGCGCGGCGAATCTCGCGCCACGCAATCGCTGGGAACGCAGGCATGAACACGCCCTTGTTGAACCGGAAGAGCACGGGCACACGCACGACACGCACGCCGTCCATCCGCTCTTCACGCGGCAGATGCGCGGCATAGTGCGAGGTCAGCACCGTGACCTCGTGCCCCCGCACCGCCAGCTCGCGCGCCAGCCGCTCCACGTAGATGGTCAGCCCGCTCACGTGCGGCCGGTAATATGTCAGGATAAACAAAACCTTCATGCGCTAACGACGGTTCCTCATTATGCAAACAAGTCTCGGTTGGCCTCGACCCAGCGGGCGAGCCGCGTGATACCTTCGCGGACGCTGATGTGCGGCCGCCAGCCGAATTCGGCCTCCGCCTTGGCAATGTCTGCGATAAAGACGGGCTGGTCGCCGGGCCGCCAATCCTTGAAGGCCGCGGGAATGACATCCTTGCCCAGGACATCCTTGAGCAGAGGCCCGAACTCCGCCCAGATGGAGAGGGTATTCTCCGGGCCGCCGCCCAAGTTATACACCTGCCCCGCAGTCACATCGATGCGCTGGGTGGCTGTCTGGAACGCGGCCACCAGGTCATCCACATGCAGCAGGTCGCGCACCTGTTTGCCGTCGCCGTAAATGGTGATGGACTTGCCCATGGTTGCTGCAATGATGAACCACGCGACCCATCCCTGATCCTCTACGCCCATCTGGCGCTGGCCGTAGATGCACGACTGGCGGAACACGACCGAGCGCAGCCCGTAGATGCGGGCATAATCCCGCACATACTGGTCAGCCGCGCCCTTGCTGCAACCATAAGGACTGTGGAAATCCAGCGGCCGTTCCTCGCTGACCCCGCGCGGGTAGTCAGGCAACTCGTAGCGCGTCGCCTGCTCGACAGCCGGTGCATCTTCCATCCCACCGTACACCTTATTCGTGGAGGAGTATATGAACACCGGGTCCTGCCCCGCCTTGCGCGCGGCCTCCAGCACGTTGAACGTGCCGAGCGCGTTGATCTCGAAATCCGTGCGCGGGTCAGTCACCGAGGTCGTGACTGCGGTCTGTGCGGCCAGGTGATAGATGGCCTCCTGGCCCTGCGCCGCGCGCTCGATGGCCGCCGCCTCCCGGATATCGCCCAGGTCGATGCTGAAGCTGTCGCCAAACTGACCCTTCAGCCACGCCAGATTGGCTGAGCTGCCGCGACGCGACAGGTTGTCGAAGATCGTGACCTGGTGTCCGGCCCGGATACACGCAGCAGCCAGGTTGCAGCCGATGAAACCTGCGCCGCCAGTTATCAATATCCGCATGATACCCCCTCAAGACGTGATGCCCGACCTAAACGTTCTCCGCCGGCAGGTCGCGATTACGCCAGCGCGTAAGCACCTGGCCGAGCGAGGTGCCGTGCGCCCACAGCGCGATGACGCCCGAACCGCTCAACGTCAGGTAGTTGGCCGCATGCCAGACGAGTGCGAAGGACAGCGCCATCTCCTTCGGCACGCCGAACGGCGCCAGCGCAACTGTGACCAGGTAGTGGAAAATGCCGATGTAACCGGGCGACGATGGCACGACCATGCCGAGCGACGTGACGACCACGGCCAGCGTGATGGCCGTAATCGGCGCGTCCAGCCGCACCGCGACGGCCGCGGTCCACGCTTCCACAACGACGGCCAGCCATGCCAGCAGCGAGATGCCGATGAGCACGAGGCCGAGCCGCCCGCGCAGCGTGGCAAATCCGTCGATCAGGTGGCCAATGGCCGCATAGACGCCCGGCCGGTCCAGGAAGCGGATGGGGCGCAACACGATGTGTGCCAGCGCCAACAGGCGTTCCTTCCAAAAAGAGAGCAGCACAATCAACCCCGCGGCCACCAATGCAGCCACGCCGAGCAACTGCCCGGAGCTGCGCATCCACTCAGGAAGGTCCACGAATGGCAGCAACACCACCATCAGCACCAGCAGCGTCAGCACATCGAGCAGACGCTCCACCACAATCGAGGAGAGCGTGCGCGCGGCATCGACCGGCTGATCGCTCACCAACAGAACGAGGCGGACGAGTTCGCCGGCGCGCGCCGGAAATACGTTGCTTGCCAGGTAGCCGGCACAGAGCGCGACAAACACCGGCTTGAAGGGCAGGCGATGTTCCGGCAGAAAGAGCAATTGCCAGCGCCACCCCTTCAGCAGCAGCAGCCCCACCGTGATCAATACGCAAGGAATTAGCCAGAGCCAGTTGGCTGTTGTGAGCGCAGCCCAGAGCTCGCGGAAGCTGATTTTCCGGAGCGCAAGCGCCAGGAATACCAGGCTGACTACGACTTCGAGAACACGCTGGAGCCGTACACGTGATGACCGGACGCGCACAGGCTGAGGCGCCCGCCCAACTTGCGACGCCCCCGTGTCCTCCCAGGGGCCGAGCACCCCGTCCTCCTGACCATCTGTCGGCAAAAAGAGCTTCCCTTCTGCACACCAGAATAATGACGGCAAATTATAACACTGGGAGGCATGTAAGGCCAAGAAATCGGATATCATAGCCTGGCATATGGCCGTTCCCAGCATCCGGCGCGGTCGATCGCTATTGGCAGGCACGCCACAGACACGGCGCAAATGCCGTGCTAACTTGCTGCCATCCAGGTAAAGCGCAAGCCTGCTTGCCTCGACAGACGTCTTATCAAGGAGGTCAATGCACATGAGCACCGCTTCAACCAGCCAGGAGCCGACCGTGATCGTCGGCTTTGACGATGCCACTGATCTGCTCGACCAGCCGGAGGAGTTGCGCGCCCGGGCTGACCGGGATGGCTACCTCTTCTTCCGCGGCCTGCTGCCCGCAGAGGACATCCTCGAGGTACGCCGCCAGTTATTGGCCATCATGGTCAAGCACAAGATGGTGCGCACCGACCGCGATGTGATGGAGGGCTGGGTCGATCACGAAAACGTGCGCGACATGGAGTCCTGGGGCGGCACGGGCGTCACGCAGCAGGCCTACTACGACCTGCAGAAGCTCCAGATCTTCCACGCCCTGCCCCACCACCCACACATGCTGCGGATGTATGAGACGCTTTTTGGCAAACCCACGCTGCCGCACCCGCGCAACATCGCACGGTTGATGGTGCCCTGCCCGAGCAACCGTCCCACACCGATCCACCAGGACTTCATCCATATCCAAGGCACGCAGAACGTCTGGACGGCGTGGATTCCGCTGGGCGACATCCCCCGCGAGCTGGGTGGGCTCGCCATCATGCCGGGCTCCCACCGGCTGGGCGTGCTGTCCGTGACCCAAGCGGAGGGAGCCGGTGGACTCGAGACAATCTTATGTAACGTGGGTCTGCCCTGGGTCGAAGAAGACTATCGCGTCGGCGATGTGCTCACGTTCGTCAGCACCACCGTCCACAAGTCGCTCCCCAATCTCCTGGGTGACCGTGTGCGGCTGTCGGTCGATTACCGCTACCAACCGGCCGACGAGGACATCGAAGAAAAGTCGCTCCAGCCGCACATGCAGGTGGCGACCTGGGATGACCTTTACGCAGACTGGCCGACCGAAGAACTGAAGTATTACTGGACGAAGCACGACCTCAGGCTGTCGCCGTGGGATGAACTCATTCGGTGGCAGAAGGAGAAGATTTGCTAGGAGGAACTCCATGACGAGACAGGCTTCTGAGCCCCGGCTCCCGGAGGGCGACTTCCCTGCCGGCCTCGCGAGTCCAGCCCGGCGCGCGCTGGCAGCCGCGGGCTATGTCCGCCTGGAACAACTGGCCGGCGCCAGCGAGGCGGAGTTGCTCAAGTTACACGGCATGGGCCCAAAGGCAATCGAGCAACTCAGGCGTGCACTTGAGGCACGGGGCCTGGACTTTGCCGGCAACTTATAACAGGATTCACGAACAAAATGTGAAATTCCTGCAAATTGGGCAAATGGGTTTGACAAAACGCTCCGAATATGTTATTTTGGGGATCGCTGGAACGGCCACCATGCCGGACCAGCCAACCAAATAACCGGAGTGTAGACTTGAGTTTGATTGCATCGATCATATTGGCGACTGCTGTATCGATAACACACCCCATCGCCCAGCAAACAGCAGCAGCCGAAGTGACCGCCGCAGCAAGTAGCGAAGCAACAGAAACAACGCCGGTCACCGGCGAGGTCACTTACTACGCCGGCCCGCGCAACGGGCGTGCTAGCCTCATGAAGCGCGTATGGAACTGGCGGATCTGGAAGGGGCACGTACCTGAGTGCTCGGACTGTGTGGATGCGGTTGCCCTGCTGGAGCCGCAACATATCGGTAAGAAAGTGTGGCTGAGGCA
>CAZTMA010000221.1:0-4860 GCA_964614645.1 uncultured Anaerolineales bacterium
GGTGGTCCACTTGCCAGTTCTCGTTGGCCGGCGCAACGAACTTCCCCGCCGACACGACCTCCCCGCCGGCGGTGATGCGATAGTCCACCTCGACGGGTTGCAGCGAATCGTTCGCGATGATGACGGGCAGTTGCTTGCCCGGCCCCGGCTCTCCGATGATGACGCAGACGGGCTGCTGCACGCGGCGGATATAATGGTAGGCCAGCTTGATGCCGAAGTAATAGTCCACTACCGAATCGGAGAACTGCGGCCAGCCGTCGATCAGGTTCCACCAGAGGATGCCGCTCGTCCGCCACTTGCGCAGCCGCGTGGACTCGATGAAGAACTTGATCGCCTCGGCCTCGACAATCTGGCTGGCGAGTGCAAAGCGCTCCAGATCATCCGGGATGACGCCGAACAGCTCGCGCACCTGGTTCGCCATCAGCTTGATGCGGTCGCGGTCGATGCGGCGGTGCTGCCAGTGGTAGACGGCATGGGCCTGCCACTCGTCGTTCCAGGCATCCTGTCCCTGCCAGGGCCAGAGCGCGTCGGGCGAGATGAAGCGGCGAATCGAGCTGACATTGGGGCAGCCGTGATAGCCGATCTCCCCGATGAAGTGCGCGCTGTGCTGGGTGTAGAACGGGCCCTTGTAATAGCCGCGCGGCCCCCACAGGTGCTGCTCCGGCGTCCGGGTCCAGATGTCCGCGGTCGGCTGCGCGGTGAGGACGGGCGGCACGTAGGGTGAGCTGGGTACGAACGCGCGATGCGGGTCCATGCGGTGCACCACCTGCGGCAGCACCTCCCGGCTGAGGCGGTTGTGCTCCGGCGACAGGCCGTCGTTGACGTACATGCCGTCGATCTCGTTGTCGCCGCACCAGATGGCGAGGCAGGCGTGGTTGCGCAGCCGCACGGTCACGGCCTCCGCCTCCGCACGCACCTGGGCCAGGAACGGCTCGATCTGCGGATAGCGCGCGCACGCGAACGCGAAATCCTGCCAGACCAGGATGCCCTTCTCGTCGCACAGGTCGAAGAAGCGGTCGCCCTCGTACGCGTTGCCGCCCCAGCAGCGCACCATGTTGCACCCGACGTCGTCCAGCAGCGCGACGGCCCGGTCAACCCGGCCGGCGTCACGGCTGTGGAAGGCATCCAGCGGCACCCAGTTCGTGCCCTTGACCATGATCGGTTCGCCGTTGACGTAGATGACGAAGTGGCTGGCCGGGTCCGGCGCGCGGTCGTGGCGGGACACGGTAGACGACGCAGCCTCCGGCGACCACATCTGCCCGGCCGTCTCCGTCCGGTCGACCACTACCGTGCGGATGCCGATGCGGTCTGTTCGTTCGGCCAGCACCGCGCCCCCGCGACACAATTGCGTGGTCACCGTGTACAGGTCTGCCGCGCCGTAGCCGCGCGGCCACCACAGCCGTGCGCCGGGCACCGGGATGCGGCAGCCGCCCGCAAGGAACTCCGCCGGCCACTCGAACTCGAAGGAGTGCTCGCCGCAGGTGCCGCTGAAGCGCAGGCTGAAGCCGTCCAGGTCGGCCGCGTCGGTGCGGAACTGCCAGCGCGCGCCGAGGGTCGCGCCGCCGGGATGCGTCCCGATCGTCCAGAGATAGAGCTGCTCGATGGCGGTGGGCGGCCGCGCCTCGAGATATATGGGCCGCCAGATGCCCGCGGAGACGGCGCGCGGCAGGATATCCCAGCCCCAGACGTGGGGAGCCTTGCGGACGAACAGCCCCTCCTCGCGGAAATCTGCGCCCGAGCTGGCTGCGTCATAGCTGAACCCGCGCGCGTGGTTGAGTGCAGAGCCGAGGCGCACGGTGATGCGATTCACTCCCGGCTGCAGGGCGGGGCTGACATCAAAGCGGTGGCTGATGAGCATGTTGGCGGCGCGGCCCACCTCGTGCCCGTTCACCCAGACGGTCGCCAGCGTGTCCAGACCCTCGCAGACGAGGTCCCAGTCCTGCCCCGCGGCGTCGGGCGGCAGGTCGAACTCACGGGTGTACCACCACTCGTATGCTTCATAGCGGCGGATCAGGCGGATGTTCGCGGCATAGTAGGGGTTGGGCAGGATGCCCGCGGCCTGCAGGTCCAGCTCGACGTTGCCCGGCACGGTGGCTGCCATGGTCGGTGCATCGGCAGGGTTCGGGCTGCTGAACGGGTCAACGGGCGCGGCGGCGGAGGCGGGCGTCTCAGGGAAGCCGGCGAGCTGCCACTCGCCGTTGAGGTCGATGCGTTGGGTCATGGTGTGTCTCCGTTGATGATGTATGGGCGGGCGGATGCGCGGGTATTCTACCATACCGCCTTGTGATTGCTCGTGCAACCCGTGTCACGCGGGTTCGTAGTTAATCTGAGAGATACAGGAATCAAGGAGCAACACGATGGCTGAGAAAATTCTGGTTACTTATGGCAGCAAGCACGGCGCGACCGCGGAAATCGCGCAAAAGATCGGCGCGATATTGTCGGATGCCGGGTTGGCAGTGGATGTGCTGCCCGCCGAGAAGGTAACGAATGTGGCGCCCTATGCCGGCGTCGTGTTGGGCAGCGGCGTCTATGCGGGCCAGTGGGTGAGTTCCGCAGCTGAGTTCCTGAGTCAGCAGGAGTCTGCGCTGGCGCAGCGGCCGGTGTGGCTGTTTTCCAGCGGACCGACCGGCGAGGGCGATCCGCTGGTGCTGTTGAAGGGGTGGCGTCTGCCGGAGAAGCTGCAGCCGGTCGCGGACCGCATCCAGCCGCGCGATATGGCTGTCTTCGGCGGCAAGATGGACGCCCAAACGCTGAGCCTGCCGGAGCGGTTGATTGTCAGGATGATCAAGGCCCCGCTGGGCGATTTCCGGGACTGGCAGGCGGTTTCCGAGTGGGCCGCGGGGATCGGCGCGGCGCTGCAGTAGAACGCTCAGGACGCCGAGCGGGCGATCTCAAGAACCCGATCGGGCTGTAAGGTCTCGCCCGGCCAGATGCGCACGAGGTAGTAAGGGTAGCCCGGCGGCTCCAGCGCATAGCACGGCTGGCGCCAGGCTTCGGCAAAGCGCGCCAGATGTTTGTCGTCGCCGGGCTGGCTGATGAGCGTGTCTGCGCGGTGCAAATCCGTGGTGACGAGGACGAGTTCGCCATCGCTGAGCCGGTAACGGCTCGTCACAGTGCCATATGCCTTCAGCGCCTGCAATTCGTTCCGGCGGCGCTCGCGTGCGGGCAGCTCGCCCCAATCGCCACGCACGTGACGGCCAAGCAAGCATTGCGGTGTGACTTCGTTAAACTCCAGCGCGCGGAGCGCGTCCGACGTCGCCAGGACATCCCCCGGCCTGAACAGGATACTGGACATAGCACCTCGGGTCAGATATCTGCTGCCTGCTGTTGAGAGGCGCAAAGAACTTAATTATACAGGAGGTTGTCAAGAGGGTGGGCAGGTGCGGGGGAATTTCGAGGGGCGACCTCACCCCCCGGCCCCCTCTCCTGTAGAGACTTTCCGCCGGAAAGTCTCTACAGGAGAGGGGGAGACGTGACGAAAAGTGCCAGGCAGCATCCTAGCGTTCCCCCTCTCCCGAGCAGTGCGCTTTTTGCACTGCTCGGGAGAGGGGGTTAGGGGGTGAGGCCGTCACCCGCGCAGCGTTGCACCGAGTTCGCGCTCCAGCCGCGCGACGATCTTCTGCCGCGCCTTCGCAGTGTCCTCCGCGGTCAGCGTGCGGTCCGTAGCCTGGAAGGTCAGCGAGTAGGCCAGGCTCTTTTTGCCCGTGGGAACCTGCCCCCCGCGGTACACGTCGAACAGCCGCACATCCACGAGCAGCTTGCCGCCCGTCTGCCGGATGAGGCTGACGACCTGGCTGGCCGCCACGTTTTCATCGACGAGCAGCGCCAGGTCCTCGAACACCGGCGGTTGCAGCGGGAACTCGACCATCTCCTGCTGCGCGCCCCATCCGGTGAGCAGCGCGTCCAGGTCCAGCTCCATCAGCGCGACCGGCAGGTCGGGCAGGTCCAGGTCGGCGCGCAGCTGCGGGTGCAGCTCGCCGACGACGCCAACCGGCTGGCCGCTGACCAGTACCTTCGCGGTGCGGCCGGGGTGCAGCGCGGGATGGCTGCCGCGTTCCCACGTCACGCCCAGCACGCCCAGGCGGTCCGCGAGCGTCTCGACAACGCCCTTGAGGTCGAAGAAGCCCAGCGGGCTCGTGTCATGGCCCAACCAGGAGGCGGGCTCGCGCGGTCCGGTCAGCACCGCAGACAGTCGCCGCGGCTCTGCAGGCAGGGTTTCGTCCGGCCGCGGGATGAAGATGCGGCCCAACTCGAAGATGGCAACGCGATCGGTGAAGCGAAGGTTGGCGCGCGCGGTCCTGATGAGCTCCGGCAGCAGCGTGGTGCGCAGATGGCTGCGCTCCGCGGACAGCGGGTTCAGCACGGTCACGTGCGGCTGCGCCGCGGCCTCCGCGCCCAGCAGCTTTGCCTCGTCGCGCAGGTCGATCATCGAGTAGGTGATGACCTCGTCCAGCCCGCACCCGGTCAGCACGTCGCGCACCTTCTCCTCGGACTCCAGCTTGAGGTTGCGCGGCGCGCGGGGCAGCTCATCCTCCAGCAGCGTGCTGGGCATCCGGTCGTAGCCGTAGATGCGCGCGACTTCCTCCGCCAGGTCTGCCGGGATGCTGACATCCTGCCGGAAGCTCGGCACGTCCACGTGCAGGAGGCTGTCGCCGCCGGCCGTCACGCCGAACTCCAGGCTGCGCAGGATGCGCGCCTGTTCCTCCACCGGAATGGTGATGCCCAGCAGGCGGTCCACGTAAGCCGGGTCCAGCACGATGTGCTTCGGCTCCGGCTTGCCCGGGTAATTGTCGGCATAGACCGGCCGCGCGGTGCCGCCTGACAGCTCTTCGAGCAACTGGCATGCGCGTGCCAGCGCCT
>CAZTMA010000222.1:0-1867 GCA_964614645.1 uncultured Anaerolineales bacterium
CTACAACTTTATCGATCAAGACAACCTGGCCGCACTGCTGGCGCTGCCGATGGACGGCTCGTACAGCATGAAGAACCCGCCGCCGGCTGAGATTCAGCCGGACCCGGCGTACTGGACGTTTACCCGCTTGCCGGATACGGCGGTGGGCGGCCTGAAGGGCGTTGTCGTCGAGAACCAGAACGTCTGGGGCGGCAAACGGGGCAGCAAAGACCGGCGTGTGTTAGTGACGCGCGGGACAGACACCTGGCAGTTCGGCGCATACTACGAGACGCCGGAGGAACTGCGCGAGTTCGAGCAAGTGCTGGCGAGCTTCAAGATCTCGCAGGTAGTTCCCACTCCTGCACCCACCCCTGTCGCGGCCGATGCGCCAGGCAACTGGCAATCCTACAGCGATCCTACGCTCGGATTCTCGCTGGCCTACCCCGCTACTATGGAAGTATGCGACCCCATGCGTTTGGCTAATTACAGCCGGGCTTTCTGCCGCCGGCCTCCTCAAGCAGGGCAACCACAAGACTTCCCGTCCTTATTCTACGTCCACCGGGCATCCCCGGACGTGCTTGCGCACCTGCCCGCCAATAACGATCTCTTCGCCGCTCGCAGCTTGATTGATCAGGAGACCCTGGCCGGGATCGCGGCGACGCCGGTGGGCATCGTCTATCACCCGAAGGACCTCCTGCAGTCCAGCATCCTGGCTTTCATCCGCCTGCCCGATACCACGATTGATGGCGCGGAGGCCCTTGTCGTTGAGAATGAAGATGTGTTGTCATCCAGGATGGGCAGCCGGGTCCGGCGCGTACTGGTGCAGCACGACGAAGCGAGCTGGCAGTTCGGCACCAGCTACGCACAGCCGGAGGAGCTGCGGAATTTCGAGCAGATGCTGGCAAGTTTCAGATTCCTGAACTGATAGGAGGCAAAGATGATCTTCGGGCTTCCGCTGGCTGATTTCTTGCGTATCCGGCTATCGATCATCGGCCTTATAGCGACAGTCGTCCTCTTGCCATTCGCGATCCGCCGCTTTCGGCCGCAACCCTATCGCGGGCCTTGGCAAGTTGCTGACAACCCGATCAGGCGCAGCGGTTGTTCTAGGGGGCTTATTCCGAGTTCGTCTACGGCCCGTGGCCGTTCACTATTCCGGTGACGAATACCGTCCCAACGAATCCATAAAGGTGCATTGGAAGATGATGAGACCTGGTAAGCGCAACGTGCTTTTGATCCTCGCCGGGCTGACCCTGCTGGCAGTGTTGGTCGAGGCGCGCTGGTACGTCGTCCAACGCTTCATCGCCAGCGCGGTCTATGACAGCATTCCCCTCACCGCTTCTTGTGCAGAACTGCCCACTTTGGAGGCGGTGCAGGGCCTCTTCGAGGAACACCGGGATACGGTTGCAGCGGTCGAAGGCATCCACCCGGGCTTTGTCTTTGTCAGAGTCGCGGATATGGCCCCGGTCTGTCCGGGTAAGGGCTACCTTTACATCGAGTATGCGTCGCACCAGGACGGCGTGCGGAGCGAGGAAGTGCTGGGCCCGACATTTTTCGGCGTGCCGTACAAGGGCGTAAACACCTGATCCAGCTGGCAACCGACAGATAAGGGGATCGTCATGTCCGAAATCAACTACGGCATGTTGGCCGCCCAGATCGTCAACATCCTGCTGCTGCTCGGCATCATCGCACTGACTGTTTTCGCGCTGGTGCGCCTGAGCAAAGACAACCTGTCGGACGACGCCAAAATGCTGTGGACGGTGCTCATTGTGCTTTTTCCCATCCTCGGCCCGGCGGCGTATTTCATTCCGAAGTGAAGGCCGCGGCCGGCTTGGCGGCCGCTTCGTGGAAGGCCGTTCTTATCAACGACCTCAGGTCATGGACGGGGGTT
>CAZTMA010000222.1:1877-2100 GCA_964614645.1 uncultured Anaerolineales bacterium
GGCCATGACGCCGCATCGTCACATCAGGGTGCTCCGCGGGCAGGATCCGTAGGTCATCCTTGGCACGGCCGTATTGTGCGTGCTGGCCGCGTTCGCCATCAATTACAATGGGCGTAAGGAATACGAGGCCACCGTGCGCGTCAACGTGACGCCCGTGCGGTTTGACCTGGGCACGACCCAGGCTGTGCGTGACCTGCTGGGCAACTATGCCGCGCAGCTCGAG
>CAZTMA010000222.1:2110-2500 GCA_964614645.1 uncultured Anaerolineales bacterium
AGTGTTCGCAAGAGCGGGTTACAGTGCGCCGGTCCAGCCAGGAAGTTGGGTTCGGGCGACGGCGAAACCGGACGAACTGCTGATCCACCTCAGCGCCACACACCCCGACCCGCAAGCAGCTGCCCGGTTGGCCGAGACTGCCGCAACCCTGTTCGTGGAGCAACGCGCAGCGTTTAACATGGCGCGTGAGAGACAGGACCGGATCGATGTGAGCGCCTTGGACGTCACACCGATAGTGATGGTTGCTCCCATGCGTCCGAAACTGATCGTCGGCGCACTGGCGACCGGCCTGCTCTGTGCCGCCGGCATCACTTTGCTCCTGGTGCTGAGCGGCCGATTGCGAGTAGAGACCGTATGAGGTTCCTTTTTGCAAACCGTATGAGCGTGGGG
>CAZTMA010000222.1:2510-4619 GCA_964614645.1 uncultured Anaerolineales bacterium
ATCTGGCCGCTGGCGTTGATCGTTCTCGGCGGGCTCCTCCTGATGCTCTGGCGCCGCAAGCGCAGCCCTTCCTATCTGTTCTGTTGCGCTCTGTTCGGCCTCTACGTCCTGTCCGCCGTAGACCGGACGTTCTTTCCCCTCGATATCAGCGGCGCTTATGCGGATGACATGCGCCAAATCCCGTTCATGTCGGGGGTAAACCTGAAGCCGGTCGCGTTTGGCCCATTCGGCAGGCTTCAGATGACTTTACCCGGCTTGCTTCTGAATGTCATGCTCACCATCCCCTTTGGTTTTGGCGTGAATTTCCTCGCGCGCGTCGGGGCGCGCAGCTTCCTCTGGTTAGCTCTTGTGGTTGGGTTCGGCATTGAGATCGTACAGCTCGTCATTTCCTTGCTGCTGCGGTATCCGTACCGCGTAATTGATGTGGACGACGCCCTGATGAACACGCTGGGGCTGTGGATCGGGTATGCGCTGTTCGGAGTGTTCGCGTGGCTCTATGTCTCGGCGTCCCACAGGTTTGGGATCACACAACAGGGGTTGCCGGGGTACGTGTACAAGCTGGCTGTGGCTTTTCCCGCTGAGCTTCCTGTTCGGGAGGCGAACTAATGAAGCGATTGACACCGCCCGCAGTCCTGCTGTTGACACTGGCGTTGGCCGCCGACCTGGACGCGCCCTACGCGCCCTATGCGCTGGCCGATAAGCTGATCTTCGTCGGCCGCCAGGGCGAGCAGTATTTCGTGGTGTACGATGGACAAAGGGTTGGCCCGGTCTTTGACCGCATCCTGCTCGCCTACTGCTGCGAACCGGCCATGTACAGCATCCGGGGGGGCAGCGGGCGCTACACCTTCTGGGGCACGCGGGGCAACGCGCGTTACATGGTGGAGATCAGCGCCCTATAAAAGAGGAATGCCATGACCGAGCATCCACCATCATGGAGGCGACTGATACGCCTCACGTTCGGGCTGCTGTTGTGCTGCACGGTGGCCGCCTGCGCAGTGCCGCAACCGGGGGCCGGGTTAAGCCCCGTGCCGACCGGCGTGTCCCTTGCGCCCACGCTGCCGCCCTTCACGCCCGACCCGCCGCATGCGCCGGGTATCGCCGATCTCCTCGCGCAACGCCCCGCCGATGGGCAGACCGTCGAGGTAGACGCCTACTTCAGCGCGGCCGGCGCGTCGACCTGGCCCGGAAGCGGCCGGCAGCCGCCCCAAGATGACAGAGTGTGGTGTCCGCCCACCTGGCCTTACACCCTGACCGACCGCCCATACCCGGTCGCACTCTCCTATCTGAATACAACAACGAGCAACAACCTCTCTGGCGATGTGCCTTGGCTCATCGCCGCAATCCTCGAACAGACGCAGCCCAACATGAACGCCGTTCCGGCGCTGCCCTACCACGCGCGCTTGGCCGGGCATTTCGGCGATCCGGCATTTGCCGGACTCGAGTGCCAGCACGCGGACCGGATTTTCGTCGTCGAGCACGTCGTGCGCGTCTACCAGGAGTCCGCCCCCGATGCGCAGCACGATCCCGCCGTTCCGGCTGATTACCCTGCCTGGCCCCGCTATGCGGACCCGGCGCAGGGCTACAGCGTCCCCTACCCACCCGATTGGGCGACTCAGATCCAAGACGACGGCGCGCTTGCGCTGGTCGGGCCGCAGTGGCCGGGCCATCCGGTGCTCATGCGCGTCCACACGGGCGAGTTGAATTACGACCAGTACGACCCGGCCAACGCGCCGCCCCTGTTGCGCGACGTGGACGGCTGGGGCCAGTTCCAACAGGGCGGCTGGCCTTACGACCAGGTGACGCCGCCCACGCAAGGATTGACGGGGTTCGTGGTGCAGCGCAAGTCCGCCTCCGAGGCCGAACGTCCCGTCGCGGTGCTCTTTGGCGGGCGCGGGCGCACCTACGAAATCAGCGTCAGCTATCCCACCGGCTTTGCCGCCGCGCCCGAGCTCATGCGCGACTACACGGGCATCGTGCAGGGCTTCCGCCTGGACGAGGCGCCCGGCCCGACGGCGACGCCACCCATCCGCCAGGAGCTGGGCCCCGGTCCCTTCTTGACCGAAGAGCAGGCCTTCCAGAAGGCGCGCGAGCGCGCCGAGAGTCCGCTCG
>CAZTMA010000223.1:0-4477 GCA_964614645.1 uncultured Anaerolineales bacterium
AATCCACGCCCATCGCATGCACGTCCACCGGCAGCGCACCGAGCGCCTGCGCGCCGTCGAAGCAGGTTAGCAGGCCGCGGCTGGCTGCCCAACTGCAGATCTCGCGGGCTGGAAGCCGGGTCCCTGTCTCGCAGGGCACGTGGCTCATGAGGAGCAGCCGAGTTGCAGAGCCGGCGACCTGCTCCAGGTGAGGCAGCATGTCGTCCGCGTGCGGCGACACCGGGACCATGCGCACGACGACGCCGCGCTTGTGCTTGAGGTAGGCCAGCGGGTGCGCGATGGCGGGATGTTCCTCGTCGGTCGTGATAATCTCGTCGCCGGGCTGCCAGTTGAAGCCGGCCAGGCACAGGTTGACGCCGTCGGTCGCGTTGCGGGTGAACGCGATCTCGTCGGCCTCTGCGCCGAGCAGTGTCGCGATGCGCGCCCGTGCCTCGTTGATGCCTGCGCCGAGGTTGTGCTTGCAGGCCACGCCCGACCGTTCGAAGTCGGCGGTTGCTTCGAGGTAGGCGGCCAACGCAGGTTCGGGCATCAGGCCGTAGGTGCCGGTGTTCAGGTAGGTGACTTCCTGCAGGATGGGGAAGGCCGCGCGGACCGCGGCCGCGTCAAGCGTATACGAACGAGTGCTGTCCATTCAGATGGAGTCCTTCTAGTTTGGTGGATCTTCGCCTTGTGCTTCGCTGAATTCGAGAAAACTGGCGAAGGCGTTGAGCTCTGCGGTGATTTGGTCCAGGAGGTCAGGGAGGTCCTCTACAAGTCGTTTCACTTTGGCTGCATCGAAGCTATAGGCATAGATGTTCCGAACTACATGCCGGAAGCCCCTGTAGGGATCCAGCGCTCGACATACGCCGGTCGAAACGACTGCAGGTCGTATTCCTGGTACTTCGGCTGCCATCTGCTGGAGCAAGATTTGGTGCCAGTTTTCGCCCGTTGGTTTCGTGTGGTCAACCCGTTGAGCTATCAATTCGAATGTGCGCTCGAGGCCGCTGTAGAAGCCGTGCAGGTTCAGCGCCACACTGTCCAGGTAGTAATCGTCGGTAGTACGTTGAGCACGAAGCCAACCCTCGGCTACTCTCGATGCAACCTTTTCGAGTTCGGAGAGCTCGTCACGAATACGCCGCGCAAGCTGAATACCGACATCGCTCACAGATCTTGCCCTTCACACTCGACCCGCTCACGCAGAGAAGCGCTACAGCTCTCTGGATCAAGGAGATCAACCTTAAATTCGGTGCTCAATCCTGTCACACGGGCGACGGCGGCGTAGAAAAGCTCCGGTGGTATGCCCCAGGCTGCAAGATCGATATCTGACCAGGCCGTGAAGTGTCCGGAACGGGCCAAAGAACCGAAGACGACAATCCGTCCGGCTCCGAAGTCGCGCCGGAGCACTTCCGCGGCTGCGCGTGCGACGCGCAGCGCCCTGCGACGCCGGGCCGTATGACTTGGCATGCGGCGAACCGGCGGCATGGGCCGGTAAGCTCGCCATTCCTCCGGTGTCAGGTCCAGCGCCGTCCGAGCCACTGTGGTTCACCCCCTGCCTCAAACTGTCGCCTACATGATAGCTGTTTTCGCGGTTGCGGGCAAGCCTCGTCGTCCTGTCAGTTTAGCTCCCGGTCGGGTCGAGCGCCTTCTGCAGGGCCTCGCCCAGGAGCATCCAGAACAGGATGGTGAATGTGAGCGCGATGGACGGGTAGAGGATCAGGTGCGGGTGCGTGCGGAAGTACCTCGACCCCTCACCGATCATCTGGCCCCAGGATGGGGTGGGCGGGGGGATGCCGAGGCCCAGCAGGCTCAGCCCGGCCTCCGCGAAGATCGCGCCCGGCACGCCAAGCGTGACAGAGACGAACACCGGCGAAAGCGAGTTGCGGACCAGGTGTTTGGCGATGATCCAGCCGTTGCCTGCGCCCATGGCTGTCGCCGCGCGCACGTAGTCGGTCGCCTTGAGAGACAGCACCTGCCCGCGCACGAGGCGCGCGATGCCGATCCAGCCGGTGATGGCCATCGCCAGCACGATGTTGAGCAGGCCGCGACCCAGGGCAATCATCAGCAGGATATAGAAGAGCAGGGACGGCAGCGACGACATGATGTCAATCACGCGCATGAGAACATAGTCGATCCAGCCCCCGCGCAGCCCGGCAATCGCGCCGATGGGGATGCCGATGACGACGACCGCGAGCTGGCTGAACAGGCCGACGGCCATCGAGATGCGTGCGCCATACAGGATGCGGCTGAGCACATCGCGGCCCAGTTCGTCGGTGCCCAGCAAGTACTGCGATGAAGCGGGCTGCAAGACCGCTGTGAAGTCTCCGATGAGCGGGTCGTACGGCGCAATGATAGGCGCCAGCAACGCCACCAGCAGCGTGAGCGCGATCATCACCAATGAGATGATGCCGGTCCGGTTGCGCAGCAGCCTGCGCCAGGCCTTGAGCAGTAAGCCGGACCGTCGGGTGAGCACAGCGTTGGTCAGGGTGGTGACGGCCATCTTACTTCTCCTTGACGAAGGTGACGCGCGGGTCGACGACAGCGTACAGCAGGTCCGACACGAGGTAGGAGACGCCGATCAGGACGGTGAAAAGGAGCGTCATGCCCATAATCATGGTGTAGTCGCGCGAGGCGAGCGACGCGACGAAGAGCGCGCCGATGCCCGGGATGCGGAAGATGGATTCGACAAAGATGGAGCCAACGACCAGCCCCGCAATCATTGGCCCGACGACCGTGATGACCGGGATGAGCGCGTTCTTAAGGATGTGGATCCACGTCACTCGCTGTTCGCTCAGCCCTTTGGCGCGCGCGGTCCTCACGTAGTTCGAGCGAAGCACGTCGAGCATACTGGAGCGGACATACCGCTGCAGGATCAGAATCGGGCCCAGCGAATTGGCGAGCACCGGCATGATCCACTGCTTTGGTTCGGTCCAGCCGCCGGTCGGCAGCCATTTCAGGGTGACCGAGAAGAGGATGATGAGCAGGTAAGCCAAGACGAAGTTGGGCATGATGAAACAGAAGATGGTGACCGCTGTGCCCAGCTTGTCGATCCAGCTGCCCTCATTCATGGCCGCGGCCACGCCCAGCCCGCCGCCCACAACCAACGAAAACAGCAGCGTTAGCATGCCCAACTGAATAGTGGTCGGCCACTGCCCGGCGATAATCGCGGTGACGGGCTTGCCCGGCTGCGAGAATGAGTTGCCGAAATCCAGCCGCAGGGCGTTACGCACGTAGAGCAAATACTGTTCGGCCACGGGCTTGTCCAGCCCGTACAGGCGGTTGAGTTGATCTTTCAGTTCCTGGGGCAGCTGTTTCTCGCCCATGCCGATCATATCGAACGGTCCCGCGGGCACCGCGTGCATCAGCACAAAGGTGATCAGCGAGACGGCCAGCAAGACGCCCACCAGGCCGAGCAAACGACCAATGATGTACCGGCCCATGTGTCCTTCCTCCTCTCAGGCGAAGTGGCAGGCCACGGTGTGGCCGGGCGCAAGCTCGCGCAGCAGCGGCGGGTCGGTGCGGCAGATGTCCGCCGCGAGCGGGCAGCGCGGGTGGAACGGGCAGCCCGCGGGCCGGTCGATCGGGCTGGGGATGTCGCCGGACAGGCGGGCACGCTCCTTGCGCAGCGTCGGGTCCTTCTCCGGGACAGCGGAGAGCAACGCGACGGTGTACGGGTGTTTCGGCGCGTTGAGCACGGTCTTGCTCGGTCCGATTTCGACCATCTTGCCCAGGTACATGACGCCGATGCGGTGGCTCATGAAGGCCGTCACGGCAATGTTGTGCGAGATGAAGATGTAGGCCAGGTCAAACTCGTCCTGCAGATCGCGCAGGAGGTTCAGGATCTGCGCCTGGACGGAGACATCCAACGACGATACCGGCTCGTCACAGATGAGCAGCCTGGGCCGCATGGTCAACGCACGCGCGATGCCGATGCGCTGCTGTTGGCCGCCGGAGAACTCGTTCGGGAAGCGGTGCATGAAGGAGGCATTGACGCCGCACTTGACGAGCAGCTCGGCCGCGGTTGCGATGCGCTCGGCGGGAGTGCCGATGCCCTGGATATCCATCGGCTCGCGCACGATCTCCTCGACGGTCATGCGCGGGTCCACCGACGCATACGGGTCCTGGAAGATCATCTGCATCCGCCGGCGGGCCGACCGCAACTCGTCTGGCTTGAGCTCGGTCAGGTCGCGGCCTTCGAAGTAGACCTTCCCGCTGGTGGGCTCGTACAACTGCATGATGGTCAGGCCCAGCGTGGACTTGCCGCAGCCCGATTCGCCGACCAGGCCGAAGGTCTCGCGCGGCTGGAGGGTCAGGTTGGCGCCATCCACGGCGATCAGGCGGTCCACCTTCTGGCCGAAGAACCCCTTGTGAACGGGGAAGCTCTTGACCAGGTCAACGACTCGAAGCAGCGGTTCGGGCATGGAACCTCTCTAAGAAGCTGTTTGAAAAGCTGTGGAGTGGAGCGTCCTCAGACGCGGAACGGGCCCCGTGAAAGCGTCCC
>CAZTMA010000224.1:0-4423 GCA_964614645.1 uncultured Anaerolineales bacterium
GATTCAGCCGCCGACCATGTCCGCAAAAAGGGCTTTTTGCAGGGCGTACATTCGTTCATTCGTTATACTGATTCGTTGACGGCCGCGCCCCTAATTCGTTGACGGCTTCTCACGCGGCGGGGCGCATGCCCTTCAGCACCGGCGCGAGCTGCTTGCGCAGGTCCGTGAAGATTTCGTGCACCGATCGGTTGGCGTCCACCGTGATGAACCGGTACTCCTTCGCGATCTGGCGATACTGCGCGAGCAGCCGCGTCTGGTACGCGTGCCAGTTCTCGAAGATGTCATCCCCGCGCAGCACATCCATCCCCGACTCCCAGTAGTCGAAGCCCTCGCCGGCCAGCACGCGTGGCACCAGGTGCTCCAGGTCGGCCTCCAGGTAGAGCACGGCATCGGGCACGATGGCGAAGCCGAACAGATCTTTCAGCCAGTCATACGCGACCCCGCGGACGAGTGCCCGCGCGATGATCGAGTAGATATAGCGATCCGTCAGGCACACGAACCCGGCCCGCAGCGCCGGGATGATCTCCTTCTCCAGCCGGTCTGCGAAATCGGTCGCATAGAACAGGTTGAGGGTGATGTCGCCGAGCGTATGGCCTTGTTTCGCGCGCTGCAGGCCCGGCCCGACGAGCGACGACCGGGCCAGCCCGGTCTGCGTCACCGCATAGCCACCCGCCTCCAGCCACTCGTGCAGCAGCGCGACCTGCGTCGAGCGGCCGACGCCGTCCGTCCCCTCCAGCACGATCAGCCGGCCCGGCAGCTCCGCGGTGTCGAAGCCCGGGATGTTGCCCGAGCCGTAGTAGCGGATGCGCGTCATATCTCGCTCCTCGGTGCGGCGCCGCCGCGATTGAACTCGAGATAGCGGCCGTACAGGCCCTCCTTCGCCAGCACCTCGCGCCACGGCAGCAGGTTGGCCTTCGGCACCCCGCGCAGATGGGGCATGACCAGCGCACGCACCTGCTGCTGCTGGTGCACGAGCGGCTGCGTCGCGTCGATCACGGTCAGCCCGAATTCATCGACCATCCCCTGATACTGGCCCAGGATGCGCTTCTGGAACAGCCGGAAGCACTCGTAGGGATCGGGGCTGAGGCCCAGGTCCATCCCCGCCTCGTACCACTTCAGCGTGGGGCGGCCGACCAGGATGCGCCGCAAGGCCTCTTCCAGCGGCACCTGGAAGTAGAACGCCACCGTGGGCTTGACCGCGAAGTTGTAGACCTTGCGGACCCACTTCGGGTGGATGCCCCGCGCGCCGTCGCGAGCGAAGGCCGTGAAGATGTAGCGGTCGGCCAGGACGATGGCCCCGGCCTTGAGCGCAGGGATGACCTGGCGCTCCATCCGGTCGGCCAGGTCCGCAGCGTGGATCAGGCTGAACGTCAGCGGGGTGAGGAGCTGTTCCTTCTTGCCGCGGCCGGTCGTCCGGCGGACGAGGGGCGAGGAGTTCCACTCGGTGAAGACGACCAGGTAGCCCTCGCTGCGCAGCCACTTGTGCAGCAGGTCAAGCTGCGTGCTCTTGCCCGAGCCGTCGATGCCCTCGACGATGAACAAGCGGCCCGGCAACTGCGTGCCATCGGGTAAGGTTGCCATGCATCACTCCTGTTTGGGGATGGGCAATGCTATAATACCGGTCACTGGCGTAGCTGAACGCAGTGTAGCATCGCGGCGGCTCGCGCGCAACCTCTCTGAGACGAGGATTGGCCATGACAATCGATCAAGAACTGCTGGACCTGTTGAACCGCCACCTGGCGAGCATCTGGGCGGGCGACCTGGAGACCTACCGGGCGACCACCGGCGAGGATGTCACCTTCTACGAATGGTACATCAGCACGCAGCGCATCGACGGGCTGGACTTCCACCTGCGGGAGACGGCCGCCAACTTCCGTGCGGCCGAGGCACGGCGGCAGAGCGGCCAGCGTTACGAGGTGGAGCACGAGGTGCTCGAACCGAAGGTGCAGCAGTACGGCGACGTGGCGATCATCGCCTACACGCTGCTGATGCGCTACACGACGGACGAGGGCGTGCGCCACACCGAGCATAACGAGACGCGCGTTTTTCACCGCCGCGCAGGCGGATGGCAGCTCGTCCACTGCCACAAGTCGCCAATGTGGCCCGCGCCGCACGCGCCGGGGCAGGGTTGAGGCGTATGGCTGAGAGCGACGGCCGCAAGACGGCCCTCATCACCGGTGCATCCAGCGGGCTCGGCGCGGAATTCGCGCGGCAGCTGGCGGCCCTGGGCTACAATCTCGTGCTGACGGCCCGGCGGACCGACCGGCTGGCCGCGCTGGCGGAGACGCTGCACGCGCACACCGGCGTCCGGGCGGAGAGCCTGACCGCAGACCTGAGCACAGACGGGGGCGTGGCTGCGGTCGAGGACCGGCTGGGCGAGGGCGACGTGCATCTGCTCGTCAACAACGCCGGGTTCGGCATCGGCGGCGCCTTCACCGAAGCGGATATCGCGGGCCAGGCGGAGATGCTGCAGGTCCACATGGTCGCGCCGATGCGGCTGATGCATGCGGCGCTGCCCCACATGGTCGCGCGACAGAGCGGCGGCATCATCAACGTGGCATCGCTGGCCGCATTCTTCGTGCTGCCCGGCGACGCCAACTACGGCGCGACGAAGGCCTACCTGATGCGCTTCTCGCTGGCGGTGCACGGCGAGGTGCGGCGGCAAGGCGTGACGGTGCAGGCGCTCTGCCCGGGCTTCACCGTCACCGAGTTCCACGACGATCAGGAGCGCGTGAGGATGAGCCGGAACGCGCTGCCGGGGTTCCTGTGGGGATCGAGCCAGGCGGTCGTGCGCGACTCGCTCGCCGCGCTGAGCCGGCGGCGGGCGCTGTGCGTGCCGGGCCGGCTGAACCGCCTGCTGATGTGGGCGGGCCGCAGCGGGCTGGCGGACCTGGTGATCCCGCTGGCAATGCGGAAATAAGTCTCAGAAACTGTTTAGAAAGCTGTGGAGTGGAGCGTCCTCAGACGCGGAACGGGCCCCGTGAAAGCGTCCCGTTCGTCCGCATCTGAGGATGCGGACTCCTCTCTTCAAGCGGCTTCTCAACTCAGGCGCGCGCGCCAGGCACGGATGGCCTCGGTGTGAACCGGATAGTGGCCGTAGGTGTCGAGCCGCACGCGGCGCCGGAAGCGGGTGTCGGTCGTGAACTGCTCGTCGGGTGCGCTCCCGACATAGGCGACGAGCCGCCGGTGGGTCTCGGCCAGTTGCGCCAGGATTTCGGCCAACGGCAGGCGCCCCTTCTGCTCGGTCATCTGCGCGTTGAAGGCGTCGATCCCGCCATACATGACCGAATAGCGCGGCGGACGGCCCCCCCCGAGGATCAGCGGCAGGTACTTCAGCGCCTCTTCTTCCCAGACAGTCACGTGGGCCAGAATCTCCTTGACCGACCAGTCACCCGCCGCCCCCGGCTCCGTCAGCTGCGCCTCCGTGAGACCGGCATAGGATGCCTGGAGTGCTGCCCAGGCCTGCTCGATCTTGCTCAGCAGTTGTGTTTTTGTCATGTAGATCCCGCCTTTCGTTGTCGGCTCATGCTCCGCACTTGCCGAAAGCCCGAATCGCATGGTAAGATAACCTTACTCTCAGCCCCCATAGCGCAGCGGATAGCGCGTCTGACTTCGGATCAGAAGGTCGCAGGTTCGAATCCTGCTGGGGGTATTGCGAAATGCCCCTGTCACCCCTCGTCCTCTGCAGCCCATTCGATAGCAAAGCGTCCCGCATAGGTGAAGTGCTGCGTATAGGTGTCATTCTCCTTCCCGGTCGCGATTGTGACCCGCAGCTCCAACAGCCCCGCGGGCAGGATCCGCGCCTCAACCGCCTTGACCTCTTCCCCGGGCTCCGACGCGTACCAAACCGTTTGCCGTTCGATGTTGAATTCAGCATCGAACAGTTTTTCGGTCCTGGCCCCCGGGTATGACTCCGCGGGCAGGGATTCAAGGCCGAAGTGCCGCGCCAGTTGCCAGAGCGTCGCACCCCCAACCCGCAGGCCCGGAAAGGCCGTCGTACCGAACACCCCTGCGTCAATCGTAGTAATCAGCGTGCCGGCGTCGTAGAGCTCGACCGCTATCGCCGCCCGCCATCCTGGGTTTACCTCTTGCGTCATCATGATACTCCTTTCGTGTCCTGTCTGCGGACCTGCTGTCCACCAGCTATGTGGTGCAGGGCGTAGCAACCGTAGCAACCGTAGCAACTACGCCTATTTAATGCCTGTCTGTGTATTCTCTCCCCTGGAAAAGGGCTCGCGATAGGTTAGGGTTAAAATAGGCCAAGTTGCTACGGTTGCTACGCCGGCGCCCCAAAAACGCCCGTTTTGCCTGTAAATCAGCCCCCGTCCGCGTAGCAACTTGCGCGCAAGTTGCTACGCCGAGGGATCCAACAATCCGACGCCCAGCCACCAGGTGAGGCCTTCGACCCGCTTTTTCTCGAATC
>CAZTMA010000225.1:0-4370 GCA_964614645.1 uncultured Anaerolineales bacterium
ACTTCGACAGCCGGTGATCGGATGAAACGATCCTCACCCCCCTGCCCCCTCTCCTATACTGCGGTATAGGAGAGGGAGAGTGTCTGCGTGCCCCTCTCCTGAGCTTGGGCGAAGCGAAGGTTCGCACCTCAGGAGAGGGGTTAGGGGTGAGGTCCACCATCAGTAGGCTCTTATGACGCGCGCAAATCGTCGCCCACACCGTGCCCGGGTGGCATGGCTGGCACTCCTTGTCATCCTCGCCCTGGCGGCGATGGCCGTCCGGGAACCCTTCGGCATCCTGCTCTACAACATTACCGGCGAAGAACGGCTCTTCTCGCAGCTTAAGGGGCTGACCGACCTCAGCGCAGACCTGCTGCGCCCGCGGCTCCACCTGGCGGAGGAAGCGCCGGTCCGGCACACGGATGTTAGCCCGTTCGGCATCAACGTATTCCTCAACGAGGAAGTTGAGCCGGCCAAGCGCGAGCTGACCGTGCGGCTGGCGCGCGAGGCGGGCTTCGACTGGCTGAGGCAGGAGTTCCCCTGGCAGGACATCGAGATCCACGGCAAGGGCGATTTCGAGGACCGCCGCAACCCGCCCGCCCGGTCCGCCTGGGAGAAGTACGACCAGATCGTCGACCTGGCCGAGCAGTACGGCATGGGACTCATCGTGCGCGTGAGCACGCCGCCCTCGTGGACCCGGGCGCAGGGAGACGAGATCGGCACTTTCGCGCCGCCCGATAATTACGATGACTTCGGAGACTTCGTCTACGCCCTGGTCAGCCGCTACCGCGGCCGCATCACCTATTACCAGCTCTGGAACGAACCGAACATCTATCCGGAATGGGGCAGCTACGCCATCAGCCCGGAGGATTACACGCGGCTGCTCAGGATCGGCGCGACGCGTGCGCGGGAGGCCGACCCGAACGTGGTCGTCATCGCGGGCGCGCTCGCCAGCACGATTGCACTGCAGCCCGCGGCCGAGCCGCCCAACAACGCGCTCAACGACCTCATCTTCCTCCAGCGCATGTATGACGCGGGCGCCGCGCCCTACTTCGATATCATGGCGATGCAGGCTTACGGGCTGTGGAGCGGGCCGACGGACCGGCGGATGCACCCGCGCGTGATGAACTTCGGCCGGCCGCAGTTCATTCGCGACCTGATGGTAGCGAACGGCGACGCACACAAGCCCATCTGGATCAGCGAGATGGGCTGGAATGCGGTGCCGGACGATGTCAGCGACAAACGCTTCGGGCAGGCTTCGCTCGACCAGCAGGCGCGCTTCACCGTGGGCGCGTACGAACGCGCCCTGGCCGAGTGGCCCTGGGCCGGCGTCATCAATACGTGGTATTTCAAGCGCGCTACCGACGAATGGGTGCAGCAGGCGCGGCCCGAGGCCTACTTCCGGCTGGCTGACCCCGATTTCACCCTCCAGCCGGTTTACGCCAGCTTGCAGGGTTACCTGACGGCAAGCGAGCCGGCTCTGTACCCCGGCACGCACGAGGCCGCCGGATGGGGCATCGAGGCGACAGGTGAGTGGGAGACGATGGATGCCGCCAGTGCCCCGTTCGGCCGTATCTGGGCCGCAGGTCCGGGCGGACGGCTCGCCATCACTTTCCACGGCACAGGCCTGCAACTCACGCTCGGCTGTCCACAGACCGATTGTACAGGCGGGTTCCGCTACACCGTAGACGGCGAGGAGGCAGGCCGCGCAGACATGCCGCAGGCCGAGACCCCACAACCCGTGCGAGTTGCAGACGGCCTCGCCGATGGCCTGCACCGCGTCACCCTGCGCGCTGAAAGTGGCACCGAGGGGTTATCCGCCATCATCGTCGAAGGAAGGTGAGCATGCCTGCGCGCCGCGATACGGGCCTCGTGTTCCTGCTACTGCTGCTCGTCCTGGCGGTGGCGGCCGGGATCCGCTTCTACAACCTCGACGGACAGAGCCTCTGGTCGGACGAGGGCAACAGCGTGGCGCTGGCCGCGCGGCCCTTCATGCAGATCGCACGCGACGCGGCCAACGACATCCATCCCCCACTCTACTACTTCCTGCTGCGCATCTGGACGCTCATCTTCGGGACGACCGAGGTCGCGCTGCGCTCGTTCAGCGCACTGCTGGGAGTGCTGCTGGTCCTCTCCACTGCGGACCTGGGCCGGCGCATCTTCAGCCGCGTGACCGGTCTGACTGCGGGCATCATTGCGGCCGGCGCGCCTTTCCAGGTCTACTACAGCCAGGAAGTGCGCATGTACATCCTCCTTGCGCTGGAGGCTGCGCTCGCGCTGCTGCTCTTCTGGTGGTGGGTCAGCCAGGAGGACCGGCGTCTGCCGGAGGACGCGTCGGTCTCGGCGGGAAGGCGGCTGCGCTGGCTGCCCTTCTCCGGCCAACTGCTCATCCTGGTGTGGGCTGCGGGCCTCTACACACACTACGCCTTCCCGCTGGTCATCGCACTCAGCAGCAGCCTGTATGCCCTGTGGCTGGTCGTCTCGCGGCGCCGCGGGCTGGTCGGCCAGCGGGTGCTGCGCTGGGCGCTGCTGCTGGGCCTGACTGCCGGGCTGTATGCGCCGTGGCTGCCGGATGCTCTGCGCCAGCTCACCACCTGGCCCACCGTTGAAGTGAGCGCGAGCCCCGGTCAACAACTCGTCGGGCTGTTCGGGACCCTTGCCTTCGGCCCGGTCGGGCAGCGCGGGGGAAGCGGAGCCCTCATGTGGCTGGTCGTGGCGCTAGCTGTCATCGGTGCGTATCCCTGGCCGCTGACCAACCGGCAGGAGCAGTCCGGCACGCCGCGCATCGATTGGCTGCGCTTCCTGCTGCCGCCACTATGGTTGCTGGCGCCGGTCGCCATGATCGTAGTGTTGGGCCTGTATCGCGAGGCATATCTCAAGTTCCTGCTGATTGCCAGCCCGGCGTTCGCGCTGCTACTCGCGCGTGGGGTCATCGGCCCGGCAGCCTCCCTGCTGGTCCCTGGCCAGCGTGTCACTGGTGCTGCGGATGTCAGTGAAACAGGCACGCGCGCGCCGTGGGTGGGCAATTTGTTGAGCGCGGCCTGGGTCATCGTCAGCCTCGCGCTGATCGCCGCCGTCACTGGCGCGACACTTGCCCGCTACCACACCGATCCCACAGTGGCCCGCGATGACTATCGCAGCGTTACCCACTTCATCGACGCCACAGCCCAACCCACGGACGCGGTCCTCCTGACCGCGCCCGGCCAGCGCGATGTGTTCGGCTATTACTACCGCGGCAGCCTGCCCGTGTATGCGCTTCCGCGCCAGCGGCCGCTCGATCCGGCGGATACGACTGCGGAGCTGACGAAGCTGCTGGGCCACACGAAGGTCTATGCCGTGTACTGGGCCACGGGCGAAGCAGACCCCTCAGGATTGATCCAGGGCTGGCTCAACAGCCGGGGCTACAAGACGCTGGACCAATGGCACGGCAACATGCGACTGGCCGTCTATGTCATGCCGGAGCAGCGGTCGCCCGATGAGGTCGTCGATGAGCTGAACCTGCGTCTCGGGTCAGAAATCACGCTGCTGGGCTACCGCGGGTGGAACCTGACTCCATCCGCGGGCGAGGTCACGCAGCTTCAGTTGCTCTGGCGCGCGGATACGACTCCCGCACGGCGCTACAAGGTGTTCCTGCAACTGCTGGACCAGCGCGACCAGGTCATCGCGCAGCGCGACGCTGAACCTGCGGGCGAGAGCCGGCCGACGGACACCTGGCCGCCCCGTGAAGTTATCGCAGATAACCACGGGCTGCTGATTCCGCCCGGCACGCCGCCCGGCACGTATCGCCGCATCCTGGGGATGTATGACGTCGAGACCATGGAGCGGCTGAAGCTGCCCGACGGCGGCGACTTCGTGGCACTGCCGCCCATTACCGTGACGCGCAGCCAGGCGGCGCCGCCCATGGCAGCCCTCGACATGCAGTATCCGCAGCAGTTCGGCTTCGGGGCAATCTCGCTGCTCGGCCATGACCGGTACAAGCGGGGCTTCAGCCATGCACGCAACGAGCCCCTGCACCCCAGCGACCTGCTGCACCTGACGTTCTACTGGCAGGCGCACGCCGCGCCGCGCGCAGACTGGTGGTTCGTCCTAACGCTCAGCGACAGCACCGGACGCAGCGTCGCGACCCTGGAAGCGCCGCTGGTCAGCTCCACCTACCTGACGACGCTGTGGCAAGAGGGGGACGTGGTGCGTGGGGAGCACGACCTGTTGGTCCCACCCGACCTCCCGCCCGATACCTACCGGCTCAGCCTGAGCCTGTACCCGGACGCGGCGACCGAAGCCGGCAGCGCATACCTCGGGACGGTACGGATTGAAGATTGAAGATTGAAGATTACAGGTAACTATTCAGGCGGGTGCGCACGCAGGCACGCCTGGGGGCCAGAAGGGTGTAC
>CAZTMA010000226.1:0-895 GCA_964614645.1 uncultured Anaerolineales bacterium
CCAAATACTACCCATTCGGGTACTATCCGCCCGCACCCGGCCCGCGTTATACTCTCATCGGTTCGCCAGGGCCACCTGCAGACGGCCCGGCATTCATAATTCCCAATTCTCAATTCGTAATTCAATCCGAAAGGACCCTTCCATGCCCAAGACAGTCGCTGACGTGATGGAAATGGCGAAACAAGTGCAGATGGTCGACCTGCGCTTTACCGACCTGCCCGGCGTCTGGCAGCACTTCACGATCCCTGCGCACGTGCTCTCCGAAGACACCTTCGAGGACGGCGTGCCGTTCGACGGCTCGTCCATCCGCGGCTTCAAGGAGATTCACGAATCGGACATGCTCCTGCTGCTGGACCCGACGACCGCGTTCATCGATCCCATCTACCAGGTGCCGACGCTCGTCATCATCGGCGACGTCTACGACCCCATCACCCGCGAGCCGTACAGCCGCGACCCGCGCTACATTGCGCGCCGGGCTGAGACCTACCTGAAGCAGACCGGCATCGGCGACACAGTCTTCGTCGGGCCGGAGGCCGAGTTCTTCATCTTCGGGGACGTGCGCTACGCCAGCAACACCAACGAGGCGTATTACCACATCGACAGCCGCGAGGGCTGGTGGAACAGCGGCAAGGACACCGGCCCCAACTTCGGCGGGCAGATTGCGGCCAAGCGCGGCTACTTCCCCACCCCGCCGGTGGACACCCTCCAGGACGTGCGCAGCCGGATCGTCCTCGCCATCGAAAGTGCGGGCGTTCCGGTGGAGATCCACCACCACGAGGTCGCGTCCGCCGGGCAGGGCGAGATCGGGATGCGCTTCGACACGCTCCTGCGCATGGCCGACAGCGTGATGATCTACAAGTACATGGTCAAGAACGTCGCCCGGCAGAACGGGTTG
>CAZTMA010000226.1:905-4333 GCA_964614645.1 uncultured Anaerolineales bacterium
TTTCGGGGACAACGGCTCCGGCATGCACTGCCACCAGAGCATCTGGAAGGGCGGCAAGAACGCATTCTACGACGAGACAGGCTACGCGCAGCTCTCCGACACGGCGAAGTACTACATCGGCGGCCTGCTGAAGCACGCGCCCGCGCTGCTGGCGCTGGTCGCGCCGACGACGAACTCGTACCGCCGCCTCGTGCCCGGCTTCGAGGCGCCCGTGAACCTGGCCTATTCGCAGCGCAACCGGTCGGCCATCTGCCGCATCCCGGTCGGCTCCAAGAGCGCCAAGTCGAAGCGCGTCGAATTCCGTGCGCCGGACCCGTCGTGCAACCCCTATCTGGCCTTCGCCGCGCTGCTGATGGCCGGGCTGGACGGCATCCAGAACCGCATCGACCCGGGCGAGCCGATGGACAAGGACCTGTACGGCCTGCCCCCGGAGGAAGCCAAGCTCATCAAGCAGGTGCCGGGCTCGCTGGACGCCGTCCTGAAGGCCCTCGAAGATGACCACGAGTTCCTGCTTAAGGGCGACGTGTTCACGACGGACATGCTCAAAACGTATATTGCGTACAAGCGCGAGACCGAGGTCGACCCGATCCGGATGCGCCCGCACCCGCACGAGTTCACGCTGTACTTCGACGCATAACGCTCATATCGAAACCCACCAAAAAGAAACCCGGTTTCTGGCAGGAACCGGGTTTCTGATTTCCCTGATTGTGGGCTGATTTGCTGACAGGAATCCCGTTTGCGAGTAGAATGCGCCGCAGGATCAGTCGAAAACGGGAGAGGGACATGAGTGACTATATTCTGCGCGTGATGGCGAAGGACGCCGGGGTGCGCGCGCTGGCATGTGTGACGACGGAACTGGCGCAGGAGGCCGCGCGGCGCCATGCCGCCTACCCGATTGCGGCGGCTGCGCTGGCCCACGGCCTCACGGCCGGCGTATTATTGGGCGCGCTGCTCAAGGTGCAGGAGCGCATCGCGCTCAAGGTCGAGGGCGGCGGCCGGCTGCGCAAGCTGGTCGTCGAGGCGGATGCGTATGGCCGGGTGCGCGGCTACGTTGCCGTGCCGGACGCACCCTCCGACGGCGATCTGGGACAGGATGGTGTGGCGCATGCGCTGGGCCATGAGGGCCTGCTGACGGTCGTCAAGGACATGCGGATGAACGACCTCTACCGCAGCGTGGTCGCGCTGGACACCGGCCGGATCGACGAAGAACTCGAGCACTACTTCAACGCGTCCGAGCAGGTCCCGTCGCTGGTCAGGATCGGCGCCCGCATGGGCGAGGACGGCGACATCGTGACCGCCGGCGGCCTGCTCATCCAGGCGCTGCCCGGCCGCGGCCGCGAGGCCGTCGAGCAGCTCGCGGTCAGCCTGGCCGACCTGCCGCCGCTGGAGACGTTGCTGGGGGATGACTTCGGTCCGCACGAGCTGATGGACCGCGTCTTCGGCCCGGTGCAGTACGAGGTCCTGGAGGAACGCCCCGTCCAGTTCCACTGCACGTGCAGTTGGGAACGGTCGCGGCAGGCTCTTAAGATGCTCGAGGCCGAAGACCTGCTCGCGCTGCTGGCCGAGGGAGAAGCGATCGTGGACTGCCACTTCTGCTACGAGCGCTACCACTTCAGCACGGAAGACCTCGAAGGCATCCTGCGCGAGCGCGAGGCGAACGGTCGCGAGGCCGTCGAATAGACACCCGATCAGCACATCAGAAACCGGGTTTGTGACACAAACCCGGTTTCTGATTTTTTGTACCCAAACGGGTACTATCCATCTCCCATCCCACTCTGCTATCCTGCCGCATGTGACTGACGGGCCGCGCCCGAACGGCGCACCGCAGCACACGCACGAAAGGAGCAGAACGATGGATAGCCTCAATGCGGGCGACACCGCCTGGATACTCGTTGCCACAGGGCTGGTAACGCTGATGACCCCGGCGCTGGCCTTCTTCTACGGGGGCATGGTGCGCCGGAAGAACGTCCTCTCCACGCTCAACCTCAGCTTCGTGATGATGGGCCTGATCGGCCTGCAGTGGGTCCTGGTCGGCTACACGCTCGCCTTCGGGACCTCCCTCGGCGGGGTCATCGGCGGGCTGAACTTCGCCGGGCTGACGGGCGTCGGCGCCGAGCCGAACGCCGACTACGCCGGGACCATCCCGCACATGGCCTTTGCTGCGTTCCAGATGACCTTCGCCGTCATCACGCCGGCGCTCATCACCGGCGCGTTCGTCGAGCGCGTCCGGTTCAAGGCCTTCCTGCTCTTCAGCCTGCTGTGGGCCACCTTCGTCTACGACCCCGTGGCGCACTGGGTCTGGGGCGTCGGCGGGCTGCTGCGCCAGCTCGGCGCGCTCGACTTCGCGGGCGGGACGGTCGTGCATATCACCGCAGGCTTCTCTGCGCTGGCCTTTGCGCTCGTCATCCGCAAGCGCGCCGGCTACGGCAACGGGACGATGGAGCCGCACAACATCCCGTTCAGCATCCTCGGCGCGGGGCTGCTGTGGTTCGGCTGGTTCGGCTTCAACGGCGGCAGCGCGCTGGCTGCGAACGGGCTGGCCGTCACCGCCGTGGTCAACACGAATACGGCCGCGGCCGCGGCCGGGCTCGTCTGGATGTTCCTGAGCTGGCGCGACCACAAGCCCAGCATCCTCGGCATCGTCACCGGCGCGGTCGTCGGATTGGTTGCCATCACACCCGCCGCCGGCTTCGTGACTCCGCTGGCATCCATCGTCATCGGCGGGCTGGCCGCCCCCATCAGCTACTACGCCATCAAGTTCCGCCAGAGGCGCCACCTGGATGAGTCGCTCGATGTATGGGCGTGTCACGGCATGGGCGGCGCGTGGGGCGCGATCGCCACCGGCATCTTTGCCACGAAGACCATCAACGCTGCCGGCGCGGACGGCCTGCTCTACGGCAACCCTGGCCAGCTGGCCGTGCAGCTCCTGACCGTCGTGGCCGTCGCCGCCTTTGCCTTCGCACTCACGACCGTCATCACCCGGCTGCTGGATCGGACCGTCGGCCTGAGCGTCACGCCGACCGAGGAACAGGTCGGCCTGGACATCAGCGAGCACGGCGAGCGCGCGTACGCGTAAGAGTCGATGTGGCAGCACGGGGGGCTGAAGCCCCTACTACCTAAATTTCGCCCAAAATACCGTCGGTTTAGCGCCCAATGGCAGCCGGTGACGGCCGATTTTGACCCAGCTGGCGCTGTGACTGGCCAACGCCGCCCGGAAACGCCGCTAACACCCTTGGCGAACGCTCCTGAAGCCGTTGGTGACAGCTGTAACAGCGGCTGACGAGTGAGCATAGGCGGTGTCCAATGTCAGTGAACCTCAAACTGACGCTTATTTGGGCGAAATTTGGGTACTACGAACCTGCAGGCGCTAACCCGTTCGTAGTCGGCGCTTCAGCGCCTCGTGCGGGGATTCAGCAAGGAGACCATTG
>CAZTMA010000227.1:0-4173 GCA_964614645.1 uncultured Anaerolineales bacterium
TAGGGAGTGCTGGACGGGCTGACAAGCGCAGTGCGGGAGGGGGTGGAGCTGGTTGGCCCGCGCGGGGGCCGCCGCTGGACGCCCCGAGAGTTCGTGCGCCACGTTGCGTGGCACGCGCTGGATCACGCATGGGAGATCGAGGACCGGGTGACGTGAAGAGGTGATGGGGTGATACTGTCACCGCTTCACTCTGTCACCTTGTCACATCTTCCCCCGCAGGTACGGGTCCAGGGCATCGCGCAGCCCGTCGCCGACGAAGTTGAAGGCGAGAACCGTGACGAGGATCGCCAGGCCGGGTAGGATCGAGGCCCACGGTGCCGAGAAGACGTACTGCTGGGCCTCGTTCACCATTAGCCCCCAGCTCGGGGTCGGAGGCTGCGCACCGACACCGAGGAAGCTGAGCCCCGCCTCTGCCATGATGGCCGAGGGGATGCCGAGCGTCAGCAGGATCAGGATGGGCGCAAGGCAGTTCGGTAGGATATGGCGAAACATGATGCCGCCGCGGCTGACCCCGACCGCATGCGCGGCGGCAACGAACTCGCGCTCGCGCAGCGAGAGGGTCTGGCTGCGCACGACGCGCGCGGCTGATGCCCATCCGACGACGCTGAGCGCGATGAACAGGGTGAATAGCGACGCACCAAGCGTGTAGGTCACGACCATCGCCAGGATGAGCGAGGGGAAGGCCATGACCACGTCGCCGATGCGCATGAGCAGCGTATCGACCCAACCCCCCGTATACCCGCTGACGACCCCGATGACCGTTCCGATGAACATCGAGAAGAACGCCGGAATCAGCCCAATCAGCAGCGAGATGCGCGCGCCGTAGATAACCCGGCTGAAGATGTCGCGACCGTAGAAGTCGGTGCCGAAAAGGTGGACAAGGGAGGGCGGCTGGAACTGGTCATCCAGCACGACGCCGGTCGGGTCGTAGGGCGCGATGAGGGGCGCGGCGGCTGCCGCGAGTGCCAGCAGCGCGACGACGCCAACCCCGGCCAGCGCGAGCCGGTTCCGGCGGAAGCGGCGCCAGACGTCCCGGCCGAAAGTTGCCTGGCGGGATGTGGGCATGATGGCGGCCGCGGGAGTGGTAGCGGTCATGAGGCGCCGAAGCTACTCATATCTGATTCTCGGGTCGAGGTAGGCGTAGCTGATGTCGGCCAGCAGATTACCGATGACGACCAGGATGACCGTCAGGATGACCGAGCCCATCAACAGGGGAAAGTCGCGGCGCTGGATCGCACCCACGCTGATGCGGCCGACCCCGGGGATCCCGAACACGCTCTCGGTAATGACCGCACCTGAAAGCAGGTCGGCCACCTGGATCGCCATGACCGTCACGACCGGCAGGAGCGCATTCTTGAGCGCGTGGCGAATCATCACTGCTCGGCTGCGCAGGCCCTTCGCGCGGGCAGTGCGCACGTAGTCGGAACTCATGACCTCCAGCAGGCTCGACCGGACGAGCCGCGCGATCACCGCGGCAGAGCCCGCACCCAGGACGATGGCGGGCATGATGAGATGCTGGATGCCCCCATAACCGGTGATCGGTAGCAGCTTCAGCTTGTAGCCAAGCACGAGCTGGAAAATGAGCCCAGACCAGAACACCGGCACTGACACACCGAGCAGGGCAAGCAGCGTGACCAGATAGTCGCGGCCCGAATACGGGCGAAGTGCCGCGATGATGCCCGCGGGGATGCCGACGCCCCAGGCGACGAGCAGCGAGGAAAGGGTGAGCGCCAGCGTCGCCGGGAAGGCTTGCGCCAGCAGCTCACCCACGTCGCGGTGAATCTTGTAGGACTCCCCGAAATCTCCCCGCAGCACTCCGCCCATGTAGCGCACATAACGCTGGAGCCACGGATCGTCCAGGTGCATCTCCCGCCGCACCCGCGCGACCACGTCCGGCTGGATGTGCTCGCGCATCATCAGCGCGATAGGATCACCCGGCACGACCTGGAGCAGCACGAACGTCAGGAAGGTCGTGCCGATGATGACGGGCACGGCCTGCAGGATGCGGCGGAGGATGTAGGTGAGCACGTTATTCCGTGATCTCGATCCCGTAATACGGCATGTTGCTCCAGCCGTTCCAGGACACTTTGAAGTTCTGCACCTTGGGCTGGACGACGAACAGGTGTTCAAGATGGAAGAGCGGGACGAAGGCGAAGTCCGTGTAGACGATCGTCTCCTCAATCTCCTGGTACAGCTTGTAGCGCGCTTCCATATCGGTCATCGTGCGTGCTTGTTCGAGCTTGTCCTGGACTTCAGCGTTGGTGTAGTTCCAGGAGCGCGCAACCGAATTGCGCGGCGCGAAGAAGGTGTAGATGAAATTATCGGGATCGTTGTAGTCCGCGGACCAGCTTGTGACATAGCTACCGAGCTGGCCTTCGCTGCGCGTACCGAAAAAGGCCGAGTCATCCATTTGCTCGATCTTAGCACGGATGCCCGCAACGCCGAGCATGGCGACCAGCGCCTCGTTGATCTTCAGCGTGCTGGGCGAGTCCACGGTCTGGTAGATCGTCATGTCGAATCCGTCCGCCAGGCCCGCTTCGGCCAGGAGTGCCTTGGCTTTGTCGGGGTCGTAGGTGAAGCCAGGCAGGTTGGGGTTGTAGCCGGCCAGGCCAGGCGCGAGGATGCCTTTCGCGGGCACGCCCGTGCCATAGTACAGCTTGTCAATCAGCGTCTGCCGGTCGATGGCATGCATGAGCGCCTCACGCACCTTTGGGTTGTCAAAGGGGGGAATCTGCTCGTTGATGCTCATGTAGTACGTGCCGACGCGCGGGCCGCTGACGATCTGGTCCTTCCACTCCGGGTCGTCCTGGAATTCTGGAATCTGCGAGGTCGCGAGGTCGAGGTCGAACACATCGAGCTCACCGCTGCGGAACATCAGTGCCTGCGTCTGCGGCTCGGGCACAATCTTCAAAATGAGCCTATCGAACTGGGCCGGGCCGCGGAAGTAATCGGCGAAGGCGGATAGTTGGATTTCGCTGTTATAGGTCCAGGAATCGACTTTGAACGGGCCAGTGCCGACCGGCTTGATGCCGAAGTCCTCACTTATCTCCTCGACGTACTTCTGCGAGAAGATGCAGCCGGCCGGGGTCGCAAGATTGGCGAGGAACGGTGCAAACGGCGCGGCCAGTGTGATTTCTACCGTGTTATCGTCGATCTTCTTCAGCCCGGTTGTCTCCGTAGCTGTGCCGTCCAGACGCTCCTGTGCCCCAGCAATCATGTCCAGGAAGTCGGTGTTCAGTGCCTTTGTCTCGGGGTTGAGCATGCGGTCGAAGGTGTAGATGACGTCATCTGCCGTCAGGATGTCGCCGTTGTGGAACTTCACCCCTTCGCGGAGGTGGAAGGTGTATACGAGGCCGTCAGATGAGACATCCCATTTTTCGGCCAGGCCGGGCTGCAGCTCAGAGATGCCGGGCGCAGTGGTCACCGCCTCCACGAGGCGGTCATAGACGTTGAGCGGGAGGAAATATTCTTCGGTCGTCAACTGCGGGTCGCCGGTGCCCGGGTCGGTGGTCTGCGCGATCGTCAGCGTTTTCGCGCCGGCGGCAGGCGGTTGGGCGGCAGTGGCCGGCGCTTCGGCCTGGCCGGCAGCCGGCGCCTCCGTGGTCGGGGCCGGTACGCAGCCGGCGAGCAGGGTCAGGATCATCAGGACAAGCAAGAGACGGGGTAGGCCAAGACGAGATGCCATGTGAACTCCTCCGGTGGTATAGGGATAGGGCGACACGGACGAAAGCTGGCCTGCGCCATTGCAGAGGTTCACGGCAAGGGGAGATATGAAACGATTCAGCAGCATTATAGCTTACGACAGGGATGTGTCAAGCGAGGTTTGCCCGCGAAGCGTCGCCGTGCGGGCGCGAGCCGCGAAGGGGCCAGGCAGCCCAATCAAGGCACTGCCTGGCCCGGTTTTCAGCCCGAATGGGCACTCAGTCGCCGGCTGAGAGTGGCGGTACACCCGACCATTCGGGCACACCGGGTCCGATGGGTGGCTCGAACAGCACGGTCACGCCTTCGAGGGGACCGGCCATCCGCCACTTCATGCCGAGTTCGTAGCTGACATCTGCGACCCAGCCCCGCTTGCGCAGGTTGGGGCGGTGCTTGGCCTCGGCACAATCGACGACCATGAGGGGTCCGACGATCTCGCCGTCCGGATGCCTAAGCCACACTTTCTTACCGATA
>CAZTMA010000228.1:0-4098 GCA_964614645.1 uncultured Anaerolineales bacterium
ATTCCGCGCGACTTTCTCCTGACCTTTTTGCAGGGCGTACATTCGTTTATTCGCGTCGTCATTCGGTTATTCGCGATGGCCGCGATGGCCGCGTCCCCTATTGCATCAACTTCCCGTCCCGCCGATACCCTGTGCTATAATCCCATTGCTTTTCATCACCGTCTCATTGCGGAGGCAAGCCATGTCCCCTCTTCTCAACGATGCCACGGACAACGACCTCACATACCGCATCATCGGTGCGGCAATGACCGTCCACAACACGATCGGGCCAGGATACAAAGAAGAAGTATACGAACGAGCGTTGCAACTCGAGCTATCGAAGCTAGAGATCGAGGCGCAACGGCAGCATCGCGTGGATGTCCTCTATGATGGGCAGCCCGTGGCGCTGATGTTCCTTGATCTGTTCGTGTGCGGCACGGTCGTGGTTGAAGTCAAGGCGTTCTCGCAGCAACTTGGCGGTGACGAAATCGCGCAGGTGATAAACTACCTGAACGCCTCGCAGGCCGCCGTAGGACTCCTGTTCAACTTCGGGCGCCGCAAGCTCGAATGGCGTCGTGTTCTCCCGCCAGCCCGTCCCGCACCGGTCGAGCGCCTCGGCCGCGACAACGTGAAGCGCCGAACATAGCCCGTGAAGGAAAACGCGGCCATCGCGAATACGCGAATTCCACAACGAATACGCGAATGACCCGCGCGGGGCCGGCATTCGCGTATTCGGGTCGTCATTCGCGTATTCGCGATGGCCGCGTTCCCCCCCACAACACGTCTCACTCTCCCCACCACTCCTCGCCCTCCGCCAGCAGCGAACGCACCACATCCCCGTTCAGCCGCAGGCCCAACCCCGGCGCATCCGGCACCGTGAGATAACCTTCGCGCACGAGCGGCTTGCCGTCGCACGCCACCAGATCCTCAAACCACGGCCAGGCATAGCCCGCGCGCTCCATCATGCGGAAGTCGCGCATCGTCATGGCCGCATGTGCGCTCGCGACGATGCCTACGATGCTCGACGCATTGTGCGCGCAGGTGGGGATATAGTGCAGCTCGGCCAGGTCCGCGATGCGCTTGGATTCCAGCAGCCCTCCCGCCTTCGGGATGTCGATGTGTGCGATGTGCAGCCCGGCTGCCTCGATGAAGGGCCGGAACTCGTGGCGGGTGTAGAGGTTCTCGCCGGTGCAGATAGGCACCTCGGACGCGCGCGCCAGCTCCACCCAGGCGGGCGAGAACTGCGGCGGCAGCGGGTCCTCCAGCCAGATAGGATGGTAGGGCGCGATGCGCCGGGCCAGCGTGAGTGCGTCCGGCAGGTCCAACGCCCAGTGGCAGTGCACCGCGATGTCGAAGTCCTCACCGAGGCTGCGGCGCAGGTTCTGCAGGCCGCGCTCCGTGCGCGCGAGGTCCTGCGTCGTCAGATGGCGGCTCATGCGCTCGTGCCCGACCTCCCGGTAGTCCGGGTCATACCGTGCGCCGAGGCTCTCCACGTCCACCGTCTTGACCGCGGTCCAGCCCTCCGCCTTGATCTCGTCCGCCCACGCCTGCACGGAGCCGGCATCGAGGATGTCTGCAGGCATCCCCGTCCGGTACAGCCGCACGCGGTCGCGAAACCGGCCGCCCAGCAGCCGGTAGACCGGCAGCCCGGCGAGCTTGCCGGCCAGGTCCCACAGCGCAATCTCGATGCCGCTCATCGCCGTGACGACCAGCCCACTCAGGGCGTTGCCGCCCGCCCACTGGTGGCCCATTTTCGTGTAGAGCCGGTCCACGTCGCGCGGGTCCTGGCCGATCAGCAGCGGCTTGAGGTAGTGGTCGATGACCGGGCGCAGCCCCCAGCCCCAGTACGCCTCGCCCAGCCCCCACACGCCCAGGTTCGTGTCCACGCGCACGAGGTTCCACGGCGGGATGTCGGGCCGGTGCAGGGTCATAATGCGGATGTCGGTGATGACAGGGGATGATTTCGGCATGGGTTACCTCTTGGGGTCTGGCTTGCGCAGCGGAGAACCGGTTCATCATAACACATTTTGACAGTTGCAGTTGGCGCGTGTATCGTACCACCACCCTGAGACCAACACCTGGAAGGATTCGCCCAATGACCGAGTTACGCGCACGCTTCACCCACCCCCCGCGCGAGCTGCACCCGCGTCCCCTCTGGTTCTGGAACGCGCCGCTGGACCGGGACGAGACCATCGCCATCATGGAACGTTGCGCCGCCATCGGCTACGCGGGCTTCGGCATCCTCGGCACGCCGCAGATGACACCGGCCTTCATGACCCCCGAGTATCTCGTGCATTACGGCCACGCGCTGGACACCGCACGGCGGCTCGGGTTGAAGATGTGCCTGTACGACGAATTCTGGTTCCCCAGCGGGCAGGCCGGCGGGCTGTTGGCCGAGCGCTACCCTGAGGCGCTGGGCAAACGGCTCGATATCCACGTGACCGAGGTCCAGGGGCCGGAGGGTTTCCTTTGCGGCGTGCCGGAGGGGACTCTGATGGCCGCAGTCGCCATGAACACCGCGACGTCCGAGCGCATCGACCTGGCGGAGCACGTACGAGACGGGATGCTCAGCTGGCATGTGCCACCTGGCGCGCCAGGTGGCACGCCAACCGGCAACTGGCGCATCATGCTGTTCGTCTGCGTCACCGACGGCGCGCGAGGACTGGTCGACTACCTGGACCCGGACGCGACCGCGCGCTTCATCGAGCTGACCTACGAGACGTACGACGCCCATTTCGCAGAGCACTTCGGTACGACCATCGACAGCGCATTCTACGACGAGCCGACCATGCACTGGATCCAGGGCGGCCGCGCCTGGACGCCGGCGTTCAACCGCAAGTTCATCGCCCGCCACGGTTTCGACCCGGCGATCCTCTACCCTGCGCTCTGGTACGACATCGGCCCGGAGACGGCCGCTGCGCGCAACGCGCTGCTCGGCTTCCGCGCCGACCTGTATGCCGACGGCTTCATGCGGCCGCTCAACGAGTGGTGTCGCAGCCACGGCATCCGGCTGACCGGCCACCAGGACCAGGAGGAAGTGGCCAACCCGGTCGGGCTGTCCGGCGACCTCATCAAGTGCTTCCGTGACCAGGACATCCCGGGCGTGGACCAGATCTTCAGCTACGGCCGCGCATCCGGAGTCTACAAGATCGTGAGCTCAGCCGCGTACAACTATGACCGGCCGCTCGTGATGACCGAGTGCTACGGTGCGATGGACGACCTGCCCGTCGCCAACCTGTACCGCGAGGCGCTGGACCAGTTCGCGAAGGGCATCAACCTGATGGTGCCCCACGCCGTCTGGACCGACCCCGCGCACATCGTCTTTCAGCCGGAGCTGTCGCACCGCACGGAGCCGTATGCGTCCGCGCTGCCCGCATACAACACATTCGTCGCCCGCTTGCAGGCGCTCCTGCAGGGCGGCCGCCACGTCGCCGACATCGCAGTCCTGTACCCCATCGCCACACTGCAGGCGGACTACTACTTCGGCACGGGCATGGCCTACCAGGGCGGCGTCATCCCGGTAGGGACGGACTACATGGCGGTGGGCGAGATGCTGTCACTGGACGTGCGCCGCGACTTCACCTACCTGCACCCCGATGTGCTGCTCGAACGATGCGAGGTGACGGGCGACACGCTGATCTTGCGGAACGAGACCAACTGGGAGCAGTACCGCGTGGTGATCCTGCCCGGCTGCCGTGTCATATCCGCGGACGTGCTGCAGCGCATCCGCGAGTTCCATGCGGGCGGCGGCCGCGTCATCGCCACGACCTGCCTGCCTGAGGCCGCGGCAGAGTCCGGCCGGGATGACGAGGTGCGCGCTGTGGTGAGCGCACTGTTCGATGGTGGACCGCGTGCGGTGTTCGTGCCTGAGCACTCGGCGCCCGCCCTGCAAGCCGCACTCGACCGGGCCGCGTTCCCGTATGACGTGCGGTTCGAGGAGCCGGTCACGGTCGCCGCCGGCAACCTGAGCTACATCCACAAGATGCTCGAAAGCCACGACATCTTCTTCTTCGCCAATTCGTCCGACGCGCCGGTCGACACGTGGGTCAGCATCCGCGGCCAACACACCTTCGAACAGTGGAACCCGCATGACGGCACGAGCGGGCCCGTCGAGCAGGC
>CAZTMA010000229.1:0-3754 GCA_964614645.1 uncultured Anaerolineales bacterium
GCGCGCGTCCTGCGCTCGTCGGGAACCTCGAAATGCCGCTCGCCGTCGGCACGGTGGGTGGCGCAACACGCGTGCATCCGCTGGCACGGTTCGCCCTGCAGGTACTGCAGGTCAAGAGTGCGCGCGAGCTGGCGGAGGTCATTGTCTCTGTCGGCCTGGCGCAGAACCTGGCCGCTATCCGAGCGCTGGCAACCGAGGGCATCCAGCGCGGGCACATGGCACTGCACGCGCGGCAGATTGCGATTGCCGCGGGTGCGCTGCCGGATGAGGTGGACCGCGTGTCTGCACAGTTGGTCGCTGAAAAGCAGGTGCGTGCCGAGCGTGCCCGTGACATACTCGCGATGCTACGAGGAAATCCCACAGCAAAGCTTTAACAAAGTCTATCCAAATCTTGTACAAAAGGTGATAGACCTTACATTATGGCTGCACCGGTAGGAATAAAATATACGTGTGCAGCCGGTACGTTTGTCCAATAAGGAGTCGAACTCCATGCTGAAACCTGTTCAAGACGTCGGGATTGTCGGTTACGGGGCCTATGTCCCGCGCTACCGCCTGCCCGCGACCGAAGTGGCGCGGGTCTGGACGGATGGCTCCGGCGGTCTCCCGATTAAAGAGAAGGCGGTTGCTGGGCTGGACGAGGACACCCTTTCGATGTCCATCGAGGCTGCACGCAACGCGCTGGCACGGGCCCGGATTGACCCGCAGGAGCTGCGCGCCGTGTGGGTGGGCAGCGAGTCACACCCCTATGCCGTCAAACCCACCTCCACCGTCGTGGCGGAAGCCATCGGCGCGGCGTCCAACATCCAGGCGGCTGACCTGGAATTTGCGTGCAAGGCCGGCAGCGAGGCCATCGTCGCAGGCATGGGAATTGTTGGCTCGGGCATGGGACGTTATGTCCTGGCGATTGGCATGGACACGGCACAGGGCCGGCCCGGTGATGCGCTGGAGTATACGGCTGCGTCTGGCGGGGCTGCTTTCATCGTCGGCCCGGCTGAGGAAAGCCTGGCCATCTTCGAAGGCACGCTCTCGCACGTCAGCGACACACCGGACTTCTGGCGCCGTGCCTATGCGCACTATCCCAGCCACGGCCACCGCTTCACCGGCGAGCCGGCCTACTTCGAGCACGTGGTGACTGCCGGCAAGCGCTTGCTGGAGGAGATGGGCACGCAGCCCTCGGATTACCGCTACGCTGTCCTGCACCAACCCAACACCAAATTCCCGCAGCGCGCGGCGCAGATGCTCGGATTCACGGCGGAACAGATCAAGACGGGCCTGCTCGTGCCTGTCATCGGCAATACGTATGCCGGGTCATCTCTCATCGGTCTGACCACGATCCTGGACGAGGCGCAGCCGGGCGACCGAATCTTCATGGTGTCGTTTGGTTCCGGCGCCGGCTCGGATGCCTTCTCGATCCGCGTCACTGACCGCATCGAGGAATCCCGCGGCCGCGCCCCCCGCACCCAGGATTACATTGCGCGGCGTAAGGTCATCGACTATGCGACCTACGTGCGCTACCGCCACAAGTTGCAGATGAACTGAGGGTCTGGACATGAGAGATGTAGCCATTATCGGCATCGGGCAGACGCCCGTCGAAGAACACTGGGGCCGGTCGCTCCGTCACCTGGCGCACGATGCCATCATGCCTGCCCTCGCAGACGCGGGCATCGAGACGGCGGATGCCCTCTACGTGGGCAACATGCTGTCCGGCGAGCTAGGCGGGCAGGAACACCTGGGCGCGCTGATCGCAGATTTCGTCGGCCTGCGCGGCATCGAGGCCATGAAGGTGGAGGCCGCATGCGGCTCCGGCGCAGCCGCACTGCGCGTCGGCCTGATGGCCGTTGCCAGCGGCATCCACGATGTCGTGCTGGTGTGCGGCGTCGAGAAGATGACCGACGCGGTCGGGCATGAGGTGACATCGGGCCTCGCCACCGCGGCGGACCAGGAGTACGAGGTCAGCCAGGGCATCAGCTTTGTCGGCCTGAACGCGCTGCTCATGCGCCGTTACATGCACGAATTCAACGTGAAGCACGAGCAGTTTGCCGGCTTCGCGCTCAACGCGCACCGGAACGGGGCCAACAACCCCAACGCGATGTTCCGCTCGCCCATCAGCCAGTCGACCTACCTGAAGGCCGGCATGATCGCAGACCCGATCAACCTGATGGATTCCAGCCCGGTGTGCGACGGTGCAGCATGTGTGGTCCTGGCCGCGGCGGATTTCCACCGCTCCAGGGCAAAGGTTCACTTCCTGGCCTCTGCGGTCGCGACCGACAGCCTTGCGATTCACGACCGCCGCGACCCGCTGGCGCTCGATGCCGTGGCGCTGTCCACGCAGAAGGCTCTGGCCCAGGCGCGGCTGACCACTGCGGACATCCAGGTGTTCGAGGCGCATGACGCGTTCAGCATCATGGCCGCGCTGTCGCTGGAAGCTGCGGGCTTTGCGCCGCGGGGGGCCGGCGTCTGCCTGGCCGCGGACGAGGAAATCGGCATCCATGGCCGGATCCCCATCAGCACGATGGGCGGGCTCAAGTCGCGCGGACATCCGGTCGGCGCGACCGGCATCTACCAAGTTGTTGAGTTGGTGCAGCAGTTGACCGGCCAGGCCGGCGCCAACCAGGTTCCCGGCGCGCAGATCGGTATGGCCCAGAACATCGGTGGGAGCGGCGCGACCGTGCTGACGCACATCCTGGCCGCGGCGTAACCTGTCAAAACCTATCAGCGAGCCGCCAGATTGTGTCAACAGCCGCAATCTGGTAGGTTTTGATGGGGGTCTCTGATTATAATCGTCACAGTTTGAACCTGTAGCGACCGGGAATCTTCTATTCGGAGGAACAATCGTATGTCTATTCCGCGCAATTGGCGAACACGCCAACAGCGTTACAGCCTGAAGGCTGAAATCTGCAATAACTGCAACAAGCATATCTTCCCCCCGCGCGATGTCTGCCCGCACTGCGCGGCGGAGAAGCAGAGCTGGACCAACTTGAGCGGGCTGGGCGAGGTGTACTCGTTCACAACCATGTACAATGCACCCGCGGGCTTCGAGGAATTCGCGCCCTACACGATGGCGCTGGTCAAGCTCACGGAAGGCCCGATGGTCACCGCGCAACTGACCGATGTGGATACCGAGGAAGTCAGGATCGGCATGCCCGTCGAGATGGTGACGCGCAAGCTGACCCAGGAAGGCGACGAAGGACAGATCGTGTACGGCTACAAGTTCCGCCCGCTGCTGCGTGAAGCCGCCTAAACTTTCTCACCGATTGACATGATGACCAAGGCAGAGCGTCTGACGCTCTGCCTTTTATTTTAACCCATTCCGGGTATTGCACGTGGCCGTCTTTTCGTGTATGATGCGCGTGTATGACCACCCCCAATCGCATGCTCATACAACTGTGTCTGGTCGCGTTCCTGCTCCTCGTGTCTGTTGACGCAGGATGGGCAGCGCCACCGACGCCTGTCATCACGACGCCGACCCCGGAGCCGACCGCTACGCCGCGCCCTCTGACTTTCCAAGAGGCCATGCAGACGCCGGAGGCCGACCGCGAGCAGCACTTCATCCTCCTGCCGCTCGTAGTCAGCAGCGCGACCGGCCCGGCCCGGGACCCCGATACGCCTGAAGACGCCTTCAGCTACACCGTCCAGCCCGGCGACACGCTCTGGTCGCTGGCCCTCGATTTCGGCCGGGACCTGGACACCATGTCCTGCGTGACGACGCCCACCGGCCCGGATGCTGAAACGCTCACGCCGGGACAGACCATCA
>CAZTMA010000230.1:0-3658 GCA_964614645.1 uncultured Anaerolineales bacterium
TGCGCCAGATGCTGACGCTGAGCCTCGTGTTCGACCACCGGATCATCGACGGCGCGCCCGCCGCGCGCTTCCTGCAGTACATCAAGGGTCTGATCGAAGAACCGTACCTGATGATGGCGTAACGCCGGATTCCTCGTTACTCGTTACTCGTTACTCATTGCTCGTCAAGAGACGAATGAGTAACGAGTAACCTCAACCTCCGCTCTTTGTCATTTCGGCCCCTTCCGCGCTAAAATCCCCACATGAACAGCAAGACTTACCTGCTATTGGCTCTGATCCTCATGACGGCAATCATCAGCGGTTGCCAGGGGATCCCCATGCAGCAAGCGCCTTCAGCCACATCGCCGGCGACGGTAGCGCCGGCTACAGAAGCCGCCCCGACTGAGACGCCTCCGACAGAAGCTCCGCTACCAACAGCGATGCCAACCGCAGAGGCCCAGGGGGCCTCGGGCACGTTGGCCGGCATCGACGCGGAGCCCTGGCCGGAGGCCGATGCCCTCTTCCGCAGCGATCCGAACTGGGTCGGCTCAGACGATGCCTACTCGATTGACCTGGGCGACGGTCGGGTGCTCTGGCTGTTCGGCGACAGCTTCATCACCTATGACACCCGCCGCTCCCGCCAGGGGTCCATCATGATCCGCAACAGCATCGCAGTGCAGACCGGCTACGATCCCTCGACCGCGGAGATGGACTTCCACTGGCCCCTGGTCGATTACCTGCCGCAGTCGTTTTTCCCCGAGCGGGGCGACCTGTGGTACTGGCCGGGCCATGGCGTACGGCTGGAGGACCGGGTCATCGTCTTCCTGATGGTCGTGCGCAAGGCAGCCGGCGGGCTGGGCTTTGCAACCGAGGGCTGGGCTGCGGTCACCCTCACGGGCATCGACGGCCCGTCCGAGGAATGGGAGCTCAGCTGGCTCGACACGCCGGCCAACGACTTCGGCGTGCTCATCTCGGGCGGCGCGATGCTCGAAGGCGACTACGTCTACGTCTACAGCGTCCAGGAGCCGAGCCACGACATCTACCTCGTGCGCTGGCCGGTGGCCGAGGTGCTGGCGGATGACTTGGCACGGCCGCAGTGGTGGACGGGCGACGACGACGGATGGGTCGTGCAGGGGGACTTGGCAGCCCTGCCCGACCCGCTCTACACCGGCGGCCAAACCGAGTTCACGGTCCACCAGGACCCTACCGTGCAGCAGTATCTCGGCATCCAAACCGTCGGGTTTCCGCAGGCGGAGCTGGCATTCCGCCTGGCGCCCGCGCCGACCGGCCCATGGAGCGCCACGACGACCTTCTACCGCCCCGAGGAGTACGATATCAAAGATGTGATGATCTATGCCGGTAAGGCTCACCCGGAGCTCACAGGCGAGGGCGCTGACCTCATCCTCACCTATGCGACGAACTCGCTGAGCCAGACCAACCTGATGAGCGACAACCGGCTGTACTATCCGCGCTTTCTCAAGGCACGTTTCCGCCAGTCACAGCCCAACTAAGGTTGTCTGCCAGGGTCGACAGGACACATCATGCACACAGGACGCACGGGCCGCTGGCAGGAGCCGGCCGTTGCCATGCTGCTGGTCGCCGTGGTTTTCGGCGTGTACGTCAGCAGCAGAGACACGACTTCCCTGGCTGACCCGGTCTGGACGCTGAACACATCTCTCAGCATCCTCAAGTCGGGCGACCCATACCTCGATGAGTACCCTTATGCCCAGGCGGCCACCCTCGAGGTGCAGGGCCACCGGCTCTACGCCTATCCCCTTGCAACACCGTACCTCGTCACACCGGCCGTCGCGGTAATCGACGCCTGGTTCCAACGCTTTCGCGACGTAGACATCTACGCGCGGCTGCAGCAGACGCCCGACATCATGATCATTGCGGGCATCCACCTGGTCTTGGCCAGCCTCATCACTGCGCTGAGCGCAGCGGTCATCTATGCCACCGGCCGGCTATCGCTGAACCGGCCGCGCGCGGCGCTCCTGGCCCTGATCTTCGCCTTCGGCACCTCGGCCTGGTCGACCGCGAGCCGCGATCTGTGGCAGCACACTTTCTCAGTCCTCTTCCTTGCGTTGGCGCTCTACCTTGTGCTGCTGGCGCGCACGCGTCCGGCCGTCGTGCAGGCTGCCGGGCTCTTCCTCGCGCTGGCGTATATCGTCCGGCCCACGAACAGCATCCCGGTCCTGCTGCTGACGCTCTATGTCGCGCTGGCATACCCGCGTTACCTGCCCGGTTACCTGGCCGCCGCAGCGCTGGTCGCGCTGCCCTTCTTCGTGTCGAACCGGTCCATCTACGGCGCGTGGCTGCCACCCTACTTCAGCCCCGGCAAACTGGGATACGGTGGGTTGGACGTCCAGGCCTTTGTCGGCACGCTCATCAGCCCGGGCCGCGGCCTGCTGGTGTACTCGCCGGTCTTCCTCTTCGCGACGTACGGCGTCATCAGCAAAGTCCGGCACTGCACCGTAGCTCGCCTGGACCTGGTCCTGCTTGCCGTTATCGCCCTGCACTGGGTCCTGATGTCGTACTGGGGCACCTGGTGGGCAGGAGATTCGTACGGACCGCGGTTCTTCACGGATGTGCTGCCGTTCCTCATGTACTTTCTGATCCCCGTCGTGGCAGCGGCCGGCCGCCCGGTTGCCGTGCGCGGCTGGGTCTTGGCGCTCGGCTTCGGGCTTGCGGTCCTGGCCAGCGCCTTCATGCATTATTCGGGCGGCATGCGCGGGGAGTCGTGGCGGTGGAACATCCACCCGCCGCCGCATGCTGCCACGAACGACCTCTCCGAGCGCGTATGGGATTGGTCCGACCCCCAGTTCCTGCGGGGCATCCGGCCCGGCGCGGTCGCGACGTCTCCCGGGACGCTGTGCATCACGGCACGCGAGGGGGAGCCCCTCGGCCAGGCAGAACTGATCGTGCACAATGGGGGCTACAGCACGTTCGGGTGGGAGATGACCCTGCCTAACGGGGTGTTCGGCAATCCTCCGTGCGGCCCCCTGCACCCGTTCACCGGTTGCCGCATCAACCTGGCGGCTGATACAGCCGGCTTACGCGCCGGGCTGCGGGATGCCGGCGGCATCCTGATAACGGCCGGGCGTTCCGGCGCGCTGGGTGCACCGGCATTGAACACCCCGGTGGTCATGCCGGTGACAGTGCAGGTGCTCCCTCCGGACAGTCCGGCCGGAGATTCCAGCTTGGACTGCTATGCGGCCCCGGCGGATCTCACGGTAAGCGGTGCGGGAGAGCAGGCCGGCGCAGGCTCCTTCCAGGTAGTGCAGGGGCCGGGCTGGTGGAGCCTCGAACAACAGGATAGCTTCCGGTGGCGCTGGGCCACCTCTCCCGCCACGCTGTACATCTATAGCCCGGAGCGCGGTGCAGTTCAACTTTCCAGCCAGCCGGTGACCCTGCATGTGAAGGACGCGCCGGGTGGCTTGGGCGAGCGCGGCGTCCTGCGTATCTCCATTAACGACGAAACAGCATTGGATGTGGAGATCCAGGTCGGCCAGCCGTTCACGGTCGAGACCGAGCTGGCGTCCGGCTGGAACACCGTCACACTGGCGCTTGCCGCCGGCAACTACCGGCCGGTCGAGGTCGACCCAGCCAGCGGCGACGGGCGCGAGCTGAGCTTTGCACTCGCGCCCATCAATATCTCGCGCTAGCGCCGCAAGCGCGG
>CAZTMA010000231.1:0-3635 GCA_964614645.1 uncultured Anaerolineales bacterium
GTGCTAAACTGCGCCCACTACTGACAAGGGGGTCATCGTGAATACGCAGGACTACATCGCGCTCGAAGCCAAGTATGGCGCCACCAACTACAAGCCGCTCGACGTCGTGCTGACGCGCGGGCAGGGCGTGTGGGTGTGGGACGTCGAAGGCAACCGCTACATGGACTGCCTCTCGGCCTACTCCGCAGTCAACCAGGGCCACTGCCATCCCAAGATCGTCCAGGTCATGCAGGAGCAGGCTGCCCGGCTCACGCTCACCTCGCGCGCGTTCCGCAACGACCAGCTCGGGCTGTTCTACCAGGAACTCTGCGAGCTGACGCACTCACACACCGCGCTGCCGATGAACAGCGGTGCGGAGGCCGTCGAGTCGTGCATCAAGGCCGTCCGCAAGTGGGGCTACAAGGTCAAGGGCGTGCCCGACGGCCAGGCCGAGATCATCGTCTGCGAGAACAACTTCCACGGGCGGACCGTCACCATCGTCGGCTTCAGCACCGAGGCGCAGTACCGCGACGGCTACGCGCCGTTCACCCCGGGTTTCAAAATCATCCCCTTCGGCGACGCACAGGCGCTAGAAGATGCGATTACGCCCAACACGGTCGCGTTCATGGTCGAACCCATCCAGGGCGAGGCCGGCATCATCGTGCCCCCGGCGGGCTACCTCCGCGACGTGCGGCGCATCTGCACCGCGCATGACATCGCGCTCGTCACCGACGAAATCCAGACCGGCCTGGGCCGCACGGGCAAGCTGCTGGCCGAGGAGCACGACGGCGTCGAGGCAGACCTGACTATGATCGGCAAGGCGCTGTCGGGCGGGTTCTACCCGGTCTCTGCGGTGCTCTCCAACAAGGAAGTGCTGGGCGTGTTCCAGCCGGGCGACCACGGCAGCACGTTCGGCGGCAATCCGCTGGCGTGCGCGGTCGCGCGCATGGCACTCCACGTGCTCGTCGAGGAAGGGATGATCGAGAATGCCGCGGTGCAGGGCGAATACCTGATGGCGGCACTGCGCAAGCTCAACAGTCCCCACATCAAGGAAGTGCGCGGCAAGGGCTTGCTTGTCGGCGTGGAACTGCACCCGGAGGCGGGCGGCGCGCGGCGCTTCTGCGAGGCACTGATGGCGCGCGGCGTGCTCTGCAAGGAGACGCACCAGCACGTCATCCGCATCGCGCCGCCCCTCGTCATCACGCGCGCCGAGCTGGACTGGGCGCTGGAGCAGTTCGCGGCGGTGCTCGGAGGGTAGGTTGTGGCCGCGCGCCGTTGGCAGGCGCTTATATGTCTGTCAGTCCCAGGCTGATCATCAACGCTCGATCCACCTGCTGCATCACGGAGGGACCGAGTTGACCGACCCGTCGTTCGAGGCGGTCCTTATCGATCGTCTTGACCTGGCTGAGCAGGACCGATGAAGCGGCGGGCAGGCCGCCTTCATCGGCAGGGACACGCACTTCTGTGGGATAGACGCGCTCATTGAGCGACGTGGTCAACGGCGCGACGATCGTTGTGGAGGCGTAACGATTGCCCGTGTCGTTCTGTATGACCAGAACGGGGCGGCGACCGCCCTGTTCGTGGCCGATGACGGGGTTGAGGTCAGCATAGTAGATTTCGCCACGACGGCACTGGCGGGCCATTGCGTTACACCTCCTCATCCCATGGCGCGTTGTCAATGGTGACTTCGTAATCTGCGTGCGCGAACTCCTCCGCAATCTGCCGATCGCGCTCGTAGTTGACGGTATAACCTTCCTTGAGCTGCTCTCGCAGTACAGACCGCCGTTGTTCAGCGAGATAGCGCTCCAGCACCAGCCGGATCAGGCCGCTGCGGCTGGTCTGGTGCTGGGCAGCCTGCTCGTCGATATCCGCAAGCAGGGCCGGCGGCAGCGTAATCATAACCTTGGTGGAATGGACCGTCATATAGCACCTCAATCTATACTCATATCTATACTGCGAGTATATACTCGCAGTATCCTGCGTGTCAAGGGGGAAATAGTATGGACCTATTCAGCCAACCTCTTCGGCCCATCAATATCGGCCTGGAATCGTTCCATGACAGCATGGCCGCGCAGGGCGCCAACCCGGTTGCCGTCGAATGGCGGCCGCCGCTCGAAGGGTACGCGGAACTGACGCACACGGCCTCCGGCGTCGACATCGAGGCGGCCAACGCGGAGGCGTTCGGGCGTATCACGACGGGCCGGCCGCTGCTCGTCGGCATGGGCCGTGCGCGCGACGTGATCCCCGGCTTTGCACCCGTGCGGGGCCGCCTGCTCATCACCCACAGCGGCCCGCCCATCGAATGGGCGCGCATGTGCGGGCCGACGCGCGGGGCCATCATGGGCGCGCTCATCTACGAGGGGCTGGCCGAGACCCCGGAAGACGCTGCGGCGCTGGCCGCGTCGGGCGAGATCGAGTTCGCGCCCTGCCACCATTACGGCGCGGTCGGCCCGATGGCCGGCATCATCAGCCCGTCCATGCCCGTGTTCATCGTCCGCAACGAGACCTTCGGCAACCTGGCCTATGCCACGCAGAACGAGGGGCTGGGCAAGGTGCTGCGCTACGGCGCGTACGGGCTGGAGGTCATCCAGCGGCTCAAATGGATGGACGCGGTGCTGTACCCCGCACTGGCCGCGGCGCTGGAGGTGACCGGCCCCATCGATCTGCGCAGCATGACGGCCCAGGCGCTGCACATGGCCGACGAGTGCCACAACCGCAACAAGGCCGGCACTTCCCTCTTCATCCGCACCATCGCGCCCGCGCTGGTGCAGGCAGTGGTGGACCGCGCGGCGGTCGCAGACGTGCTGCGCTTCATCGACGGCAACGACCACTTCTATCTCAACCTCTCGATGCCTGCGATGAAGGCGATGCTCATGCCCGCAGAGGGCATCCCCGGCTGCACGCTCGTCACCACGATGGCGCGCAACGGGACGGACTGGGGCGTCCGCGTCAGTGCAACGGGCGACCGCTGGTTCACCGCGCCCGCGCCGCTGGTGGACGGCCTGTGGCTGCCAGGTTTCACGGCCGCGGACGCCAACCCGGACATCGGTGACAGCGCGATCACCGAGACAGGCGGCATCGGCGCATTTGCGCTGGCAGGCGCGCCGGCCATCGTCAAGTTCGTGGGCGGCACCCCGGCGGATGCGCTGAACGCGACGCTGGAGATGTACGAGATCACACAGGGCGAGCACCCCGCGTTCACGCTGCCCGCACTCAACTTCCGGGGAACGCCGGTCGGCATCGACGTGCGCAAGGTCATGCGCACGGGCATCACCCCCCGGCTGAATACCGGCATCGCGCACCGCGAGCCGGGGCTGGGCATGGTTGGCGCCGGGCTGGTGTCCGCGCCCTCGGGCTGCTTTGCCGCCGCGTTCGACGCGCTTCTGGCGCTTCGCTGAACAGGTGAACGGGAGAAGAGGTGAACAGGAGAACAAGGGAGCAGGAGAACAGGTGATGTGGAGTGGAGGCTTCAGCCGGTTTGGGTGTGGACCGGCGCTTACAGTGTAACCGGCTGAAGCCTCGACTCCAGTGAGTGCCGATAGCAGAGCAACCGCAGGTGGCCCCTATATCACCTGTTCTCCTGCTCTCCCGTTCACCTCTTCATTTGCGCGGTCGCTGAACTCATGATATATAGCGCATATGCACACAAACGACAA
>CAZTMA010000232.1:0-3456 GCA_964614645.1 uncultured Anaerolineales bacterium
TGCCGCCGCCAACTGCGACAGCCAGCCCGACCGCGACCGCGACGCTGCAGCCACCCACTGCTACACCCAACCCGACCGCGACCGCGACGCTGCCGCCGCCGACTGCTACACCCAACCCGACCGCGACTGCGACGTTGCCGTCGCCGACTGCTACACCCAACCCGACCGCGACTGCGACGCTGCCGCCGCCGACTGCGACGCCATTCTCCGTCACCCAGCTCTACCTCGGGTCGAACTCGTCAGGCGGGGCCGAAGGGGTTGATTTTGCGGATGAAGACGTGCTGATCAAGGATATGGACACCGGCGCCTGGTCGCTGTTTATCGACGGCTCGGATATCGGGCTGACCAACACCGATATCGACGGCTTCGAGCTGCAGACCGACGGCTCGCTCCTGATGAGCTTCGACACCGCCTTCATCTTAAGCGGCTTCGGAGCAGTGGATGACTCGGATATCCTGCGCTTTGTCCCAACCTCCACGGGCAGCACCACGGCAGGAACATGGCAGTGGTACTTTGACGGCTCGGATGCCGGCTTGTCGACCAACGACGAAGACGTGGATGCCTTTGCCTTGTTGCCGGATGGCCGGCTGCTCATCAGCACCCTCGGCAACGTGTCTGTCACCGGCGCGTCGGGTACGGATGAGGATGTGCTGGCCTTCACGCCGGCTGCGCTCGGCGCCGCGACCAGCGGTACATGGACCATGTACTTCGACGGCTCCGACGTAGGCCTGTCGAACTCTGCCAATGAGGACGTGAATGGCATCTGGGTCGATAGCGCGGGGAGAATCTACCTGACTACAGTGGGTAACTTCAGCGTGAGCGGGGTCAGCGGAGATGGCTCGGACATCTTCGTTTGCACGCCAGGCTCCCTGGGCAACACAACGACTTGTGCCTGGTCGATGTGCTGGGACGGCTCGGCCAATGGCTTCGCAGGGGAGGTCACGGACTCGATGAGTATCGTTCAATAAGATCGATTGTTGGGAGGCACTCCTGGGCCAGGAAAACCGCCTGCGAAGCAACAGAGGAACCGATGGCGTCTGACGTTTCGTGGCCGACGGCCTATCCTGACGTCAATGCCGTGCTGGGCGACTTGGGGACGGCCCTGCAGGGCATACTGGGCAGCCGGTTCATCGGCATGTACGTCTATGGGTCGCTCGCGCTTGGCGATTTCGATCCGGCGGGCAGCGACATTGACTTCCTCGTGGCGACGGACGGTGAGTTGTCGCCCGAACAGTTCGTCGCTCTGAGTGAGCTCCACCGGCGCTTCGACGCAAGCGGTTCGCCGTGGGCCGCGAGAGTGGAGGCTGCCTACATCCCGGCCGCCATCCTGCAAGGCAGGAATGCCGGGGGCGCCAAGTACCCGCAGGTCGAGAAAGGCGAGCCGGTCGTGCTGCTGCCCCTCGAAGACGGCTGGCCATTCCAGTGTCATTCGTTACGCGAGCACGGCGTGACCGTGGTCGGACCGGACCCGCACGAACTGGTCGCGCCGGTAAGCTATCGCGCCATGCGCGAGGCTGCGGCCGTGATCGTGAGCGATTGGCTGGCCCTTTCACAGCGCGATCCCGAATGGCTGGCGTGGCTGGAGGACAGGACGGGCCAGGCCTTCGTGGTGCTGACCCTCTGCCGCCTGCTCTATACGCTTGACACCGGGGATGTCGCATCCAAGCCACAGGCCGCGCAGGCGGTGGCCCTGGGGCCGGCAGGGCGTTGGTCCGCGCTGATCGAGCGCAGCCTCACGCTGCAGCGCCGGCACGTTGAGACACCCGCAGAAGATGTGGAGGCGACGCTGGCCCTCCTCCGGTTCACGGCTGCGCGGCTGGGAATGATGAGCCGCGCGTTAGCCCCAGAGGACACAGAGATCACGGAGATTTGAGCAGCGTACTGCCCAGGATCGCCCTCGATGTCCTCTGGGTGCTCGGTGGCTCATCATGGGACCGCGAAGTGCGGGAGCTGGAGCACCAGGAGGGTCAGCAGGGCCAGCACGAGCGGGCCGGCGTACCAGTACGGCCGCGTACGCGGGGTGACGGCGAGGAACTGCCGCCGGGTCAGGTGCCAGATGAGCGCGACCATCCCGATCTGAAGCACGGTGTTGAGCCACGGATTGTCCTCGTTCAGCCCGAGAGCCTTGAGGCTAAGACCCAGCACGACTATCACGAAGATATGGACCGTCCACGCGTATAGGGCGTGCTGGCCCAGCGGCAACAGCAGAGGCTGGACCAGCCGCGAGAGGGTTCGCCACCAGCGGGTCAGGCTCAGGAACAGGAAGCTGTATAGGGCCGCGGCCGCGATGATCCCACCAATGCCGACACGGGCCTTGCTGAATAAGGCCTGCCAGGCCCAGGCGTAAAGTCCTTCGCCTGCCGTCCGCACGACGTGCAGCGGCCCCGGCAGCCACCCAGCCGGCAGGTTGAACAGGGCATAGTACGCGATGAAGGCCGCGGTCGCCAGGCCGGTCAACAGGTGCAGCCGGTGCAGGGTGGGCGGCGCCAGGTCGGGCATGCGCCCCCGTCGGTAGACCAGCACCAGCGGGGTGAAGAAGAGCACCTGCCAGGCCGAGAACGCAAACAGGTAGCCGCCGTTGACGGTCCATGGAACGGTGGCGATGTCGGGGTAGACCTGGTAGACGAGCCACAGCAGCCAGGACCCCGCCAGCAGCACCCGCGCGTGTCCCTGGGATAGCAACAGGAGCGCGGCAGGCAGCGCCGCGAAGAGCAACGTATAGAGCACCAGGATATTGACCAGGGTGTAGGTCTGGTGCAGCGTCAGGACACTCAACACGAACTTCAGGCTGCGCGAGAGGTCCAGGCCGCTGGACCAGGGCAGGTCGATGAATTCCGAGATGGGCACGATGAAGAAGGTCAGGCCCACGGTGAGCAGGTAGAGGCTCCAGGCCCGCCGCCAGGCCTTGAGCATCGCGGGAACGAGGCCGTCGCGCTCGACCAGCTTGCGGTAGACCATGCCTGCGGTGCAGCCCGCAATCACGATGAAGCCGGCTGCGGCGGAGGTGAAGAAGCGGTCGCCGCCGGTCAGCAGGTGCAGGGGCGAGCCGCCGGAGATGTGATTCACGATCATCGCCAGCACGCAGAACCCGCGCAGCACGTCGAGCCGGAGGTCGCGGCCGCGTGACAGCCAGCCGTGAGCCGCGGACTCCGTCTGCGCGACCTCCGGCAGGCCGGTCGATGGAATTGCTGAGCGTGTGGTTGATGGCATGAGCAGTTGTGACGGATGAAAACGCGAGTCAGGCAACCATCATAGCATATTTCGTGGTGGAAGGGTTAAACCAAAGACCTTCGAGGTTCGTACCAGGCTCTTCCCGGTACGGACCTCGAGGGTCTATTTTTGGGAGGCGATCCTCCCAGGCTGGTTCGTTGTCTAGCGGTTGGCGAGGGTGAACTTGGCGACGTACTCGTCGTAGTTGCCGTCGGTGCGCACGACCCGCAGCCGCAGGGCGTGGTC
>CAZTMA010000233.1:0-3405 GCA_964614645.1 uncultured Anaerolineales bacterium
CTCTTCACCTGTTCACCTGTTCACCTGTTCACCTCTTCACCCCGTCACCCCGTCAGTACTCCAGCCCCTTCACCGCCGGGTCACGGATCAGCTTGGCGATGGCGCGCTCGTGCGCGTCGGCCTTGCCGGCCACGATCCACTCCGTCACCAGCTGACCCTTGCGCTTGCTGGTTCGCCCGTGTTTGACGCTCAAGCCCGCATCGCTGAAAAGCCGCTCGATCTCCTTCGGTTTCTCGGGGTTCAGGTCCGTCATAATCTGGTAGTCGCGGAACACCGAAGTCTGCTCCATCCGCTTCTCGATGGCGGGCAGCACGCGCAGGACGAACAGCGCCAGCACGGTCGCGATGAACGCAAAGACTCCCTGGCCGATGCCGATGCCGATGCCCAAGGCGGCTGTAAACCAGATGGTCGAGGCGGTAGTTACCCCGCGCACGCGGCCGCGCTCGTGCAGGATCACGCCCGTGCCGATAAAGCCGATGCCCGTCACGATCTGTGCGGCCACGCGGCCGGGGTCCATATTGCGCGCGATGTCGACGGAGAAGAGCGTGAAGAGCGTGGAGCCGACGCAGATCAGGATCAGCGTGCGCAGCCCGGCCGCCTTATCATGGTACTCGCGCTCCGCACCGATCAGGCTGCCGATCACCACTGCGGCCAGCAGCTTGATGATATCCTCTGAGAGTACGGATAATATGTCCAGCATAGCAGGTCCCCTCAATTACGAATTAAGAATTATGAATTACGAGGTTGGATTGCCTCGGTGGTCAAACGTGGTTCCTCGTTCGTAATTCTCAATTCCTAATTCGTAATTCGTAATTCAGGCGTCAGCTCGCCTTCACTGCACGCGTCGCCAGGAAGGTCGGCATGTGGTCGGAAATCACGTCCTTCGCCTCGGGCGGATAGCGGTCTTCGAAGAGCGCCGTGATGTGGAACCCGGCCTCGCACTGCCCGCCGATCTGGTCCTCCAGCGAATGGCTGTACTCCAGCGGCCAGCCCTCGCGCATCCGCTGGGCCAGCTTGCGCTTCGACAGGCTACCCACGTCGGAGTACGGCAGCTTGTAGCGCACGCGCATCTGGCCCTTCTTGTCGGCCAGGTCGAAGTCGAACAGGAAGTCCATCGGGTTGTTGAAGCCGGCCAGCAGCACGCCGCCCATCCGCAGCACCCGCGCTGCCTCGCGCCAGACCGGGCGCACCTCGGGCGCAAAGACGTTGCTGACCGGGTGGAAGATGAGGTCGAACTCGCCGTCCCCGAAGGCCGACAGGTCGGCCATCACGCCGAGCACCGTGCGGATGGTCAGTCCCTCGCGCTGCGCGACGAGCTGGTCCTGCTCGAGCTGGCGCGGGGAGTTGTCGAGCGTCGTGACCTGCGCGCCGGCCGCCGCGAAGATGGGCGCCTGCTGCCCGCCGCCGGACGCCAGGCAGAGGATCCGGCAGCCGGGCATGGGCAGGAACCACTCGCGCGGCACCTTGACCGTCGGCGTCAGGAGCACCGACCATTCGCCCTGCCGCGCTGCGGCAATCACCTCGGGGCCGACCGGCAGGGTCCACTCGTTGCCCTTGTCGACCTCCCGATTCCAGGCCTCGCGATTGTACTTGGTGACGTCCATGGCTTGCATCCTCCGTGTTGAGCTGGCGTCATGATACCCCATGTGGGTGTGAGAGGGAAAGCAGGGAGGGCAGGCAGGGCAGGGTGTGGTATGCACAAGACTTGCACTAAGCGTACATTTGTGCTAGACTTGCGCCGAACGTGAATCCACATGCCAGATGTGAAGTTTGTGGAAGGAGTATGTGATGAGTAGTGTACGGGTTCTCGTAGGAACAAAAAAGGGCGCGTTCATCCTGACGGCGGACGGCCAGCGGCGACAATGGCACATCGACGGCCCTCACTTCGGGGGCTGGGAAATCTACCACGTCAAGGGTTCGCCGGTCAACCCCGACCGGCTCTATGCCTCGCAGTCCAACTCCTGGTTCGGGCAGACGGTCCAGCGCTCGGACGATGGCGGCAAGACCTGGGACACGGTCGGCAACCAGTTCGTGTACGACGGCATCCCCGGCACGCACCAGTATTTCGACGGGACGCAGCATCCGTGGGAGTTCGCCCGCGTCTGGCACTTCGAGCCCGCGCTGACTGAGCCGGAGACGGTGTATGCAGGGGTGGAGGACGCGGCGCTGTTCCGGTCGACCGACGGTGGCCAGACGTGGCAGGAGCTCTCGGGGCTGCGCGGGCATCCGACCGGGGCCGACTGGGCGCCGGGCGCGGGCGGCATGTGCCTGCACACCATCCTGCTGGACGGGCAGCACCCGGGCCGCATGTACGTCGCCATCTCGGCCGCAGGCGCATTCCGCAGCGACGATGCGGGGGAGACCTGGCGGCCCATCAACCAGGGCCTCCATTCCGACTTCATGCCCGACCCGGCTGCGGAGGTCGGCCACTGCGTCCACCGCATCGCGATGCACCCCGCACGGCCGGACGTGCTGTACATGCAGAAGCACTGGGACATCATGCGCAGCGATGATGCAGGCAACTCGTGGCACGAGGTGAGCGGCAACGTGCCGAGCGACTTCGGGTTCCCCATCGCCGTGCACGCGCACGAGCCGGAGACGGTCTACGTGGTGCCCATCAAGAGCGACTACGAGCACTACCCGCCGGACGGCAAGCTGCGCGTCTATCGCAGCCGGACGGGCGGCAACGAGTGGGAGGCGCTCACGAACGGGCTGCCGCAGAGCGATTGTTACGTCAACATCCTGCGGGAGGCGATGGCGGTGGACTCGCTCGACTCGTGCGGCATCTACTTCGGGACGACGGGCGGGCAGGTCTACGCGTCGGCCGATGCCGGCGACACCTGGACGGCGATCGCGCAGCACCTGCCGGCCGTGCTGTCCGTCGAAGTGCAGACGCTGTCATGATGCGCGTTGTGCTGCCGCCCCATCTGCGGATCCTGGCGAAAACCGGGCGGGAAGTCGAGCTGGAGGTGAAGGGCGAGGCGACCATCAGCGCGGTGCTCGACGCGCTCGAGGCCGCCTACCCGATGCTGCGCGGGACCATCCGCGACCAGGTGACGGGCAAGCGCCGGCCGCTCATGCGGTTCTTTGCGCTCAAGCGGGACCTGTCACATGACGCGATGGACGCGCCGCTGCCGGACGCGGTCGCAAGCGGCGCGGAGCCGCTGTGGATCGTGGGGGCGATTGCGGGAGGGTGATGCGCGGCGCGGCCATCAACGAATGGCGCTGCGGCGCCGGAACGAATAAACGAATCGTGGCCCGGTGGGGCAATTCGCTTATTCGCTTCGTATTCGTTGATGGCCGCGCTGTCTATCCAGCCCTGCGTTTAAGACCTTACTTCGCAGCCGTTGGGACGCTCTTCGCGGCGACCTTCTTGGGTCGCAGGTAGGCGAACCAGTAGACCAG
>CAZTMA010000234.1:0-3328 GCA_964614645.1 uncultured Anaerolineales bacterium
GGCAAGTACGTCAACCACGACAACAACCGCGACTTCCTGGGCATCAGCCTGGCCGAGTCGCAGGCCAACGTGCTGGCCCGCAACGAGTGGCTGCCCACGGTGTACCACGACCTCCACGAGACGCGCGATATGCTCTACATGTCGCCCGGCCCCGATCCGACCAACGAGGCGGTCAGCCCCATCACGGTCTCCGAGTGGCTTGCGTTTGCGGGCTACAACATCGCGCAACTGATCGCCGCAGGCTGGGAAGGCGTCTACACCTACGACTACGCCGACATGTGGTATCCCGGCTACAACCACGGCTATAGCTACATGCACAACACGCATGGCCGCTTCTATGAGCTGCAGGGCGCCATCCGCGCAACCCCGCGCGAGATGACCCGGCCTTCCACCCGCGTCCGCTCGTGGTTCAACCCGCTGCCCTACGAGGTGCCCTTTACGTGGCACCTGATGGATGCCGTGAACCTCGAAGAGGACGCCATCCGCAACGACTTGACCTATACCTCAAAGAACAAGGACATGATGCTCTACAACTTCTACATGAAGGCCAAGACCAACATGCAGAAGGCGACGAGCACTGCGCCCTATGCGTTCGTCATCCCGCAGGACGCCGGCGACAACGCAGACGTGGTGGACCTGGTCAACAACCTGCACATCTTCCAGGGTTTCGAGGTGGATCGCGCGGGTGCGGCGTTCACCGCGGACGGCCGAGAGTTCGCCGCGGGCGACTACATCGTGCGGACCGATCAGCCGCTGGGCCTGACCGTCAAGAACCTGCTCATGGTGCAGACATATCCGCCGGTCAAGACGCCCTACGACGTGACCGCCTGGACGTATGGCCTGATGCGTGACGTCGAAGTCGTCGAGCTGAGCACACCGCTGCCCCCCGGGCTGAGCCTGGTCCCTGTCACTGCAGAGGTGGCGTATGAGGGCACGCTGACCGGCGACCCCGCGCGGCACTACATCATCGAGCACGGCTCGAACAACAACCTGTCTGCCGCGCTGCCCCAGCTCTGGGCCAACCCCAACCTGTCGGTCAGCCAGGCCGATGCACCGTTCACCGCGGACGGCCGCACCTTCCCGGCTGGTACGTTCGTCGTGCGGACGACCGGCTCCCAGGCCGATCACAATGTGCTGGCCACGCTGGTGGCCGACCTCGGCCTGACGGCCTATTCGACGGCCGGCAGCGTTCCCGCGACCCGGCTGGTCAAGCCCCACGTGGCGATTTACTCATCCAACAACAGCAGCAACACGACCATGCCGGAAGGCTGGACGCGCATGCGGCTGGACCGCGCGGGCTGGGACTACACCCGGCTCTACCCGACCGACGTGCAGACCGGCACGGTGGAGGGCTTCGACGTCATCATCATTCCCGACATGACGACCGCCACCCTCCTGAACGGCAGCGGCACGTCCTCCACCACCCCGCCGGCCTACCGGCCCGGCATCAGCGCGGCAGGCGCCGCGAAGCTGAAGGCCTTCGTGGAGGCGGGCGGCACGCTCGTCCTGCAGGGCCGCAGCACCATGCTGCCCATCGACCAGGGCTGGGGCCTGGGCGTAAGCGTCCCCGCCAGCGTCGCGGCGATGGCCGCGGTGCCCATCCCTGACGACCCCGAGGCCATCCCCGACTTCGGCGGCGCGCCCCCGGCCACGGCTGGCGTCGCGGGCGTTGACGCCGCTCCTGCCGCAGGCTGCCCCGGCTCGATCGTGCGCATCAAGGTGGATACGTCCACGCCGGTCGGTTACGGCTACGACGAGGTGGAAGCGCTCTGGTGCGAGAGCTCGACGCCCTACTTCAGTGGGGTAACGGGCGACGCCACCATCGTCGCCACCTATCCGGCGGCAGATGATGGCGACCTGCTCCTCAGCGGATACCTGAGCGACACAGCCGACGCCGGGCTGCGCGGCAAGATTGCCATCGTGGACGCGCCCCTGGGCGCAGGCCACGTCGTCCTGCTGGCGCCGAATGTCCTCTATCGGGCGCAGACCACCGGAACGTACATGTTCTTCTGGAACGCGCTCCTGACCGCCGCGCACAGCGGCCCGACCGCCAACTCGATGTTCCTGCCCATCCTGATGCAGGGCATCAGCGAATAATACAGTCTACTCTGGCCGGTCTCGGCTGTGGCTTCGCCACAGCACACCGAGCCAGCATAACCGCAAAACTGGAGTCGAGGCTTTCGCCGGTGAGCCCGTGAACGCTGGTTCACACCCAAAACGGCTGAAGCCTCGACTCCGACGACATCCGCAATCCCTGCTCGCTTCGTTTCCCCTCACTTGCCAGCGACGCCTTCTACGGGTATCATGCCCCTTGCCATGAACGTGCGTGAGATCCAGGCCAAGACGCTCCTCTCCTCAGTGAAAGACCCCGACCCGTGGTTCGGCATCAAGTACACGCTGAACCTCTACCGCGGGTGCGGCCATCACTGTATTTACTGTGACTCCCGCAGCGAGTGTTACCAGATCGAGGATTTCGACGGTGAGGTCCTGGTCAAGGCCAACGCGCCCGAGCTGCTGCGCCGAGAGCTGGCCCACAAGCGCATCAAGGGTTACATCGGAACCGGCTCGATGAACGATCCGTACCAGCCCGTCGAGCGTCACTTCCGGCTGACAGCGACGGCGCTCGCCATCATTGCAGAGTTTGGCTTCCCGGTCCACATCCTGACCAAGAGCGACCTCGTACTGCGCGACGTGGAGCTACTGCTGGCCATCAACGCTGCAGCCGGCCCTGCAGGCGCGGTCGCCAGCTTCACGATTACGGCCGCCGACGACGAACTGGCGCGCAAGGTCGAGCCGGGCGTACCGCCCTCCTCGGCCCGCTTCCGCGCGCTGGAGATGCTTGCGGCCGCGGGCATTCGCACCGGCGTGATGCTCATGCCCGTGCTGCCCTACCTGGAAGACAACGCGGCCAACATCACGGCCATCGTCACCCGCGCGCATGAGTGCGGCGCAAGCCATGTTGTGCCCGGCTTCGGCATGACCCTGCGCAACCGGCAACGCGACTACTACTATGCCGAGTTGGACCGGCTGTTTCCCGGCCTGCGGGCCATCTACGAGCGCCGCTACGGCGACCGTTATCACGCCGACGGCCAGCAGACCGCCCAGCTTGAGGCGCTGTTCGACGGCCTCGCCCAGCGCTACGGCCTGGCGCGCGGGGTCGCGCCCTACCAGGTGCAGCAGCCGGTACAACTGGCGCTGTTCTGAGTTTGAGAGTACAGGATACGCCCCATGACCATCACGCTTGCCGCGCGACCGCCTTTCGCGCTGCCCGTCGTCGTCAACTCGCACGGCTGGATCCAGCTCGCGCCTTTCCGGCCCACGGAAGGCG